>NZ_JBGFGP010000010.1:0-409 GCF_041224545.1 Sedimentitalea sp. XS_ASV28 | reverse complement strand
ATCCATGGCCGCGGCGCGGAGTTCGCGAAAGTCTGCGGATGTCATCCCAAAGCGCGGCAGGTGGAACAGGTTTGCGATCGGGTCATGGCCGGAACCAAAACGCTGAAAGAGTCGAGCTGATTTGAACCGCTTCATGATTCGCTCGCGCCTTCGGGTCGGTTGGTGTGAGTTTTCAGCCCGGTTATTCAAGCCTTTGTGGCAGCGTTGCTCGACCCCTGGCATGATCTCTCGCTTTGCCGCCTGCTATGAGCGAAGTTTGTCGGTGATCTGAACTCTTGGCGGATGGCCCTGCTGCTTTAGCAGCTTGCGTATCAGGCGCAGAGCTGCCCACTTGTTGCGCCGGGATTGGACCAGAACGTCCAGCACGAAGCCGTCCTGATCGACCGCCCGCCACAGCCAATTTTTGCGC
>NZ_JBGFGP010000005.1:0-333 GCF_041224545.1 Sedimentitalea sp. XS_ASV28 | reverse complement strand
GTCGAGCGCTGCTTCAACAAGCTCAAAAACGCCCGGCGCGTCGCCACCCGCTACGACAAGACCGCCGAGAGCTTCCTTGGCTTCATCGACATCACATCTATCCGCCTATGGCTCCGCCATTTGTCAACATGACCTAGCCATCACAAAGATTGCTTTCGTGAATCTCGATTTTTTAACCATTTACGCGAATGTCCATGACCTGCCCCCCGCGAAATCCCTCATCATGATGTAGAGTCTGCCCAACCTTGAAGGAGCAGACGAATGCGAAAGAGCCGTTTTACCGAGGCGCAGATTATCGGGATGATCAAGGAGCAAGAGGCGGGCATGCCGACG
>NZ_JBGFGP010000148.1:0-69681 GCF_041224545.1 Sedimentitalea sp. XS_ASV28 | reverse complement strand
GTCCCGCGACCTGTGAATTGCCGGCTTCAAAAATTCTGCGAGGTTCACGAACGGCCGAAATCGCCGTCGCACCGCGTCATGCCATCTCGTGCTTGTGCAGAATATTCGCCGCCGTGTGCGGGCGCAGCATGAAATCAAAATGACCGACATGGGCTCTGACCTGGCATTCGCCGCGAACAGCATGAACGTCCGGTCCGGCGTTGGGTCAGAAATCTGACGGAAAGCCAGAAATACCTGAAAGACGATACTCGGGAGCACACGACGCTTTTCTGAACATTTCAACGATTCAGAGCCTGCATTCTTGTGTCTGTGACGGACTCGGTTGCGCGGATTAGCCAGATACGGTTTCTGCCGAGACCAAAGATGACACCCGGGGCAATCATGGGCAATTCATATCCACGACATGATTGTATGAGACCGGCGCCCGTCAGGATGACGGCCAGGATTTGATGATCCAGGACGTGATATAGGCCGCTGCCCGCAAATACAGCAGGACCGCACCGGAACGTGCCCGTGATTCGGGCGCCGGTGAGACTTTGAAATACTTGATAAGTTTCCCAACATGAAAAAAATATGAACCAAGGGATTGATTTTTTCGCGGGATTGGGTCTCACTACGCTCAAACAGATACAAGAGAGGGAGACGCGTCGTGGCGATCATCTACAGAACGTCGGCGTTGGCACAGCGCCATGCAGAAATCGGTGGAGAGCTGGAAGACTGGAACGGCATGGGGACGGCCTGGTTCTATGACCAGTCGGACGAGCGCGCCAAGGCCGATTACGAAGCGGTGCGCACCAAGGCGGGTCTGATGGACGTGTCCGGCCTCAAGAAAATTCACCTGAGCGGGCCGCATGCGGCGGCGGTGATCGATCGCGCCACCACTCGCAATGTCGACAAGCTTATGCCCGGCCGCGCGGTCTATGGCGCGATGCTGGACGACCGTGGTCTGTTTATCGACGATTGCGTGATCTATCGTCTCTCGGTCAACAGCTGGTTGCTGGTGCATGGCACCGGGACCGGTCATGAGAGCCTGGCCATGGCAGCCTACGGCAAGAACGTCTCGATGATCTTCGATGACGATCTGCATGACATGTCGCTGCAAGGGCCGGTGGCGGTGGATTTCCTTGCCAAGCATATCCCGGGCATCCGCGACCTTGCCTATTTCGGCATCATCCAGACCAAGCTGTTTGGCAAACCGGTGATGATCTCGCGCACGGGATACACCGGTGAACGCGGTTACGAGATCTTCTGTGAGGGTCGCCACGCCATCGAACTGTGGGATGCGATCCTCGAAGACGGCAAGGACATGGGTATCCGCCCGGTCCAGTTCTCGACCCTCGACCTGCTGCGCACGGAAAGCTACCTGCTGTTCTATCCCGGCGACAACTCCGAGACCTATCCTTTCGACAACGACCCCTGCGGCGACTCGCTGTGGGAACTGGGGCTGGAATTCACCGTGTCGCCAGGCAAGAAAGGGTTCCGCGGAGCCGAGAACCACTATGCGCTGGAAGGCAAGGAGCGGTTCAAGATCTACGGTGTCCGGCTCGACGGCACCACCGCTGCCGACGAAGGAGCGGAACTGCTCAAGGATGGTGAAAAGGTCGGCGTGGTGACCTATGGCATGCGCTCCGATCTGTTCGATCATACGGTTGGCATCGCACGGATGCCGGTGGATTGCGCTGTTCCGGGCACCAAGATGATGGTGCGCAACGCGGACGGGACCGAAATCCCCTGTGTCGCCGAGGAAATGCCATTTTACGACAAGGACAAGAAGGTCCGCACCGCCAAGGGCTGACCCGACACTGCGAAAGGCGCGCGCCCCCGGGGCCGCGCCTTTTTGCCACCTAAAATCCGCAGGGAGAAACGGCAGCATGTCGAAATTCAAATTCCCCGAAAGCATTCGCAGCCGTCCGGTCTATGGCACGCTAACGCCGCGTCCGGGCAAGGGCCACCTGATGATTGCCGACGCAGAGGGCGCCGAGGCGCTGCTCGATCTTGCGGCGCAGGATGCCGAGTTGTTTCACGCCGCGCACATCATTTTCATACCCAAGGGCACCGGTGAGACCTTTGTCGAAAAACTCCGGACCCGAAAGCCCGCGATCCTGCATGTCGCACCCAGTTACGAATCTTCGATCCCACGTATCCGCCGGATCCTGTCGGACGCGCATATGGGGCTTCAGGTTTATCTGGCGGGAACCGAGGGCCTGATGGGGCAGGCACAGAACGAGGCGATGAACGCCGGCATCCCGCACACCGCGATCCAGACGGAACACCGCGGATCCGTGGCACGCCGGATGCAATGCGTTCACTGCAAGGGCATCACCGAGGACGTGATGACAGATCCGTTTGTCTGTTCGCATTGCGGTCTGAACCTGTTCGTGCGCGATCACTATTCGCGCAGGCTGGCAGCGTTTCAGGGGGTCCGCGTCGATGCCGAGGATCCCGGAAACGTGCCAGAACCCGTGGAGTTGTACAAATGACCGCCGCCCCCCAGAAAGCCAAAGCCGGAGCCGAGAAAATCGAGGTCGAGGTGAGCGCTGTGGTGCCCCTGAACGATCTGGTGACACGGTTCGAATTCAAGCGCCGGGACGGCGCGGCCTTTCCGCCCTTTTCCGCCGGTGCCCACACGGTTGTCGAGATGCAGGATGCCGGGCGCACCCGCCTGAACCCGTATTCGTTGATGTCCGACCCGGCGGATCAGTCGATCTATGCGATCTCGGTGCGGCGCGATGACGAAGGCCGGGGCGGCTCGCTGTTCATGCACCGCAACGTCAAGGTCGGCGACGCGATGACGATCACCTATCCGGTGAACCTGTTTCCGATCGACCTGCGGGGACGAAAGCACGTATTTCTCGCCGGGGGTATCGGCATCACGCCCTTCATGGCGATGATCGCGCATCTTGAGCGGATGGGCGGCGCGTGGGAACTGCACTATGCGTGCCGGAGCAAGGCGCTCGGATCCTATGCCGACGAGCTGAGCTCGCGCCACCCGAACAAGGTGCATGTCTATTACGACGACCAGCAACAGGCGATCGCGCTTGAGGATCTGCTGGATGGTCAGCCGCTGGGCACGCATGTCTACGTGTGCGGCCCGCAGGGCATGATCCAATGGGTACACAAAACGGCGCAGGCGCATGGCTGGCCGGATGAAAACGTGCATTCCGAGGAATTCCTCGCGCCGCAGCCCGGCAAACCCTTTGAGGTACGCTTGTGCAAGTCGGATATGGTCATCCAGGTGGGTGAGCACGAAAGCCTGCTGGAGGCGATGGAACGTTGCGGCGTCGATGCCCCGTTCCTGTGTCGTGGCGGGGCCTGCGGCCAATGCGAAACCGATGTGGTCGAAGCGGATGGGGAATTCATCCACCGCGATCACTGGCTGGATGATGAAGAACATGCCAGCGGCAAGAAAATAATGCCCTGCGTCAGCCGCTTTGTCGGCAAGGCGCTGGTTCTGGACCGATAGGGGAGGCAACGATGACGCTGCAATTCAACACGGAAACTTTCCGCGATGATTACTCGTTCCACAACTCGGACCGGGCGATCAAGCGCTTTCCATTCCCGTTTCACGAAGACAGCTACATGTACTCGGTGAATATGGAGCAACACCGGGGCGGGCCTGCGGGGTCGGTTTTCGAGATGCGCTTTGATGTGGACGAACATTATGTCTCGGAGATGCAGGACCGTGCGCTGGTTCTGGCCGAGGATCCGCTGCGCTGCCAGTCTCTGCCACATATGACGCTGGCGGGGTGGGACACGCTGGAACTCATCATGGTCAGCAAGTCCGAGGATTATCCGGACCTGTTCGAACTGCACCGCGACGGCGACCGCTGGCGCTGGATCAACAAGCCGATGGGGATTGACCACAGCTTTACCTTCCTCGACGAGACCACGCTGCCCTGCGGACCGCTGGAATACATCACGCGTCAGGCACAGGGCGATTTCGCGGTGCTCGATCAGCGGGGCGAGATGCTGTATATGGACGCGGGCATGGTCACCACCCAGGCGGACTGGTCGCTCGACTTCGACATCGGCATGGACTTTTTCGAATGGCACGCCCCGGTGCCGCTGGCGCATGAAATGGGCATTTTCAAACGGGCGCTCAAGTTTCTTCTGAACATTCAGCAGGGGGCCCCGGCGCGGCGGCTGAACTGGACCATGACGGTAAACCCGCTTCTGGACACCAGCCCCGAAAACTATCACAAATGGGGCGTCCAGAAGACCACGCTGACTCCCGAGAATATCGGGGCGAAACAACATCTGCGCGTGGAGTTGCAGACCTTCTATCGCCTGCCACGCTCGAACGCGCTCTTGTTCCCGATCCGCTGCTACCTGATCGCGTTCCAGGATCTCGTGACCATCCCGAAATGGGGCCGCCGCCTGCATCGGGTCGTGCGCGACCTGCCCGACGAGTTGGCGACCTACAAGGGATTCATCGACAATCGCCCGAAGATGCTGGAGTATCTCAGCCGCTTTGACGACGGCTTGCCAACCTCTCCGGGTGTCTGGCCGGATCTGGACACGGAGCCGCCACTGCAGAAATGACCCGGCTGCTCCTGGATCGGTTTCGGAGGCTTTATCATTTGAACGGCATCTGAACGATCCTTTCGTACATGGTTGCGGAAGACATCGGATGATTGTGCCCGCAGACCTGTACACCCGGCGCCGGGCCCGGGTGTTGTTGTGCGAATTATGACCCGGACCGCAACGAGAAGGCGGTCACGAACGGCCGAACACGGACAGGAGAGAGAAAAAATGCCAGTAGATGTTTCCGCGCCGGCTGGGCCGGTTGACACGCAGGGCTTGCACCGCGCGATCCGATGGCCTCAGGCCTTCTGGCTCGCAAGCGGGGTGCCCGCGCTCGTGCTGTTTTCCATCGGCGGCATCGCCGCCACGATCGGAAACCCGTCATGGGTGATCTGGATCATTTCAGTGAGCTTCGGCTTCCTGCAAGCCTTCGTTTATGCCGAGATCGCAGGACTCTTCCCGTCTAAGAGTGGTGGCGCATCGGTTTATGGCGCTGCGGCCTGGGTGCGCTACAGTCGCCTTCTGGCGCCGCTTTCTGTGTGGTGTAACTGGCTGGCCTGGACGCCTGTGCTCGCGATTGGCGGCGGCCTTGCCGCAGGCTATATCCTAAACGTGTTCTTTGAGCCGGAGTCGGCGATCCGCAGCTGGCAAATCACCCTGGTCAACTTAGACGGCCTGAAATCCGGCCTCAGTCTCAGGATCGACGCCACCTTCGTTCTGGGAGCCGCTCTCTTGTTGCTGGTCTTTGCGGTTCAACACGGCGGGGTTCAGCGCGCAGCCAAGTTTCAGACCATCATCGGACTTGCAGTGGTCCTGCCGCTGCTGATTGTCGGTATCGTCCCGCTCGTTACTGGCGATGTACTTGTCGAGAACCTGACGCCGCTTAGACCTCTGGCCTTCGACGATGCCGGTAACGTGACCGAAGGCGTCTGGAACATTCCGGGCTGGACCTTGTTCCTGGGCGGTCTCTTTATTGCCGCCTGGTCGGCCTATGCCTTCGAAACGGCGATCTGCTACACGTCCGAATTCAAGAACCCGGCCTATGACACGCCCCGCGCGATCCTGTTCGCGGGCTTGCTCTGTATTGTGGTCTACACGCTGGTGCCACTGTCATTCCAGGGTGTGCTCGGTGTCGAAGGTATGTTGCAGGAGGGCATCGTCGACGGTTCGGCCGTGGCCGGTGCCATGGCGGGCATGGTTGGCGGCGGATCGCTGGTCTTCTCGCTGATGGTGATCATGCTGATCCTGGCGCTGCTGCTCGCGGTCATGACTTCGATGGCAGGCTCGTCGCGCACGCTCTATCAGGGGTCGGTCGACGGCTGGCTGCCGCGCTACCTGGGTGGGGTCAACAGCCACGGTGCGCCGACGTCCGCGATGTGGACCGACCTTGGCTTCAACCTGATCCTGCTGATGATGTCGGATTACCTTTTCGTGCTGGCGGTGTCGAATTGCTGTTACCTGATCTTCAACTTCCTGAACCTCAACGCAGGCTGGATCCACCGGATCGACAGCGCCGACACACCGCGCCCCTGGCGCTGCCCGACGCCGCTGATGGCGATCGGTGTCGGCCTGAGCTTCGTCAACGCGATGCTATTGGGTGCCGGGGCCAACGTCTGGGGCGAAGGCACATTGATGTCGGGCATTATTGCCGCGGCACTGATCCTGCCGGTCTTTGTTTTCCGGCATTACGTTCAGGACAAGGGCCAGTTTCCAAAGGCAATGCTGGAAGACTTGCACGTGACCTCACGTGATCTGAAGGTGCGCAAGGCGGGGATGAAACCCTATCTGGCTCTGGCCGCAGGCGTTGCAATTGCCTTTGCCGCAAACACTATTTTCCAGCTCTGATCATCGGGCTCAAGGCAAAGCATACCCTCCACGCGTCCACACCACCAAGAGAAGGAGGCGCGGGGGGCGGTGCATTCCCGGGGTTCGCAGCCCGCTGGCATCACACCATAAGGCGCTCCGCAGCCCGGGTTCCCGGGTCAGGGACCAGCGAATGAAATGTCTGGCGGAAGGGGCCGTGACGCAGCACCTCAGGTTTTCTGCGGATAGCAGATGATCGACAGGTAGCGGGCGGGCAGTTCGGTCAGCACTTCGGGCCCATGTGGGGCGTCGGCATCGAAAAACAGCGTGTCTCCGGGTTCGAGCGGATAGTGTTGCTTGCCATGCAGGTAGCCGACCTTGCCTTCCAGCATATAGAGCATCTCGATCCCGTCATGCTGGAAGGTTTTGAACGTGTCGGATTCACTGTTCAACGTGATCAGGTACGGTTCGACGATCACACCGCTGGAATTCGCGCCGATATGGCCCAAAAGGTTGTATTGATGTCCCGCGCGGGTTCCCGCGCGTTCGATTTCCAGCCCTTCGCCGGCCTTGGTGTGCACGGCTTCGCGGCGTTCTTCGAAGCCCTTGAAAAAGGAGGTAATCGGCACTGAAAGCGCGTTGGCCAGGGCCTGCAATGTGGTCAGGGAAGGCGAGGTGTTACCGTTCTCGATCTTGGACAGCATCCCGATCGACAGGTCGGTCAGCCGCGATAATTCCGCAACAGTGATTCCCTGCTGCTTGCGATAGGCACGCACTTCGCGGCCGATGGCGACTTCCAATACTTTCTCACGCTCGTCGCGCAGGCTGTGAGGGTCTTGAACAAGCTTGGTCATGGTCTTGGATGTTTCAGCGTTCATGCAGGCTGGCCCTCTGTATTCTAGTCGCTTCGCGCGGCAAATTCTACCAGCAACAAGTCTAGCGGATATTCACTGCATTGCAAAAAAGTTTTCCTGTCATTAAAAATTGGTCTGATTGGTCAGAGATTGGATCCCATGCCTAAGACGATTGGCTTTCTGCTCTTCCCCGGATTTCCGATGGCTTGTCTGACGTCGGTCATCGAGCCCCTGCGCGCCGCGAACGAGATTTCCGGGCAGACCGCCTTTGAGTGGATGCTGATCGCCGAAAGCGACGGACCGGTGCTGTCGAGCGCGAACATTCCGTTCGAGCCCGGCCGCACGCTGGATACGATCGAACAGATGGATTACCTGTTGTTGCTGTCAGCGCCGTCGGGCCGCTTTGCAAATGCCCGCAGCGCCGCACATCTGCGCCGCCTGTCGCGTCACGGATCAACAACCCTGGGTGCGATCAGCGGCGGGGTATTCCCGCTAGTGCGGAGTGCGGCCGTACCGGGCGAACGGCTGTCGGTGCACTGGTGCTACGAGGCCGCTTTTGCGGTCGAATTTCCCAAGATCGCCTATAGCGACGAGGTGATCGAGGTGTCGCGGCGCTGTGTGACGGCGTCCGGCGCGGCGGCGGCGTTTGACCTGGCGTTGACCTTCATCGATTCCGCCCTTGGCGGTGATGTGGCAACCGAGGTGGCGTGCTGGTTCCAGCATCCGATGATGCGCAAGATCGGGGTCAAGCAATCGGTGCCGGTCCACCTTCAGAGTGGTATCGAGGATGACCTCTCGCCGGTGGTCGCGCAGGCCATAGCGATCTTTACACAGGACCTGTCGCTGCCGCTTGCCGTGGGCGAGGTGGCGGACAGGCTGAAGATTTCGCCGCGCCACCTTGAGCGGTCCTTCAAACAGGCGACGGGGCAGAATCCGACCACCTATTTTCGCTGGCTTCGGATGCAGGCAGCGCGCCAAATCGTGATGTATACCAATGATGCGGTGGCGGATGTGGCGGCGGCGGTGGGCTATGCCAGCGTCAGGAATTTCACCCGCCATTATCGCGCCGAATACGGGCTGAGCCCGCAGGAAGACCGCAAGCGGATCAACCTCTACAGGACCGAGGGCAACCGTCCGGTGCCCTCGGTGTAACCCGGTTTCAGAACACCGACCTGCAGGCCGCGAGCAGCGCATGGTGCAGGGACCCCGCCGAGCTGCGCGGACCGATCACCGACAGGTGCTTCGGATCGCGGCAGACCACGAAACAGCCCAGGTGATCGATGGTCGTGCGTTGCACCTCGCCGCCCTGCCATTGCCCGACATCCGCCGCGCAGAGCCGCTCCATCACGCGGGGCAGGGCGTCTCCGGTCAGATCAAACCGGCACCAGGCATCGGTCTGTTCGGTGACGCTCGCCTTGCCGGCCAGCTCTTCGGACAAGCGGTGCGCGAGATCCTCGTGGGTGTCGATGGGTGCTTCGACCATCCATTGATCTGGACCGGTCCAGAATGCGGAGAGCGTACCACCCGCGTGGCGCGACGGGGCAGGGGCGGACGCACCCAGCAGCCCGGTCAGCGCCTCGTGGACGGCCTCTTCCGCGCCAAGCCGCGCGGCAACCGACGCCAGCGCGACGGACACGACTTCGGTCAGGGTGACAGGGCCTATTTTATCGACATGGGGCGCGTGTGCCCCGAGCGGTGTCAGGGGTTTCAGATCATGCACGGAGACGTTCCCCCTCTGGGTCGACGAAATGGGCACTGACCACTTCGACGTCATGATCGACGCCGGTCAGCGGGCTGACGAGGCGCACGACCTCGCCCAGACGCGTGTCGCCGGATTTCAGATAACCGATGCCGATATGGCAGCCGAGATTCGGTGAGTAACAGGCCGAGGTGATATAGCCCTGGTCGTGCGCGGCATCGACGGGCGATCCCTTGGTCATCAGGTGGGCGCCGGCGGGAACCTTGTTGTCCTTGTTCACCGGTTTGAACCCGACGAGCTTGAGTGCATCGTCCTCGTTCAGGCCGGGGCGCTCGGAGAGCGTCGAGCCGATGGAGTCCTTTTTCTTGGACACCATGCGTCCCATGCCGAGATTGTTGGCCGTGGTGGTGCCGTTCAGCTCGTTGCCGGCCGCGTGCCCCTTTTCGATCCGCATGACGCTGAGCGCCTCGGTGCCATAGGGGGTCACGTCGAATTCCTTGCCCTCATCCATCAACCGGCGCATCAGCGCATCGCCGTAGCGCGACGGCACCGCGATTTCGAATGCCAGTTCACCGGAGAACGAGATCCGGAACAGCCGTGCCCGCAACCCGCCACATACCGTGATCTCGCCACAGGCCATGAAGGGAAAGCCTTCGTTCGAGATGTCGAATTCGGGATCCACGATCTTTTGCAGCAGTTTGCGTGAATTCGGACCGGCGACGGCATATTGCGCCCACGCCTCGGTTGTCGAGATCAGTTGCACATCCATGTCCGGAAACAGAACCTGTCGCACGAATTCCATGTGACGGTAGACCGGCACCGCGTTGGCGGTGGTGGTGGTAACCACGAAATGATCTTCGGCCAATCGCGCGGCGGTGCCGTCATCCATGGCGATCCCGTCCTCGCGCAGCATCAGGCCATAGCGTGTCTTGCCCACAGCCAGCTTGGCGAACCCGTTGGCATAGACCTTGTTGAGGAATGCTGCCGCGTCGCTGCCCTGCACATCGATCTTGCCCAGCGTGGTACAATCGCAGACACCCACGGATTTGCGGGTTTGCAGCACCTCGCGGTCGACGCTTTCGCGCCAATGGGTTTCGCCGGGTTTCGGGAACCATTGCGCCCGCAGCCACATGCCGACCTCGACAAACACCGCGCCCTGCTCCTCGGCCCAGTAATGGCTGGGTGTCTTGCGCACCGGGCGGAAGTCGGCGTCGCGCGAGCGGCCTGCCAGCACACCCATCGCGGTGGGCGTATAGGGCGGGCGGAACATGGTGGTGCCGACCTCGGGGATCTGCTTGCCCGCGACCTCGGCCATGATGGCAAGGCCGGCAATGTTCGAAGTCTTGCCCTGGTCGGTGGCCATGCCCAGGGTGGTATACCGCTTGAGATGCTCGACCGAGACAAAATTTTCCTGATGCGCCAGCTTCACATCCTTGGCGGTGACATCATTCTGTTGATCGACCCATGCCCGCTTGGCGCCCTTGACGTGCCAGAAGGGCACGATCCGCACCGGTGCATCCTCGGCCTGCGGCAGGTCCGGCGCGGCGGCGTCGATCCCGAGATCGGTCAATGCCTGGGTGGCGGCGGCCTGACCCGAGGTCAGCGCGCCATGGGTGCTGAAGACGCCATTGGCCGCGCCCGCCGGAATCAGGCCGGTGGGCATGGTTCCGCCAGGCACGAACGCTGCAAGCGCTTCGTCCCATTGCGGGCGGCCACGCTGGTGACAGGTCATGTGCACGTTCGGGTTCCATCCCCCGGACACGCCGAGCCCGTCAACGAGCAGGGTCCGGGTTTCGCCGTTCGATTGCATGACCTCGACTCGTTTGAGGCCAAGCCGCCCGGCAGTGTCGATGACATGGGCACTGGACAGGACCTGGTAGTCCGGCGTCACCCCCGCATCGGGGCGGGTGTCGATCACCGTGACCTTGACACCCTTGGCGTGCAGGTCTGTCGCGGTGCGGTGCCCGTCGTCGTTGTTTGTAAAGATCGCCACCGACTGGCCCGGCGTGACGGCCCAGCGGTTGGCATAGCTGCGCATGGCCGAGGCCAGCATGATGCCGGGCCGGTCGTTGTTTTCAAACACGATGGGCCGTTCGGTCGCACCGGCGGCAAGGATTGCGCGTCTGGAATAGATCCGCCACAGGATCTGGCGCGGCTTGCCGGGGGCCGGTTCCGCCAGGTGATCGCTGACCCGTTCGACCATGCCGTAAATGCCGTGATCGAAGGCACCGATCACGGTGCTGCGCGCCATCACGCGGACATTGGGCATGGCCCGCAGCCGCGCGACGGTTTCGGCGGCCCAGCCTGCGCCGGTCTGATCGGCGAGCAATCCGGTCTCGGCATTCAGGCGGCCGCCCAGCAGGAAATCTTCATCCGCGAGGATGACACGTGCACCGGATTCGCCCGCCGTCAGCGCGGCGGCAAGACCGGCAGGTCCGGCCCCGATGATCAGCAGATCACAATGCAGGAATCCCTTGTCATAGCAATCGGGATCAGGCTCATGGGACAGCGAGCCAAGCCCGGCGGCCTTGCGGATCATCGGCTCGTAGAGCTTTTCCCAGAACGCCTTGGGCCACATGAAGGTCTTGTAATAGAACCCGGCGGCAAAAAACGGCGACAGCAGATCGTTGACGGCCAGTGCGTCCCACTTGAGCGATGGCCAGCGGTTCTGCGATGTCGCGGTCAGCCCGTCGAACAGCTCGGCCGTGGTGGCGCGTGTGTTGGGTTCCTTGCGCGCCCCGTCACGCAGCTCGACAATGGCGTTGGGTTCTTCGGACCCGGCGGTCATGGGGCCGCGCGGGCGGTGATATTTGAAGCTGCGCCCCATCAGCCGCACGCCATTGGCCAGCAGCGCCGACGCGAGGGTATCGCCTTCAAAGCCGCTGTAGCGCTTGCCGTCAAAGGTAAAGGACATCGGTTTGCTTCGGTCGATCAGACCGCCGCTCAGTCGGGTCTTGCCGGTCATTTCGAGCGCCCCTCGGCCCGCGCGACATCGCGCGCCAGCTCTACCTTGGTGATTTCATGTGTGGTGGTGTCGCGGGTTACGACCAGCCAGGACCGGTCGCCCTGTTCGTGGAACCACAATTCACGGTGCAGTCCGGCCGGGTTGTCGCGCAGATACCCATAGTCGATGAATTGCGCGACCGCATCATCGGCCTGCCAGTCCGGACGCTGGATCAGCGACGCGTCGCCCTTGTAGACAAACTCGCCGGCGTCGCGCGGGCCGAGAATGGGGTGATTGATCAGCATGTCCTGTCCTCGCTCAGTGCAGGTTGGGCTGGTTGCCCATGCCTTTTTCGTCGATCATGTGCCCGGTGGCGAAACGGTCGAAACGATAGGCGGTAGCAGTCTTGTGCGGCGTGTCGGTGGCCAGCAGATGCGCATAGGCAAAGCCCGAAGCCGGGGTTGCCTTGAACCCGCCGTAGCACCAGCCGCCGTTGAAATAGAGCCCGTCCACATGGGTTCGGTCGATGATCGGCGAGCCGTCCATCGACATGTCCATGATACCGCCCCACATGCGCAGAAGGCGTGCGCGCCCAAGGTTGGGGAAAATCGCCATGCCGCCTTCGCAGACATCTTCGACCACCGGCAGATTGCCCCGTTGGGCATAGGAATTGTAGCCGTCGATATCGCCGCCAAAGACCAGCCCGCCCTTGTCGGACTGGCTGCAATAGAAGTGGCCCGCGCCGAAGGTAATCACCCCGGGGAGAAGAGGTTTCAGACCTTCGGACACGAACGCTTGCAGGACATGGCTCTCGATCGGCAGCCGCATGCCCGCTTTCTCCATCAGCCGCGAGGAAGACCCGGCGACGCAGGCCGCGACCTTCTTTGCGCCGATGAAGCCACGCGAAGTCTCGACACCGGTACAGGCGCCATTCTCGATCCGGAAACCGGTGACTTCGCAATTCTGGATGATATCGACGCCGTGACTGTCTGCGGCGCGGGCATAACCCCAGGCAACCGCGTCATGGCGCACGGTGCCGCCACGATGCTGCGCCAACCCGCCCTTGATCGGGAAACGGGCGTTGTTGACGTTCAGGAAAGGATAGCGCGCCACGATCTGCTCGGTGCTGAGCAGTTCCGCATCGGCCCCGTTCAGGATCATCGCGTTGCCGCGCCGGATGAACGCGTCGCGTTGCGCATCCGAATGGATCAGATTCAGAATGCCGCGCTGGCTGACCATCGCGTTATAGTTCAACTCTTGTTCCAGGTTTTCCCAGAGTTGAAGCGAGAATTCATAAAACGGTTCATTTCCGTCGAGCAGGTAGTTTGAGCGGATGATCGTGGTATTGCGCCCGACGTTGCCGCCGCCGATCCAGCCTTTTTCGACGACCGCGATGCGCGCCTGCTTGAATTCCTTCGCGAGATAATAGGCCGTCGCCAATCCGTGCCCGCCGCCGCCGATGATGACATAGTCATATTGCGCCTTGGGCGTGGCGTCGCGCCAGGCCGGGCCCCAGCCACGATGACCGGTCAGCGCCTCCTTGATGACCTTGAACCCTGAGTAGTGCATAGATTCGGACTCCTTTGACCCATATTCCGCCAGAACCAGCGCAGAGTCGCTGTCACATTCAGACAGGAATGGGTCAGGATCGGACATGTCGTGATTTTTTGCGGCGGGAAATAGCTCAAAATGAAAAAGCCCGCGGCCAGGACCACAGGCATACGAATGACCTCTTCAGCCAGGTTGGTCGCCGACGGCAGATGTATCCCGCGGCGGCACGTGCCGTCGCGGGATACGGTGCTCAATTGGCCAGATAGGCCGCCATGCTGTCGTCCAGCGCGTCTTTCCACGGGGTGTGGTGCACAGGGGCCATGGTTCCGGTCATCACCGATTTGTAGCGGTTGTTGCGGAAGCCCATGATGTCTTCGGCCTTGTGCTTTTTCCATTCGTAGAATGCCTGGCAGGCACCGTCGATGTCAAAGCTGGGATAATCGGTCTCGGCGACCAGTTCCTCGATATAATCGGCCTGATAACGGATCGCATATTTCACGTCGTCGCTGGCCTCTTCGCGTTCTTCGCGCTCTTTGACGTCCGCCAGCATTTCCTCCCGCGAGATCCCCGAAATATCGATCTTGCCCATGATCGCGTCACGCACCCACCAGGCCTGCGCATCGAACATGTTGAACGTGAACCACTGGTCCTGCATGCCCAGATAGAAGAGCTTGGGATTGTTCACGAAAACGACGCCCTTGTAGAGATCGGCTGTGGCCAGCCGGTTTGTGGTTTTCAGGCGCAGGTCGTCGGGCAGGAAGTTGAAGAAATGCTTGTAGCCGGTGCACAGGATGATGGCGTCGACGTCCTTGGTGGTGCCGTCGGCGAAATACACGGTGTTGCCGCTGACCTTCTGCATGGCGGGCTTTTCTTCCCAGTTGTCGGGCCAGTTGAAGCCCATGGGCGCGCTGCGATAGCTGGACGTGATCGACTTGGCTCCGTATTTCCAGCATTGCGAGCCGATGTCTTCCGCCGAGTAGGAGGCACCGACAACGAGGATGTCCTTGCCGGCGAACTCCCGGGCATCGCGGAAATCATGCGCATGGACCAGTCGACCGTTAAAGCTCTCGAAGCCTTCGTAATAAGGGACGTTCGGCGTGGAAAAATGCCCGGAGGCGCAGATCACGTGGTCGAACTCTTCGGAATAGACATGATCGGTGTTGTGATCGTGAACCGTCACCGTGAATTTGCCCGAAGTCTCGTCATAGGTGATCCAGCGGACAGCGGTGTTGAAACGGATGAGGTCGCGCACGCCGGCCTTGAGGACCCGGCCTTCGATATAATCGAACAGAACGGCGCGCGGCGGGTAGGACGCGATCTGTTTTCCGAAATGCTCCTCAAAGGAATAGTCGGCGAACTCCAGACCTTCCTTGGGGCCGTTCGACCACAGGTAACGATACATCGAGCAATGTACCGGTTCGCCGTTTTCATCCAGGCCGGTGCGCCATGTGTAGTTCCAGAGCCCACCCCAGTTGTCCTGTTTTTCGAAGCAGACGATTTCGGGGATTTCCTCTCCCTTTTCCGCCGCCGACTGGAATGCGCGAAGCTGTGCCAGGCCGGATGGTCCCGCACCGATGATCGCTATCCGTTTCTGTGTCATGTCTCTCTCCCGTGCTGAGCATGCGTGAATTGGTACTATTGGTTGAACCAAATCTCGCCTCTGTGGTCCCTTTATGTCAATGACTTTTTCACATCAGGTAACTTATTTCTCTTAGGGTAAAGTGGATGCCCGCTTGAATTTGGGCTGGCCAGTGGTAGAAATTGGTATGCTAGGTTCAAGTTTCGCCCATAACATCGCTGTTTCGTCGCTCTTTCCCAATGATCGGGTGGGCATGAACGAACCTGTCAGTATCGGATTTCTCGCGCCGCTGACCGGCCCGGTAAGCTCTTGGGGGTTGCCGGGTCTGAACGGGTGTCAGCTCTGGGCCGAATGGCTGAACCGCGCCGGGGGTATCCTGATCGGGGGTCGGCGCTATCCGTTGCGAATCGTATCCTATGACTGTGGCTATGACCCGGAACGCGCCATGGAGGGCGCGCGCCATCTGGTCCTGACCGAACAGGTGCGTTTGCTGATGATGCTTGGGGGCGATACCTTTACGCCGCTCAGGTCTTTCCTGACACGGAACCGCGTTCTGACCTCGACCCTGCTGCCGAGTGATCTGTCGCCGGACACGCGCTACCTGATCGCGCCGTCCGAGGTGCATCCGGTGTTCAACGTCACCGGGGTCGAATGGCTGGCCGAGAATGAGCCCCAACGGCGTCGCGTCGCCATGTGCAGCCAGAAGGACGCATTGGGCTTGCCGTCGACGGCGACCTATCGCGCCGCTTTCGAGACCGCGAACCTGCCCGTGGTCAAGGACATCCTTTACGATCCGCAACAGACCGATGTAGCCGCCATCGTCGACCCCATGCTGGCCGAGCGTCCGGATGTGCTCTGCTGGTGCACGAGTTATACGCCAATGGTGCACGCGATGACCGAATACGCTTATTCGGCGGGCTTCAAGGGTCGCATTCTGTCCTGCACACTGGATCACTATCAGCGCGTCGTTGAGCGGACATCGCAGGATTTCATGGAAGGTACGATTTTCCAGTTCCCCGACTTCGACGATCCCAAGCTGGCGCGCAAGGCCTTTTTCTTCAATCGGCCCAGCGAGTTCTTCAAGGAGTACAACGCCCGGTATCCCGGAAGCTGGAGCGCTGTGAGTTGGGAATTCGTCGCAATTCTCGAAATCTGGCATGCCGCCGTCGAAAAGGTCGCCTCTGTCTCGCCGGTTTCGGTGCTGACCACGATGAAACAGATGGAGCCGGTCACGCATGCTTTTGGCCCGGCGCGATGGTGGGGCGAGCAGATGTTCGGCATCAACAATGCGCTGATCGGCGATTGGCCCGTGGTTCGGATCGAAGAGGGCAGAGCACGGATCGCCGAGTTCCGCTCGGTTCCGGACTGGCTGGACCGGCACGAGCCGCGCCTGCGCGATCATATGAAACGGCTGGGCCAGCTTTGGCAGCAGCGCATCGAGACCGGTGCATCACCCGCCAGCCTTTTGGCCCGTGACGCAATGATCTGATCCTCCCAGGGCTACGTGTCGTGCAGGAACAGACGTTGTTCCTCGATCAGATGAAGCTTGGTGATTTCCACCGCCGCCTCGACATCGCGGGTCGCGATTGCGTTAAAAAGCGAATTGAACCGCACCTGATAGCTCTGAATCCGGTCCGGTGTCAGATGCTTGCGCATCAGTGCGGTGCGAAAACTCTGGCGGCAAACCTCGATCGTCAGATCATAACACGCTTCGAGCAGCGGATTGCGCGTGGCATGCGCGATCGAGCGATAGAACGCCTCTTCGCAGCGGATGAATTCATTCAGGTCCGTGCGCACGGCTTCGATCTGCGCCACCACCTGCGCCAATTCTTCCAGATCGCGCGGTGTCATGTTCATGACCGCCAGCCGTATCATTTCGGGTTCGATGATCGACCGGACGATCAGGTGATCCAGCGGACTGGTGCGTTCCCCGACCGAGCCGGGCAACGGTGCCTCGGTGCGATAGGATTCAAAGGTGACAAAGCTGCCGCTGCCCTGTCTGCGTCTTACCATGTCACGACTCTCCAGCACATCCAGAGCTTCGCGCACGGTGTTGCGTGACACGCCGAGTTCGGCGGCAAGGGCCCGCTCGCTCGGCAGGCGGGAATCCGGCGGGTATTCTCCCGACTGGATGCGAACCAGCAACTTGTCCACGACGATGCGAACCGTCTTTCCGACGCTCTGATCGTTGGAGAAAGCGGTATTTCTGTTTTGATTCATACGTGTTTCCGTCGCGGCGGTGGTGGCGCTGGCCTGTGCCATCGTAGAACATCGACCCGATAGGCGACAAGCGGAGTTGGATATAAAACGTACCAATCTGCGCGATGGTGCGGTGAATGCTGATGATGCGGGAATAGTGCAAGCGCCAACTTTCCAAAAAACGGTCAAGACGCGGGAAATTCAGGAGAAATGCCCCTCAACCGGATCCCGGTAGGTCGGCGGGCAGCAAGCCGGATGCGTCTTTGACAGTCGTTCACAAACGCGAAAGGCCCCGGTGCATTGCCGGGGCCTTTGTGATTTTACGGGTTGCCTAGCTGCGCGCGACGGCGTCGGCCGACGGGGGCATTCCGGCTGTGCTGCCCGAGCGCGCGGCAGTGCGCGGGTTCGGCACATTGTCCGCATGGGTGATGACGTCAGGCTCAAGCTCCCAGTAGAGCATATCCAGCCCGTCGATCTGATCGTCTTCGTCAACCCGGAGACCAACCGTAGCCTTGAGGATCACCGACAGGATCAGGGCGGTCACGACGCCGGTGCCGACGCAGACGACAATGCCCACCAATTGCATCAGCAGTGATATCTCGCCATGTTGGAAGGCATAAGCGCCTTCTTCGATGCCCAGATATCCGCCGCGCGGCGTGCCGGCCTTGAAGATGCCGAGAAAGACCATGCCCAGCGTCCCGGCCCCCAGAAAGAGCGGGAACAGTTTGTGTTCGTCAATCCCGCGCTTGAGGGTGAACTCATACACAGCATATGCCGCCAGCGGGGCGATGAGGCCGAGGATCAGGGCCTGCCAGGGCAGGTAGACGTCAAATCCGGACGCACCGGCCACATAACCCGCGAGCGGACCCAGCAGCGTGTAGGCATAGTTCCTGGAATAATACGCCAGGATCAGCCCGGTGATCGCGCCGCCTGCCCAAACCAGGGCATAGTTGTTGAGTGCCACGCCGACACTGGTTTCCGCCATGGTCACGCTGACCGCCATCGCTTCGGGGTCGAAAAAGAACAGGCAGGACAGGATGACCGTCGGCAAACCGGCAAAGATCAACAGCAGACCCGGAGCGCAAAGCCCGATGCTGGGTGCGAGATAGGCCGAGACGCGCGGATGCGGTTCCATCATGCCGGGGCGTGCGCCCAGCATCGGTGCAAAGACCAGGACCATCCCGGCCGGGAACATGTAGACAAAGCCCACGCCAAAGAAGTCGTGGAAACCCAGATTGGTCAGCGGTCCGACCGAACCCCAGGTCGCGAGGCTCAGGGCCGACGACACCACGGTCGCCACCACGCAGGTAATGTAATACGCGGCGGGCTTCATCCGTTCCGCAACCGAAAAGTGCAGCAGGATATTGATGATCCCGGCAAAGACGGCCAGGAAAAAGACGAAAATCTGAAAGGTGTTGAGGCCGGGGAACACGGCTGGATCGACCTGGTGCGCCAGGCTGTTGGTCATCGCGCCACCAATCCACCAGTCCTTGATCGAATCCATCAGGGTGCCGTCAACCATGATGTAATATTGCGCGGCCCAGAACCCGAAGCCGATGACGTAGTAGGTGGCAAATCCCAGGAAAAATCCCAGGGTCTTTTCGATGGTGGAATTGAACAGGCTCTTGCGACGTGCGGTACCGGCGTCAATCATCAGAAGCCCGACCACGACGAGGATCGCGCCCACCGTGCCCGATGCATATAGCAGGTTTTGCACAAGTGAGTTGAGCGTCACCTGTTCCGCATAGATGTTACTTATGTCCAGTGACATATTTTGTCTTCCCTCTTGGTTTTGTTCTAACGCCGGGTTCGCCCCGGACGCCGTTGGCGGACTCAGGGTCGTCCCTCAGAAGACCAATGCCCGCGCCGCATGGACCAATTCAGACGGATTGGTCGAACGACCTTTTCTATGATGCAGGGAAAATGCCAATTTTCCAAAACATTTTCTTCTCAATAGGAAAATTATTTGAACCAAGGGATTTTCTTGAGATCGTTTTCTTGTCCGGAACATCCGCGCTGTTCCGTATTATCGGCGCGTTTTCAGTGTTTTGCGCTACCGTGCTTATTCCAGAGGCGATCAGCGGCGCGGAGGGCCCAGGTGTGCCTGACCAGGGTGCGCAATTGGTCTCATCGGCGATGAAAATCCCGCCCAAACGCGGGTTCCAGTCAACGACCCATGCTCTTGGGCGCCGAATCCGGGGCGCAGGCTCCCGCAGCTTTCTTGTGCCTTGGTATCTTCAGGGGGCGTCCGGCAGTGTGGCTTCGGCTGTCTGAAACCGATATCCGGTTCGGGCCACGTGGTCGGCGGGTCAGGTCGGTGTCGATACGTCCACGCGCGCCATGCTGCGCAAGGTCAGCAGGGCCAGAACGAGGGATGCCAGCGCGCAGAACGCAATCGCACCCACCATCGGAATCGCCGTTCCGTCAAAAAACCCTCCGCTTAGAACGACGATCAACCCGCCCGTCACCATCTGCAATGTGCCACCCAGAGAAGAGGCCAGCCCGGCAATTTCACCATGCGGATCAAGCGCCATGACCATCGTCGTCGGGATGATCAGGCCCAGGCAGGCATTGGCCGCAAACAGACCCGTCATAACGATTCCAAGACTGACGAAACCAAGTGACAGCACTGCGAAAAGCAGGGTGGCAGACAGGGCGAAACCGATTGACGCCCATCGAATGACCGTAAGCGCGCCCCAGCGTTCGCCAAGTGGCGCGGCGGCCTGCGATGCCGCGAAAAACCCGATCGCGTTGACCGCAAAGGCAAGGCTGAACTGGGTCGGACCAAGTCCGAATTGCTCTGTATACACGAAAGAGGCACTGGCAATGAAGACCATGAAGCTGGCAAAGCCGCAGGCTCCGACAAATGTCAGCCCCATGAACACCGGATCGCGCAGCAATATTCCGGCCCCTTTCGCAAGGTTGCTCAGGTTGATCGGTATGCGGTTTTCCGGGGCCAGGGTTTCTGGCAGCACGGTTGCCGTCAACAGAAGACTGATCAGCGCGGCACAGGCGAGCGCCCAGAAGATAAGCCGCCAGTCGCCCATTATGATAAGCGCGCTACCGGCAAGGGGCGCAAGCATCGGCGATACCGAGATCACCAGCATGACCATCGCCATCAAGCGCGTCGCGGCCGCTCCGGTGTGCAGATCGCGGATCACCGCGCGGGGCACCACCATCAGGGCCGCGCTGCCCACACCCTGTAACGCGCGGAACGCAATCAGCCAATCAATCGACGGAGCCAATGCGCAGCCGACTGTGGCGAGGAGGAACACGGTGATTCCGACATACATGGGCGCCTTGCGTCCCGCCTGATCGGCCCAGGGTCCATAGACGAGTTGCGCAACGCCGAAAGCTACGAAATAGGCAATCAAGGTGTACTGAACTTCCGCAACCTCCGCCCCAAGCCCTGCGGAAATGGCTGGCATCGCGGGCAGGTACATGTCGATTGCAAAGGGTCCCACTGCCGACAGCAGCCCCAGAATGAGAGCGGTACGAAACATGGACATATCGGGGATTCCTTCAACTAGGCGCAGTTCTATTTTTGTTCCTTGCGCATTGCAAGCTGCTTCCGATTGCTGCGCGGCTGGCCTCTCTCAAACTCGTTGCCACAATGCCGGATGCAAAGGACATCAATGTATCTACTGTCCTGATGGCGGGTGACATTCACATGACATGCCACTCGCCATCAGGCGGATACACGACCGGGTGCCCGGAATGGCACATCGGTCGCCGGCCGATACGAAGCCATGATCCGCCATCTTCCGAACCGCCGGCCAAGCTGCTACCCTGCGCAAAACAGGAACGGGCCCAGATGACTTCAGGCGAGCGGAAAGAACCCAGGGTGGATTCCACCCTGTCCAAGGGGCTGTCGATCCTTGAAAACCTCGCCGAGGCACAGGAGGGCAAGGGGGTCACCGATCTGTCAAGGGAATTGGGGCTGACCAAGTCGAACACGTTCCGGTTGTTGCAGACGCTGACGACGCTGGGCTATGTTCAGCACCTTCCCGACAAGACCTATGCGGCGACGCTCAAGGCGTGGCGCGTGGGGCGTGCACGGGTCGAGAACCTGAAACTGCGGGAATTGGCCGCCCCCGAGTTGAGCTTTCTGTCGCGGGAAACCGGTGAAACCGTTTACCTGGCGGTGCGCGAGAACCTGTCGGTTGTCTATATCGACAAGGTCGACAGTCAAAAGCCGATCAGTTCCTGGAACGCCATCGGCGGCACGGCGCCGTTGCATTGCGTGGGCACAGGTAAGGCGATCCTTGCGGCGGATTTCGAAAACCTGCGCAAACAGATCGGCGTCGCGATGGAATCCTATACCGACCGCACGATCACCGACCCTGCGACGCTGGAAAAGGACATGCAACTTACGCTCAAGCGTGGCTATGCGTTCGATACCGGTGAGTTCCGCGACCGTATCCTGAGCTTTGGAGCGGCCATCACCTTGCCCAGGGGCGAGCCTGTCGGGGCATTGGGCATCTCGCTGCCGGATATAAACCTGCCCGAAAACGGAGAAGAGCGCTATGGCACGCTGGTTGTGCATGCGGCGCGCAGCGTGTCGGACAAGCTGCGCGCCATTTAGAGTGTCAGCTGAGCCGGGTTTGTCGCGAAACGCTTCGCCACGGCTCAGGATTTGGCTCCGGGGAACTCCACCGGTCCGCCCTGTTTCTCCCAGGACGAGAAACCTTCCCTGAGATGCGAGGCCTCAAACCCCATGTCCTGCAGCGTCGCCGTTGTCAGCGCCGAGCGCCAGCCCGAGGCACAATGAAAGACAAAGGTCTTGTCCCGCTGGCCAAAGATATCCTTGAAATAGGGGCTTTCGGGGTCGACCCAGAATTCGATCATGCCGCGCGGCGCATGAAAGCTGCCCGGGATATAACCGCTGCGCTGACGTTCGCGCACGTCCCTTATATCGACCACCACCACGTTCGGATCATCGAGCATGGCCATGAGATCCTCGGTTTCAATCTCGTTAATGCGCGCGCGTGCATCGGCCACCATCTGTGCCGAAGAGGTCTTGAGCTGTGACATCCTGCTTCCTGTGCTGATATAAAGAACAACTATTGCGTATATTGACACGGAGAGAATCGCCGTGCAACGTTTTGTCTGGAGATGAGAGCCGTCTCGGCGTAGGAGAATCAAGCCATGAGCGCACATGATGCCATATCGCTTTGGGATGTGTCGGCGCAGGAGCCGGATTTTCGCGCATCTCTGGACCAGGACACCACCGTGGATGTCGCCATCGTGGGCGGAGGTTTCACGGGCCTGTCGACAGCATTGCATTGTGCGGAAAAGGGTCTGTCGGCGCATGTGATCGAGGCCGAGCAGATTGGCTATGGCGGGTCGGGCCGCAATGTCGGTCTGGTCAACGCAGGGGTCTGGTTGCCGCCACGCAAGGTGCGTGAAGTGCTGGGCGATAGCTACGGCCCGCGCTTTATCAAGTTGTTTGGCAAGGGGCCGGAAATCGTCTTTTCGCTGATCGAGAAACACCAGATCCGGTGCGAAGTTACCCGCAGCGGTACGATTCACGCAGCGCACGGCCCCAGCGGTTTCGCGGATCTTAAAGCCCGCCACAAGGACTGGCAACAGCTGGGCGAGCCTGTCGATCTGCTGTGCCGGGAAGAGATCTCCGAACTGATCGGCACTGACCATTTTCACGGCGGGCTGGTCGATCATCGTTGTGGCACGATCAACCCGATGGGCTATTGTCGCGGACTTGCCCGTGCCGCACTCGGGGCCGGCGCAAGGATCAGCACCGGGCTGCGTGCCATGAAACTGCGCCAGGACGGCCCCTTGTGGAGGGTTGAGACAACGGGTGGCGTGGTGACGGCAAGATCGGTGGTGCTGGGCACGAACGCCTATTCCGACGACCTGTGGCCGGGGCTGAAACGCATCTTTACGGTCATCAATTATTTTCAGCTTGCCACCAAGCCGCTCGGCCCGGAAGCCGGGTATATCCTGCCGGGGCGACAAGGCGTCTGGGACACCGGACAGATCATGTTCAACCTGCGCCGCGATGCCCATGATCGCCTGCTGATCGGTTCGATGGGCAAGGTGATGGGGCACAAGGATGGCGGGCTGACGCATCGCTGGGCCCGGAAACGGATCGCCCGCCTGTTTCCCGACCTTGGCCCGGTCGAATTCGAAGAGGCCTGGGACGGCCAGATCGCGATGACGCCAGATCATCTGCCGCGCATTCATCAGCTCGCGCCAAACCTTTATACCCCGATCGGCTATAACGGCAGGGGTATCACCACCGGCACCATCTTCGGGAAAACCATGTCCGATCTGCTGACCGGCATGGACCCTGCCGACCTGCCGCTGCCGATGAGTGAAATGTCGACGGTGCCCGCCGCGCCGCTCAAGTCGCGACTGTATCAGTCCGCGTTCACCGCCAACCAGATAATCAGGGCGATCTGACCGATGACCAAACCAATGATCCGCGTCGGAGTTGATATCGGCGGCACTTTCACCGATGCCGCACTGTCCCATCCCGGCGGGCTGGCCACCAGCAAGGTGCTGACCAATTACGCACAACCCGAACAGGCAATTCTGGACGGGATCGGGCTTGCCGCTGACAAGGCCGGGATTGCCATGACCGAGATCGGGCAGGTGATCCATGGCACCACGCTGGTGACCAATGCGCTGATCGAGCGGCGGGGGGCGAGGCTGGCGTTCATCACCACCGAGGGGTTTCGCGACGTCATCGAAATGCGGTCGGAAAACCGGTTCGAACAATATGACCTGAATCTCTCGCTGCCCAAACCGCTGGTTGCGCGCGAGCATCGTTTCACGCTGTCCGAGCGCATCGGCCCGTCCGGCGAGGTTCTGCTGGCACTGGACAAATCCGAGGTCGCCGAGATGGTCCGGCGCGTTCTGGCGGGTGGATACGAGGCGGTGGCGATCGGCCTGATGCATGCCTATGCCAACGATGCCCATGAACGCCAGATGGCCGAAGCCCTGCGCGAGGCAGCGCCGGAGCTGTCGATTTCATTGTCTTCCGTGATCTCGCCGCAGATGCGTGAACTGCCCCGGTTCAACACGGTCATCGCCAATGCCTATGTGCAGCCACAGGTGGCCGCCTATCTTGGCCGGCTGGTGCGGCGACTCGACGAAGCGGGGGTGACCGCGCCCGTCTTCATGCTGCATTCCGGCGGCGGGCTGATCTCGGTCGAAACCGCGGCGGAACAGCCGGTTCGATTGCTCGAATCCGGGCCGGCGGGCGGGGCCATCTTTGCCGCAGATTATGCCCGCGGGCACGGGCGCGACGCGGTCCTGTCATTTGACATGGGCGGCACCACCGCCAAGATTTGCCTGATCGAGGACGGGATGCCCAAGACCGCGAACACCTTCGAGGTCGCCCGGACCTATCGCTTCAAGAAAGGATCGGGCATGACGGTGTCCACCCCGGTGGTCGAGATGGTCGAGATCGGAGCGGGAGGCGGATCGATTGCGTCGATCGACACGCTGGGCCGTATCCAGGTCGGCCCGCGCTCGGCCGGCTCAGAGCCCGGGCCGGCCTGCTACGGGCGCGGCGGCGAAGAGCCGACGGTGACCGATGCAAACCTGTTGCTGGGTCGGCTTGATCCCGACAATTTCGCCGGGGGGGCGATCCCGCTGTCGGTCGCCGCGTCGGACACCGCCGTGAGCGGCAAACTGGCCCAAAAGCTGGGCATGTCGGCCCCGGACGCGGCCTTTGGCGTCACCGAAATGGTGGATGAGAACATGGCCAATGCCGCGCGCGTGCACACCGTGGAAAACGGCCGAGATATCGAACATTTCACCATGATCGGCTTTGGCGGCGGCGCCCCTTTGCACGCCTGTCGGCTGTGCGAGAAACTTGGCATTCGCGAACTGATCATTCCGCCCGGCGCGGGGGTCGGATCGGCCATCGGTTTTCTCAAGGCACCCTTCAGCTACGAGGCCACGCGCGGGCTGTTTCAGCGGCTCGACGCCTTTGACGCGAGCAGTGTCAATGCCGCATTGGTTGAGCTTGAGGAAGAGGCCACCACCTTTGTCAGGGACGGCGCGAAGGAAGCCGAGACCACAACACGGCTGACGGCGTTCATGCGCTATGCCGGGCAGGGCTGGGAAATTCCGGTGCCTTTGCCCCACAAGATCTTTGCAGACGGTGACCGGACCGAGATACTGAACGCGTTCGAGACGGCCTATCGCACATTGTTCGGTCGGATAATTGACGGGCTCAGCGTCGAAATCACCAACTGGTCTCTTGTGGTTGCGTCGCACCTTCCCGAAACGCCACCGGTAACCCGCCACGACAGCGGTACGGCGGTCGCGCCGCTGCGCCAGCGTGAATTCTATGACGCGGCCTTGCGCCAGACTGTCAGGGCGCAGGAGGTCGAGCGCGCGAGCATGACGCCCGGCCGCGCCGTCGAAGGCCCCGCCATCATCGTCGAGAGCGAGACCACAACCATTGTCACCTCGGGCTATCGCTGCATCGGGCAGGGCGACGGCAGCCTGCGCCTGATCCGCAAGGGAGACCGGCCATGACCCCCACCGCCATCGACTATCAGATCATGTGGAACCGCCTGATCGCGGTTGTCGAGGAGCAGGCGACGACGCTGATCCGCACCGCCTTTTCCACCTCGGTTCGCGAGGCGGGGGATCTGTCTGCCGGGCTGTTCGACCGTCAGGGGCGCATGATGGCGCAGGCGGTGACCGGCACACCGGGGCATGTGAACGCCATGGCCGAGAGTGTCACGCATTTCGTGCGCGAAATCGGTCCTCAGAACATTTTCGAAGGCGATGTTTTCATCACCAACGATCCCTGGATGGGTACCGGCCATCTGCACGACATCACCGTTGTTTCGCCGTCGTTCCGGGATGGCCGGCATATCGGTTTCTTTGCCTGTACTGCCCATGTGGTCGACATCGGCGGGCGCGGTTTCGGTCCGGACGGCAACGAGGTGTTCGAAGAGGGCCTGCTGATCCCGATCATGAAATTCGCCGAGCGTGGCGAGGTTGCGCGCGACCTGATCCGACTGGTGCGCGCCAATGTGCGCGAACCCGATCAGGTTGTGGGCGACATGTATTCGCTCGCCGCCTGTAACGAGGCCGGCGACCGGCGGTTGCAGGCGATGATGGGCGAATTCGGAATTGCGGATCTGGACGGTCTCGCCGATTTCATCATCGACGCCAGCCGCAAGGCCACACGCGAGGCCATTGCCGGGGTTCCGGACGGCAGTTTCAGCCACCAGATGCAGGTCGATGGCTATGACGCACCGGTACAGATGGTGGTCCGGCTCGACGTGAACGGCGATACGCTGCGGGCGGATTTCACGGGCACGTCGGGGATGAGCCGTTTCGGTGTGAACTGTCCCGAAGTCTACACCCGCGCCTATGCCTGTTACGGTCTGAAATGCGCAATCGCACCGGAGGTGCCCAATAATACCGGTTCGCTCGAACCGTTCGAGATCACCGCGCCCGAGGGCTGCATTCTGGCCGCGAGGCGACCGGCACCGGTGTCGGTGCGTCACGTCCTTGGCCACCTGGTGCCCGACGTGGTGCTGGGCGCGTTGCATCAGGCACTGCCCGCGACCGTTCCCGCCGAAGGGGCCAGCGCGCTGTGGAATATCCAGATTTCCGCGCGGCCCAGCGACCCGGATAGCGGACTGCCCAACCGCGAGGTGTTGATGTTCAACTCGGGCGGCACCGGCGCACGCCCCGCGCTTGACGGGCTTTCGGCCACGGCCTTTCCCTCGGGTGTTTCGACGATGAGCGTCGAAGCGACCGAACATGTCGGCCCGATCACTGTCTGGCGCAAGGATCTCCGTGAAGGGTCGGGTGGCGCGGGGACATGGCGTGGCGGGTTGGGACAGGTCATCGAGATCGAACCACGCGCGGGATACGATTTCTATTTCAACGCGATGTTCGATCGGGTCGACAATCCTGCGCGCGGCCGTGACGGCGGTGGCACAGGTGCGCCGGGCCGGGTCGAGCTCGCAGATGGGACAGCCCTGCGCAGCAAGGGTCGGCAACTGGTCCGGAACGGTCAGCGCCTGCGCCTGAGCCTGCCTGGCGGGGGCGGCTATGGTACACCCGCAGATCGCGCCGCCGACCGGGTGGCGGAAGACCTGCGCGCCGGGTTCATCACACCGGAGCAGGCAGAGCAGGACTATGGCTACAAAGGATAGAACGATGACACAAAAACCACTCGCACTGATCACCGGCGGCGCTCAGGGCATCGGCTATGCCTGTGCCGAGGCCCTGAAGGAAGACGGCTTTGATCTCATCCTGGCCGATATCAACGCCGAGGGCGTGGCCGAGGCAGGCGACAGGTTGGGGGCCGTCGCCGCCATCGCCTGCGACATGGGCGACGTCAGCCAGATCGAAAGCCTGTTCGCCCGGATCGCCGGGGATCACGGCCCGCTGCACGCGCTTGTCAACAACGCCGGCGTGGCGATGCCCGGTGATTTCCTGGACTACGACCTTGCCAGTTGGGAGCGGGTGATCGACATCAACCTGCGCGGTGTTTTCCTGGCCACCCAGATGGCCGCGCGGGCCATGATCGGGGACAAGATCGAAGGGGCCATCGTCAACATGTCGTCGATCAATGCGCAGGTGGCGATCCCGGCCATCCCGGCCTATTGCGCGTCAAAAGGCGGGGTGATGCAGTTGACCAAGGCGGCGGCTCTGGCGCTGGCCAAGCACAATATCCGCGTCAATGCCGTGGGGCCGGGTTCGATCGATACCGAGATGATGGCCGGTGTGAATGCCAATCCCGAAGCGTTCAGGGTCGCGATGTCGCGCACACCTCTGGGCCGCGCCGGAACCGCGCGTGAGATCGGCGACGTCGTGGCGTTTCTCTGCTCGAAAAAGGCCAGCTATATCACCGGTGAAACCATCTATGTCGATGGCGGACGACTTGGCCTCAACTATACCTGCTGACGCCTTTAACGCCGGTTTTTCGGGTCAGTACGGAAATGCGACCGAGCAGCGCGCCCGGTCGCTGAAACCCCGCAGCCCATCGAACCGGAGTCAGAAGCCGCTGACCGTGGGCAGCCATGTCGACAGGAACGGCACGAAGGTGATGAGCAGCAATGCCACCGCCAGCGCCAGAAAGAAGGGCGGCATTTCGCGGATCAGTGTCGAGGGTTTCAGATCGACCGTCGATGAGACAACGAAGATCAGGCTGCCCACCGGCGGAGTCGCGAGACCAAGGGTCAGATTGACGATGACGATGATCGCGAAATGGTCGGGATCAATTCCGAGCGCATAGCTGATCGGGGCAAGGATCGGCACGAGGATCATCACCCCGGGCAGGGGGTCCATGAACAATCCGAACACGATCAGCAGCAGGTTCACCGCCAGCAGAAAGACGATCGGTGACAGGTTCCACGAAATGATGGTCTCGGCGAGGAATTGCGGCACGCCTTCGATGATCAGCACCCAGGCAAACGCACGGGCCGCACCAAGGATCAACAGCACGGCGCCCGAGGTCAGCGCCGCCCGCAGCACGATACCGGGCAGATCGCGCAGCCGGAGCGAGCGATAGACGAACATGCCGACGATCAGCGCGTAGAACACCGCGATCACCGACGCTTCGGTCGGGGTGAAGACTCCGAACCGGATACCGCCCACGATCAGCAGGATCAGCAGAAGGGCCGGAACCGCATAGAGCGCGATGGACGCAATCTCGGCGAGGGACGGCATCGGCTCTCCGGACGCATAGTTGCGTTTCTTGCTGACACGCCCGTTGGCCAGCAGGATCATCACCGTGATCAGCAATCCGGGCAGAACACCGGCCATGAAGAGCGAACCGACCGAGACATTCTGATCCTGCATGGCGTAGATGATCATGGTGATGGAGGGCGGAATGATCGGGCCGACGACGGAACTGGCAATCGTCAGGGCGCCGGCATAGGGGCGGTCATATCCGCCTTTTTCCATCATCCGGATCATCATCGTGCCGGGGCCGGCGGCATCGGCGAGGGCGCTGCCGGAAATGCCCGCGAACATCGCCGAACTGATGACGTTTGCATGGCCAAGACCGCCGCGCATATGGCCGACAAAGGACTGTGCCAGCCGCAGGATCGCATGGGTGACTGCACCGCCGGTCATGATTTCGGAGGCGAGGATGAAGAATGGCACCGCCAGCAACGGAAAGCTGTCAAGGCCCGCGAACATTTCCTTTACCACGACGAGATGTGGGTAGGACGACGCGAGGCTGATCGCGAGAAAGACGGAGATCGCCATCGCAAAGGCGACGGGCAAGCCAAGGGCCAGCAGAAGAAACAGGGCGGGAAACAGGACCTCAGCCATTTGCGCCGCCCGGCAATGTGCCCCCGTCCGAGGCGTCGGTATCGAGTGGCTTGTATCTGCCTGCAAGAATGAAGCGAGGGGCAATCAGCAGCAGATGGATGATCAGCAGGGAAAACCCGACCGGCATCGCGGCATAGACATAGCTGAACGGAAGCCGCAGGGCAGGGGTGACCTGGTACTGCATACGTTGTGCATATTGCACACCGACCTGAACCATGAAGCAGAAAAAGGCCAGCAGGGTCAGGACAATGGCCGCTCTGAGAATTTTCTGTCCGGTTTCGGGCAGGCTGTCCTGAAGATTGGTGATCGCGACATGGCCGCCGATCCGGAGGATCAGTCCGGCGCCGGTAAATGTCAGCCAGATCATCAGATAGCGCGCAGCCTCATCGGCCCAGGGCAGCGAATGCGAGGTCACATAACGCAGCGAGATATTGGCTCCGACAATGATCGCCATTCCCGACAACATCAGGATCAATGCCCAGCCGTTCAGCAGGACGAAGGTATGTTCGAGCCGTTTCACCGCGTGCTCCCGCAATTGCACCGGCATCGCGTTGATGCCGGCGCCAAGGTCTCACTCGAAATTCACGATCGAGTCGACGAGATCCTTGCCATAGGTCTGGTAGTAGCCTTCATAGGCGCTCGCGATCGACGATTGGAATGCCGCTTTCTGCTCGGGGGACAAGGCGTTGACTTCCATCCCCCGCTCCCTGAGCGTTTCCACACCTGTGGTTTCCACATTATCGACATAGTCGCGCATCGCGGCGACGGCTTCGGCCGCGGCCTTTTCGAATACGGCCTTCTGGTCGTCATCCAGCCCGGCCCAGAATGGCCCGGACACCAGCAATACGGCAGGTGAATACACATGGCCCGAGAGGGTGAGATATTTCTGCACCTCGTCGAGCTTGACCGAAACGATGACCGAGAGCGGGTTTTCCTGCCCGTCGATCACCCCTTGCTGAAGCGACGAAATGACTTCGGGCCACGCCATCGGTGTCGGAGCGGCGCCCATCGCGTTGAACGCGGCGAGGTGAACGGGGTTCTCCATCGTGCGCAGCTTCAGACCCTCGACATCCGCCGGGGTTTCGATGGCGTTGCGGTTGTTTGTGATGTGGCGGAACCCCTGTTCGCCCCATGCCAGCGCGTGCAAGCCGATGTCGTCGAATTTCGCGAGAATTCCCTGCCCGACCGGTCCGTCAAGCACGGCGCGCGCATGATCGAGATCACGGAACAGGAACGGAATATCAAAGACGCCGGTATCGGGTACGAAATTCGCAAGCGTGCCGGATGAAACGATGGTCGCCTCGATGGTCCCCAGTTGCAGACCTTCGATCACGTCACGCTCGCCGCCCAGCCCGGATGACGGAAAATGCTTGAAGGCGAATTCATCGCCGGTTTCGGCCGTCACGACCTCTTCGAACCTGGCGGCGGCAACGCCGTAGTGACTGTCGGGTGCAAGGGCATAGCCGATCTTCACATCTGTCTGCGCGAGAGCGGGCAAGCCCATTGCAAGGAGAAGGCTGGCAGATGCCAGACCGCGATATGCGAATGTCATGGAAATCCTCCCAATTAAGGTGTCATGTTGCTATACAAGGCAACTATCGGTGGCAACCCCTGGAACGTGCATGGGGCGGGTGTTTTCAGGTCTCCCGGGCGTGACGGAAAAGACGTACGAGTTCGGGGACATAAGCCTCGCCATGTCCGGCATCGACCGGTATCGACAGCGCGTCCGAAACCCCGTCGGCAACGGTTGTCGCGGCTCCGGCGGCTTTTGACATGTCGCGATAATAATCAATATCTTTCAGAGCGTTGGAGACAAAGAAGGGTAGGCTGTCCCGGTCCTGCTCGATGATGTAGGGGGCCAGCCGGTCGAGCGCGGCGCTGGCGCCGCCGCCATTGGCGAGCACGTCGACAAAAACCTGCGGATCAATCCCGGAATCGGCGGCCTGCGCGGCGGCCTCGGCAAGCAGCGTCATGAAGCCGACCGAGACATAGTTATGCAAAAGTTTCAGGCGATGGCCATGTCCCAGGGGACCGACATGCTCGACCTTTTCGGTAAACGCGGCGAGCACCGGGCGGACCCTGTCCAGCACCGTTGCCTCGCCCCCTGCCAGCAGGTTCAGCGTGCCCTCATGCGCATGTCTGGCGGTGCGTGTCATCGGCGCGTCGAGATAATCACCCCCCGCCTGCCGGACCACCTCGGCCATGCGCAAGGTCGAGTCGGGCAGCGCGGTCGAACAATCGACCACGATCGTGCCCGCCCTGAGCGCCGACGCGACGCCTTTATCGCCCGCGATGATCGCTTCGACCTGCGGCGACCCGGTCACACAGAGGATCACGACATCAGTCGTTTGAGCGATGTCCGCCGGTGTCGTGCAGGCGTCGGCCCCCAATGCGACGAGATCGCCTGTGGGTTGGTTGCCCGGATGATCGAGAAAACTCAGTCTGAAACCGCCCTTCAACAGAATGTTGCGCGCGATCCCGTGCCCCATGAGACCAACACCGATGATGCCGACATGCATGTCAATACTCCCTCTGTCGTCGCGACCGTTCCGGTTCAACGCGGACATCAGTCGGCATTGATCCAGATCGCCTTGGTGTCGAGATATTCTTCCATATGCTCAGTCCCGCCTTCGCGACCATAACCGGACATCTTGACACCGCCAAAAGGCACCGCCGGATCAATGGCGTGATACATGTTGACCCAGACCGACCCCGCCTTGAGACGACGCGCCAGCTTGTGTGCGGTGCCGAGATGAGTGGAAAACACCCCGGCTGCCAGCCCATAGGGCGTAGCGTTGGCCCGCGCGACGACCTCGTCGATGGTATCAAAGGGCAGCGCCGAAATCACCGGGCCGAAAATCTCTTCCCGCGCAACGCTCATCTCGTCGGTGACGTCGCCGAGCACAGTGGGTTGAAAGAAATGCCCGCCGTCGAGACCCGGTCCTCTTGCACGCGCCCCACCGGTCAGCACCTCTGCACCCTCGCGCGGGCCGGCCGCAAGGTAACCGGCGATACGTTCGGCCTGTCGTGAGGTGATGATCGGTCCGATATCCGTATCCTCGTTGATCCCGTGCCCGATTTTCAGGGCGGCGGCATAATCGGCGACGCGGCGGACAAATTCATCATGGATTTCGCGAGCAACGAACAGCCGCGACCCGGCGATGCAAATCTGGCCTGAATTGGCAAAGACTGCCATGGCCGCCACCGGTACGGCCTTTTCGATATCGGCGTCGCGACAGACCACCACCGGAGACTTCCCGCCCAGTTCCAGCGAGACCCGCTTGAGATTGCCGGTCGCCGCACGTGCGATCGCCTGACCCGTCGCCGTCGATCCGGTAAAGACGATCTTGTCGACGCCCGGATGTTCGGCCAACGCGGCCCCCGCCTCGGCACCAAGCCCGGTGACGATATTCAGAACCCCGTCGGGCAGGCCTGCCTCCTGCATGATGCGGGCAATCATCAAGACGGTCAGCGACGCCTCTTCCGACGGTTTCAGAACCACGGTACAGCCGGTTGCGATGGCGGGTGCGATTTTCCAGATCGATCCGGCAATCGGGGCATTCCACGGAATGATCGCACCAACCACGCCGATCGGTTCGCGCACGGTCTGGGAATAGATTTCGCCCGGAAACGAATTGGGGATCGTGGCGCCGTGGATGGCCACCGCCTGCCCGGCGTAAAAGCGCAGCATGCCCAGAACCCTGCGACTGTTGGCCAGTGTGCGCTGGATCGGCATACCCATGTCCAGCGTGTCGGACAGGCAGAGGTCTTCCCATTCTGCCTCGAACCGATCCGCGATGCGCAAGAGCAGCGCCTGCCGCTCGAACGGCGTCCATTTCGACCAGGGGCCTTCGAATGCCTGGCGAGCGGCCGTCACTGCGGCATCGATATCGGCTGCGCCGGCCCTGGGTACGGTTGCCAGCAGGGCCCCGTCGGCCGGGTTGCGCGCGTCGATAACCTCGCCCGAGCGCGCATCGCACCACTGTCCGCCTATGAACATCCGGCGCAATCCGCCATCGTAGAGAGCCGTTGCCGCCGCGCTCCAGTCTTTCATGTCCCCGATCCCTTGCATGGTCTTTTTCTGCGCCCGCATCCACAGCTCATTCTGCTGGAATGGATCATGCAGGCGATGCGGTTTCTTACACCCGAGGATCCGGAAAAGACCAGACGCTGGAAGGTTGAAACCGAAAGGAAAATCAAAAGCGGTGCGCGTCGCCATGGGTGATGCGCCGACACGGCGCTGAGGGATCGGGCAGCTCCGTCAGCCCTTGGTATCGCAGACCAGCTTGCTCCGGTACTCGTCGGCAAGCGCATTGGCGATCCCGGCGGCGCCAGCGGCGTCCGGGTGGATATTGTCGCGATAGGTGATGTCGGGTGTCGCGCCCAGATCCAACACCCCGATCCCTTGCTGCCTTGCCCAATCGACAAGACGACGCCCCTGATCGGACATACCGGATATGCGCTCATCCGTGGTGGGATGATAGATGACGGTCAGATTTGCATTTTCCGCCAGCGCCCGCTCGCGTATCGAATTCAGTGCATTCAGGCTTGCCTTGGCGCGTGTCTCGAACGGTTCGGCAGTTTCCTTGGGCGCGGCGGGAAACCGTCTTTCCAATATCGCTTCCACGGCGTCTCCGATTGCGCCTTTGGGCTTTGACAAGCGGTAAGGGATCAATGCGCCATTATAGGTGGGCGTATCGACAAGATCATGGGCCGAAAGCACGATGGCGATTTCAGTTGCGCCAAAGGTTCCATGGCGGGCAAGTGCCGCCGCCTGGTTGACCGGACCCCAACTGGAGACCGCCATCGGGATCACGCGCACGGTGCAATCCGGCAAGGACAACGCCGCAGACAGCCGCAGGGCGATGGTTTCCTCCTGATCGAGAAAGTGGTTGCCATAGACCACGCTGTCTCCGATCAGAAGAAGCCTGGTTTCGCCATCCGGCACGCCGGTCGAATGATCCGGCGCCCGAAACCCGTGACGGTTGATGTCAATACGGTTCCCCCATCTCTCGTAGCGGGCGTTCGGAACCAGGCGGTATTCGAGTTCCGCGTCGCGCACCGCGATCGGCGGGTCACCCAATCCGATACGGCGCAATGCGATCTCGGCGGCGATCAGGAACAGAGCACAGGCCAGAAGGGCGAAGGCGATCCATCGTTTCATCTGCTCACGCTCTGCCCCCGTTCAGATTCGCCACCGATCCATTCGTCGCGCGCCCGGCAGCGCCGGCACGCCTCGGAAACCGAAGTCGTGCAATGATATCGACACTGACCGGTGCATTCTACCGGCCTGTCATGGCCAATCCCGGTTCCGGTTGCCGCGATGTCAGCTCTTGGGACGCACGCGGTCGGCAGTTTTGTTGGCAAAGGCTTCGAGCCGGGCGCGGGCCGCGGGCTGCGTGTTGACCACGCCGCCGACAACGGCCTCCGCATAGGCTGCGTCCATACCGGACATGTTGTTCAGGTGGCTGATCGCCGAACAGATCGCAAAGTTGGTCAGCGGCAGGTTCTGCGCCACCTTGTCGGCAATCTCCATTGCCTTGTCAAAGCTGCGGCCATCTTCGACGATGTATTGCGCCAGGCCGAGATCAACGGCCTCCTGACCCTGATAGACACGACCGGTGAGGATCATATCGATCATGCGGTATTTGCCAATCATGTCCGACACGCGGATCGTGGCCCCGCCCCCGGTAAAGATGCCACGCTGGCCCTCGGGAAGGGCGAAGTAGGTGCCGGGGTCGATCACCCGGATATGCGCCGCACTGGCCAGTTCCAGACCGCCGCCGACAACCGCGCCCTTGAGCGCGGCAACGATGGGCACGCCGCCATATTCCATCTTGTTGAATGCCTCGTGCCAGCGCAGGCACACATGCATGAAATCGTCCGGGCTGCGGTCTGCCTTCCAGTGTTCGATCAGATCCAGACCGGCGCAGAAATGATCGCCTTCGCCCGCGAGAACCACCGCCTTGACGCCCGCCATACGGGCACCGGAAAAGAAGCGGATCAGTTCTTCGATGGTGGCCACGTCCAGCGCGTTGCGCTTGGTCGGACGATTCAGCGCCACCACGTAAAGGCCATTGTCGCGTTCGGAAATGGCAAGACTTTCATAGGTGTCGGGGTTCACGACGTCGTTCATGGCTCGGGTCCTTTCAGAAGGGGTCAGTCAGGGAAGTCGGTGGCCAGAACACTGGCCGCGCCGTTGACGATGCGAGAGCGTTCGATCTGGCATTCCGGCAGGATATGCTGGGCAAAGAACAGGGCGGTGGCGATTTTCCGGCTCATGAACTCCGGGTTCTGGCCTGCGTCCAGCGCAGCCTGCGCTGCCAGCGCCCCCTGGGTCAGCTTCCATCCGGCGGCCAGGGTGCCCGACAACGTCAGAAAGGGAACCGCCCCGGCATAGGCCGCGTCAACGTCGCTCCGCGTGTGGTCCATCAGCCAGTCCAGCGCGGTTTCGAACGCGCCGCGCGCTTCTGCAAGCGCCCTGCCGATGGTCTGCGCGGTGTCGTCGCCCCCGGACAGGGCGGCCTCGGTATCGGCAATCCGCGCCGCGAAACGCCGTGCGGTTTCGCCCCCGTCGCGCATCACCTTGCGGCCCAGCAGATCATTGGCCTGAATGGCTGTGGTGCCCTCGTAGATCGGCAGAATGCGGGCATCGCGGTAATGCTGCGCCGCTCCGGTCTCTTCGATGAAGCCCATCCCGCCGTGGATCTGCACGCCAAGCGAAGCAACCTCGACCGCGCGTTCCGAACAGAACCCCTTGACCAGCGGCACCATGAATTCGGCCAATGCGCCGGCTTGCCTATCCGCGCCGTGATGCGCCATATCCAGCAGCCCGGCGGTCGCCGCCGCCATGGCGCGGCCACCCTCGGTCAGGCTGCGCATGCGCAACAACATCCGGCGGACATCCGGATGCTCGATGATTGCCACGGCATCTTTGGCCGAGCCGTTGACAGGGCGGCTTTGCACGCGTTCGCGCGCATAGGCCAGCGCCCGCTGATACGCCCGCTCCGAAACGGCAATGCCCTGCACACCCACCGCAAACCGCGCGGCGTTCATCATGATGAACATGTATTCCAGTCCGCGGTTCTCCTCGCCGATCAGGAACCCTGTCGCATCGTCATATTCCAGCACCGCCGTCGGACTCGCGCGCACGCCCAGCTTGTGCTCGATGCTCACGCAGGTCACTGCGTTGGCGGCACCGGGCGCGCCATCCGCGTCCACCAGTTTCTGCGGCACGATAAACAGGCTCAACCCTTTCGGGCCTGCCGGGGCCTCGGGCGTGCGGGCAAGGACGAGATGGATGATGTTCCCTGTCAGGTCATGCGCGCCGAACGTGATGAATATCTTGGTCCCCGAGACTCCATAAGTGCCATCATCGCGCCGCTGCGCCCTGGTCGCCACGCGCCCCAGATCGCTCCCCGCCTGTGGTTCGGTCAGGTTCATCGTCCCCGACCAGCGGCCCGAGATCAGCGGCTCAAGATAGGTTGCCTTCTGTTCGTCCGAACCGGTCAGCAACAACGCCTCGATTGCGCCATCCGTCAACAGCGGGCAGAGCCCAAAGCTCATATCCGCAGCGTTCAGCATCTCGACCCCGGCGGCACCGGCCACGCGCGGCAATCCCATGCCGCCATATTCCGCAGGATGGGTCAGCGCCTGCCAGCCCATCTCCACGAATTGCGCATAGGCACTTGCATGGCCCTCGGGCATTGTCACGCGCCCGTCCCGGAACTGCGCGCCCGACTCGTCCCCGACAGATGACAGCGGCGCGATCTGTTCACTGCAAAAGCGGGCATAGCCTTCGAGCGCGGCGGCGATATCCGTCAGGTCCAGGTCGGAATATGCCTCCATCGCCGACACCGTATCCCAGTGTGACAGGTGTTCGATACAAAACATCAAATCCTCAAAGGGGGGATGATATGACATGCGGGCCTCCTGTCCTGCGGCTATGGTTTTACGTCATCTAAAGGGCGCTTCTCTTGCCGATAATCTCATAATTTGCCAAAAATGTATCGGATTACGCCAAGGGCCCGCAGATGACCAATCACGATCCGATATCCCTGACCACGGTATCGGCCGCATTCATCCAGGATTGGCTCGATGCGCTCCGGTCGCGTTGTACCCAAGAGGTGATGGATGCGCTGCTGCGGCGCTCGGGCCTTCAGGTCGGACCGATGATGCCGCAGCAGCGGATCACACTGAACGAGATCGCGCGCCTCTATCAGCTTGCCGCGCCAGAAACCGGCGACGAAATGATGGGACTGTGGAGCCGTCCCATCCGGCCACGCGCCCTGCAACACCTCGTCACGGTGCAGCGCGAGGCAAGCAGCATGACCTCGGCGCTTTACCGGTTTTCGACCTATTGGAACCTGTTGCTGGACGATTTCCATCTGGATTTGCAGCGCAACCAAGACGCGATCGACCTTGCGCTGAGCCCCTGTGAGAAGGGGGTTCGGCCACAGCGTTTCGGTCACATGCTGCTGCTCAAGCTGGCGCATGGGTTGCTGTCCTGGCTTGGCGGGTTCGAACTGCCGGTCACAGAGGTGCGCTTTGCCTTTGCGCGCCCGGATTTCGCCGCCGATTACGCGGTGGTTTTTCCATGCCCGGTGCGGTTCTCGGCGCCCCGGACCAGCATCCGTTTCGACCCGCGCGAATTTACGCGCCCCGTAGCACGCGGCCCGGCCGAGGCGACCGCATTCCTGCAACGGGCACCGCTTGACTGGATGTTCACCGGATCACGGGCGCATACCTGCTCGCTACGGGTGCGCGCCTTTCTCTATGGTGCTGCGTGGCAGAGCTGCCAGCTTCCCGAAGCGGCCAGCGCGCTGAAAATGACACCACGCACGTTGAATCGGCGGCTCAAGGAGGAAGGGACCTCGTTTCAGGAGATCAAGGATGCGCTGCGCCGGGACATGGCCATTCGTGCCCTGCAAAACGGACAGGACAGCATCGAACACATCGCCTTTGAAACCGGGTTTTCCGCGCCTGCGAATTTTCATCGCGCCTTTCGAAAATGGACCAATCGGACGCCGGGATCCTACAGGATTTGAACGCTTCGAAGCCCCGATGACTGCAGGAATGGACCGGGGCAAATCTTCCGGATCGTCAGCGGTCGGTCACCTCTGCGCGCAGGGCAGTGAACCGTTCATTCAGGTGCGTATGCATCGCCGCGCGCGCGGCCTCGGGATCGCCCGCCGCGATCGCGTCGATGATGCGGTCGTGCTGGCGCAGACTGCGTTCGAAAGACCCCGGCGGACGGGCCCGCGCGCGAAAGATCAGCCAATCGGCGCTGACGCGGATTTCGTCCAGCATGGCGAAACAGGTCAGGAGAGGCTTGTTGCGGGCTTCTTCGGCAATCATCCTGTGCAATGCGCCGTCCCAGATCTCATTCTCGCTGTTGGGCAGCGAACGCACGATCCGGGCCGCCAATCGGCGCAACTGTTCGACGGCGGGTGGCTTGATCCTTTCGGCGCAAAGTGCCGCAAGTTCGGGCTCGATGCACAGGCGGGCCTCCATGATCTGGATCGCGTTGGTTTCACCGGCGATGCGCGCGGCGAGTTCACCGGTCGGATCCGCCGGCTTGCCCGCATAGGTGCCCGAGCCCTGCTTGCGCCAGATCAGCCCTTCGGCCTCAAGCTGTGCAAGGGCTTCGCGCACCCGCCGCCGCCCGATCCGGAACCGTTCGGAAAGCGCCCGTTCGCTGGGAAGACGGCCACTGCTACCCAGCGTGCCGGAGGACAACAGCGACAGGATCTGGGATTTGGCGTGTTGGTCCGGGTTCGTGTGCTGCTGGTGCGTGTCCATCTGTTCGTATCAGGGGTCGGTTGCCAGGGAACGGCTGACATGGCCAGCACGTAGCCGCCGATCGTACTCGGCCTCGATGCGCGCGTCCAGCGCCTCGCGCGTCGGAAGACCCGAGAACCGTTGTGCTCCGGGCATCGCGTCGGCGAAAAAGAGATAGCGTTCGCCCGCCACATCCAGCAGCCGGTCAAGTTCCGCCAGCGGATCGCCGTGATCATCCACGCGCAGATCCAGCCAGGGATGCGCTTCGCCATGGTGAATGACCAGACCCGCGGCCTGTTTTCCGCGCTTGTCACCACCGGCCTTTTCCCCCGCCCGCATCGCTGCGAGGAGCCTTTGAGGCAGAGGCAGATCGCGAGATTGAACCAGCGCATCGGCTGTGGCTTCGATCACTTGCGAGCCCGCCAGCATGTTGCCAGCGACGGAAAAACCGTCACCGATCAGATGACCGGCCCAGTCCGTGCAATCCGCACCGGTATGGGCGACGAAATCGCCCTGCGCATCCATCATGTGACATTGGCGGATCGCCTGACCCGCATCGCGTTTGACGAAATCGGCCAGCACGTCGCGCGCCGCTTCGCCTGCCTGCAGCCGGTCGCGACCCTCGGTGCCCCAGACCGGGTTGCAGAACGCCTGGCTTGCGACCGCCGTTTTCGCGCCGACATAGGGCACCATCGCACCGCAGGCAAAGAACCGGCTGGCCACGGCTATGCCAATGGCCCCGTCCGACGGATCGTGTGCGATGATCGACCAGGTCATCGCCCGACCGCATAGGCTTGCATCAGACGCGGGGTGGCAGCGGCGCGCAGCATTCCGTCCGCCTCGCGCATCGCGGCGGTGAGCCGGCCCACGGCCCACGGCTCGGACACCGTGACGATGTGGCCGCGCGCGCGCAGCGCCTCTATGACCTGCCCGTCGAATGCGGGCTCCATCATCATTTCGCCCGGTTTCACTTCCCGCGGAAAGAACGAACCCTGGAAATGCATGGTATGGAACAGCGGCGCGTCCATCCCCTGTTGCAGACCCAGCCCGTGATGGACAAAGCGCAGGAACCAGATCAGGTTCCACTGATCCTGCTGGTCCCCTCCGGGTGTCCCGAACACCAGACGCGCACCATCCTTTTCCGCGAAAGAGGGCGTCAGCGTGGTACGCGGGCGGCGTTTGGGGGCCATCGAACTGGGCAGACCGTCGATCAGCCAGAACATCTGTGCGCGCGAGTTCAGTGGAAAGCCAAGCCCCGGAATGACGGGCGAGCTCTGCAACCACCCGCCCGATGGGGTAGAGGCCACCATGTTGCCCCAGCGGTCGATCACGTCCAGATGCACGGTATCGCCCCGCTTCTCGGTCAGGTGCGCCATGGTCGGCTCCTGCGCGGCGACGCCGGCCACCCCGAAATCCTGTTGCGCGCGGGCGATATAGGCATCCGCCAGATGCTCGAATCCGGGCACGCGCCCCGGGCGCTGCTCCATCGAAGCGGTCGCATCGATCAGCCGGGCCCGTTCGGCACCGTAGCTATCGGACAGCAGGTGATCTATCGGGATCTCGCTGAAATCCGGATCGCCGTAATAGGCCTCGCGGTCGGCATAGGCGAGCTTCATGGCCTCGATCACCGTGTGCACGAATTCCGCGCCGTTGGGGTCCATCGCGCCCAGGTCAAAATGCTTGAGAATCGACAGGGCCTGCAACATCACCGGCCCCTGGCTCCAGGCGTGGGTCTTGTGAACCGTCCAGCCGTGATAATCGAGCGTCAGCGTCTCTTCATAGGTGGCGCGCCAGTCGGCCATGTCCGAGGGGGCCAGAATGGCGCTGTGCTTTTCCTCGGACACATCCATCACACGGGCGTCCTTGAGGTAGTCGAAGATCGCCTCGGCGACGAACCCCTCGCGCCATTCGGCACGGGCGGCGTCGATCTGCGCCACGCGGTCGCCCCCGGTCATGTCGGCCACACGCGCCAGCCGGTCATAGGTGTCAGCCAGATCGGGATTCCTGAACAGCGTATTGGCCTCGGGTGCCTGCCCACCCGGTGTCCAGACAGCGGCAGAGCTGGGCCATTCGGTCTCGAAGAACTCACGCAGATCCGCAATGGTCGCGGCGACGCGTGGCAGGACCGGATGGCCGTCGCGGGCATAGTCGATGGCCGGTTGCAGCACCTCCCGCAAGCTCATCGTTCCGTGATCGCGCAGCATCATCAGCCAGCCGTCGAACGCGCCGGGCACAACCGTCGCCAGCAATCCCGAGCCGGGCACCAGCTTGAGCCCCTGTTCGGTATGTGCCTCGATCGTCGCCGCTGCCGGGCTGACACCCTGCGCACAAAGCACGGTGGTTTCCCCGGTCTCAGCGGAATGCAGGATTGCCGGCATATCGCCCGCAGGCCCGTTCAGGTGCGGCTCGACGACTTGCAGCACGAAGGCAGTGGCCACGGCGGCATCAAAAGCGTTGCCACCCTTTTCCAGAATGCCGAACCCGACAGAGGACGCAAGCCAGTGTGTCGATGTGACGACCCCGAAAGTACCGCGAATTTCGGGGCGGGTGGTAAAGTCAGACATGAATTCTCCGATACTCAGTGTTCGCGCGGGTCCAGCGCATCGCGCAGCCCGTCGCCCAAAAGGTTGAAACCCAGCACAACAAGAAAGATCGCGATCCCCGGCCACATCGCCATCCAAGGGGCCTGGTTCAGGAAATTCTTGGCCGTGTTCAGCATCGAACCCCAGCTTGGGGCAGGCGGTTGCTGGCCCAGGCCCAGGAACGACAGCGACGCCTCGGCGATGATCGCGGTGGCAATGGTCAATGTCGCCTGAACGAGAATAGGGGGCAGCACGTTGGGAAAGATGTATCGCGACAGGATGCGATAATTGGGCAGCCCGATGGCATGGGCGGATTCCACGTAATCCGCGGTCTTGATGTTGAGAACCTGCCCGCGGGTCAGCCGCACGAAGATCGGCATGGCGGAAATGCCGATGGCAATCATCGCGTTGGTCAGCGATGGCCCGAGAAACGCCGCCAGCGCAATCGCGAGGATCAGGAACGGCGCGGCCAGCAGCGCCTCGGTACAGCGCGAGATGATCGCATCTGTCCAGCCGCCGAAATAACCCGCCAGAATGCCCAGCGGCACGCCCAGCAACAGCGCGATACCGACCGACACCACACCCGCCAGCAAGGACGCCTGTGCGCCCCAGACCATCCGGGCCAGCACATCGCGGCCGATCTCGTCGGTGCCCAGCCAATGCGCCGCGCTTGGCGGCTTGCGCACCGCCCCCCAATCGGTTGCGGCCGGGTCGGGGATCGGCAGGATCGGGGCGGCCAGTGCAACCAGGATAAAAAAGGTGACGAGTATGCCGCCCAGCATCGCGCTGCGATGGCTGCGGAATTTTTTCCATACGCGGCTCTGCGATTTGGTCGCCAGGACGGGATCGGCTTGCGCACTCATGTCATTGTCCCCTCAGACGCGGGTTCAGCAGAACATAAAGAACATCCGCCAGCAGGTTCATCACGATGAAGCCGATGGCCGTCACCAGAACAATGCCCTGCACCACCGCGTAATCGCGGTTGAATACGGCATCGACCACCATTTTGCCAAAGCCGGGGATGGTAAAGATCTGTTCGGTCAGCACCGCACCCGCGATCAGTTCGCCAAACAGCAACGCGGTCAGGGTGACAATCGGGGTCAGCGCATTGCGAAACGCATGTTTGAGAACCACGCGTTTTTCCAGCACCCCCTTGGCGCGGGCGGTGCGGATATAATCCGCGGTCAGCACTTCGAGCATTGCCGAGCGCGTATGCCGCATCAGCGTCGCGGCCAATGCCGTTCCCAGAACAAAGGCCGGCATGATCATCGTGGTGATGGATTTCAGCGGATCCTCTGAAAATGGCACATAGCCGGACGCCGGCAGCAACTGCCATTTCACCGATACCAGCAGGATCAGCATGATCCCCAGCCAGAAGTTCGGGATCGACAGACCCGACAGCGCCACCACATTGGCGATATAATCGGTGATGGTGCCCTTTTTCACCGCCGACAGGATGCCCGCAGGGATGCCGATCAGCAGCGCAAAGCAAATCGCCATCAAAGCGAGCTGGATCGTCACCGGCAGTTTCTGTGCGATCAGTTCGGTCACCGGCTGATTGGTACGCAGCGAAACCCCCAGATCACCCGACAAGGCATTGCCGACCCATGTCAGGTATTGCACCGGAATGGGATCGTTCAGGCGGTATTTCTCGCGCAGGAATTCCAGCACCTCGGGATCGCGCTCTTCGCCGGCCATGGCCAGCACCGGATCGCCGGGCAGCAGCTTTTGCAAGGCAAAGACGAAGATCGAGATCAAGATGATCGTCGGTATCGCGATCACGATGCGGCGCAGGATAAAGGGCAACATGATGAGCTATCTTTCGGAGCGGTGGCCCGCGCGCATCGCGCGGGCCGGAAGGGATTATTCGACCTTGGACATGCCCTCGAGACGGATCATGCCGTCAGGGTAGGGGATGAAGCCCTTGATCGAGTCGTCCAGCGCCCAGATCCAGGTCTCGTGATACATGATCATGCGTGGCAGATCCTCGTTCAGGATATCGCGCGCCGCATCATAGCTGGCCTTGCGTTCCGCAGGATCATTGCTGATACGCGCCGCGTTCAACAGGCGATCGACCTCTTCATTGGAATATTTGCTGTCGTTGATGCCGCCGTTCGTGGTGACGAACTGGTGGTTGTTGCCGTCGGGATCGACGCGACCCGACCATCCGACCTGGCTGGCCTGATAGTCACCGGCGGATTGGTCCGACAGCAGGGTGGCAAATTCCTTGGAGGTGATCGTGATGTTGATCCCCGCCTCGGCGGCCATCGCCTGCACCACCTGCATCAACTGGAGCGGCACGGTGGTGTTCGGCACTTGCACTTCAAGATCTATGCCGTCGGCATATCCGGCCTCTGCCAGCAGCGCCCTGGCTTTCTCAATATCGCGGGCCGGTACCGGGTGGTTGGCATTGTACCAGGGAGAGTTGGGTGGCACCGGCTGATTACCGGCGGCAAAGGCCCCCTCGAACACGACCTGGTTGATCGCCTCGCGGTCGATGGCATAGCTCAGCGCCTGGCGCAGACGTTTGTCGTTGCCCCAGGGATTGTCACCCTTTTCACCGTTGTTGATGTTGAAGGTGATGCCCTGATAACCCAGCGACACCGCGCTTGCGACCTGAATGCCCGGGTCCGATTTCGCCTGTGCCAGGTCGGTCGCCGCCAGACGTTCCAGCATGTCGATATCGCCCGATTGCAGGTTGGCAAGACGCACGGTCGTGTCGGGGATCGGCAGGTAGGTCACGCTGTCGAAATTGATCTCGTCCGCGTTCCAGTAGTCGGCGAACCTGTTCAGAACGATCCGGTCCTGCGCCACCCGCTCGCCAAAAGAAAACGGACCCGAGCAGACCGGGTTCAGACCGAAATCGGCACCGGCTTCGGCCGCAGCCGTCGGAGATACCATCATCCCCGCACGATCGGCGAACTGCGCAAGCAGGGTCGCGTCCGGTCCGGTCAGATTGAACCTGATCTCGTGGCTGCCCAGAACCTCGGTGCTGGCAATGGATTTCAGCTCCGACTTGCGGCGGCTCTCTTCCATTGTCTGGCTGCGGGTGATGTTGTCGGCCACGGCCTGCGCGTCAAACGGGGTGCCATCGTGAAAGGTTACACCCTCGCGCAGCTTCATGGTCAGCGCAGTGCCGTCATCGGACCAGGACCATTCGGTCGCCAGTTGCGGCACGAATTCCAGATCGGGCGTGATGTCGACCAGCTTGTCACACAACGCGGTGTAGACGATGCGTCCGACAAAGGTGCGCGACTGGTCCGGGTCGAGAACGTCTGCATCCGATTGCAGCGCGATGCGCAGGTCGGCGGCCATCGCCGGTGCGGCAAGTCCGATGGCTGTCGCGCTCAGCAGGCTGGCAAGAAGGGTGGTTTTCATGTGTGTCATTCGGAGTTTCCCTGTTGGTTTCTTTTGGTGATCATTTCGCCTTCCGAGGCGGCGCGGTATAGATCGAACCGCGTTTGTGCCCCACGGCTGCGGGGTTTGGGGGCGGCGCGGGCCGGAGTTTCGGCAATCTCGCGCCAGAAATGGCAGGCCACGCCATGCGCATCTTCACTCAGAACCGGTGTCTCGGTCTTGCAAAGGTCCTGTGCATGGGGGCAACGGGGATGGAACCGGCAGCCCGTCGGCGGGTTCAGCGGGCTGGGTGTTTCGCCGGCAATGGGTTTTGCCGTGCGTGTCGCCCCATGTTCCGCCACCGGGATCGAATCCAGCAATAGCCGGGTATACGGGTGCCGGGCGGTCTCGTACACGGCATCGGTCGGTCCGGTCTCGACGATCTGGCCCAGATACATCACGGCAACCCGGTCACTCATATGGCGGATCACGGCAAGATCATGGGCAATAATAACCAGTGTCAGATCCAGATCTCGCCCCAGGTCCCCCAGCAGGTTGATCACCTGCGCCTGCACCGACACGTCAAGCGCCGAAACGGGTTCGTCACCGATGATCACCTTGGGTCCCGAGGCCAGCGCGCGGGCAATGCCGATGCGCTGGCGCTGGCCGCCGGAAAACTCGTGCGGATACCGGTCCGCGTGTTCCGGCATCAGCCCGACCTTGGACAGGATATCCGCCACGCGCTCTTGCCGCTGTGCCGCTGTCAGATCGGGCACATGCAACTCCAGCGGCTCCCCGATCAGCTTGCCCACGGTGAGGCGCGGGTTCAGCGATGAAAACGGATCCTGAAAGATGAATTGCAGATCGCGCCGCAGCTGGCGCAGGTCGGCGCCCTTGATACCGCTGATCGGGCTGCCGTCAAATTCCACCTCGCCCGCGGTGGGGGTCAGCAGGCGCATCAGCAATCGGGCCAACGTAGATTTGCCGCATCCGGATTCACCGACAATGGCAAAGGTCTCGCCCCGGCGAATGTCGAGCGATACCCCATCGACCGCATGCACCGTGTCGCCCGGACGCAGGAAGCCGGCGTTGGCCTTGAAATGTTTGACCAGATTGCGCGCTTGCAGGATCGTATCGGTCATGCGCTTACCATCAGGTGCTGGTCCAGCGGAACGAAGTGACAGGCCGCACCGTGACCTTCGCTCATGTCGTGCATCTCGGGCGTTTCGGCGCAGATGCCGGCGGCAAAGGGACAGCGTGTGCGGAACCGGCAGCCCGATGGCATCGCGTTGATACCGGGCACCGTGCCCGGCACCGTCGCCAACCGCCCGCGCGCTCCGGTAAGGGCGGGCATCGAGGCCATCAGGCCGATTGTATAGGGATGCTGCGGATCGTCGAAAATCTGTCCCACGGGGCCACGTTCGACGATCTGGCCGCCATACATGACCGCGACCGATGTGGCGATTTCGGCAACCACGCCCAGATCGTGGGTAATCATGATGGTTCCCATCTGCGACTGGTCCTGAAGCTCGCGGATCAGGTCGAGAATCTGCGCCTGGATCGTGACGTCCAGCGCCGTGGTCGGTTCGTCCGCGATCAGCAGGGCAGGGTTGTTGACCAGCGCCATCGCGATCATCACCCGCTGACGCATCCCGCCGGACAACTGGTGCGGATAATCGCGCAGCCGCGCGCGCGGAGAGGGAATGCCGACGCGCGCCAGCATCGCGGCGGCACGATCGAGCGCTTCCGCCCGGGTCACGTCCTCGTGGCATTGCACCGCTTCGGCGATCTGGTCGCCAATACGGAACGCCGGGTTCAGGGATGTCATCGGTTCCTGAAAGATCATGGCCATGCGATTGCCACGCGCGGATGGTGCAAGAACCTCGCGGCGCAGATCATAGTCACGCCCGTCAAACCGCATGTGACCGCTGTCGATCCGGGCCGCCCCCTTGGGCAGCAATCCCATGATCGCCATCGAGGTCACGCTCTTGCCGCACCCGGATTCTCCGACGATGCAAAGGGTTTCTCCGGCGCTGACACGGAGGTTCACACCGGAAACGACGGGCTTTTCGTGCCCGCGAAATCGCAGCTCGAAGTCCCGGATCTCCAACAATGGATCGTTATCGTGCAATCGGTTCTGCGGCATCCGATTCGAACCTCCTGAAGCGTGAACCAATTAGAAAATGGTTCGCTTTTTCTGTCAACAGTTTTCCATCGAGGGTGTATGTTACTGAAAAATTGCCGTAAATTTCGCCAATCGGTCGCGCTGTTGCGTGAATTGCATGCAAATGACGAAAGCGTAAGACGATCAGATCAGACTGGATGATCCGGGGCGCTCTGCCCCGTACAAATCCGACAGGAGACACATGGCATGTCCATTCTTCAATCGCTCATTCCGCCAAAGGGCTTGCGGGTGCTGGTGACGGCAGGGGCCGGCGGCATCGGCGAGAAAATCACGGCCGGGTTCGTCGAGGCCCAAGCCAGGGTTCACATTTCCGACGTGAATCCGGAGGCGGTGAACGCCGCTGTCGGCGGCGCCGTCACTGGCAGCGTCGCGGATGCCGGTGACGAAGAGGATACGCGGCGTCTGTTCGATGACGCGCGCGAGGCGATGGGCGGGATTGACGTGGTGGTTGCCAATGCCGGGGTGGCGGGGCCGACGGCCACGGTGGCGGACATCTCGGCCCGCGAGTGGGACGGGACACTGGATGTCAACCTGCGCAGCGCCTATCTGGCGGCGCGGTTCGGCGCGCCCTACCTGATCGAGAACAAGGGTGCGTTCATTGCCATGTCCTCGGTCGCCGGACGACACGGATTTGCATATCGCACCCCGTATTCTGCGGCGAAATGGGGAATCATTGGCCTCGTCAAGAGTCTGGCGTCCGAGTTGGGGCCGCAGGGCGTGCGCGCGAACGCGATCCTGCCCGGCATCGTCAGGGGGCCGCGGATCGATCGGGTGATCTCGGCCCGGGCAAAAGAGCTTGGCATTTCGTTTGACGAGATGAAGGAACAGAATCTGGCCAAGGTATCGCTGCGCCGGATGGTCGAGCCGGAAGATATCGCGGCAACCTGTCTGTTTCTCTGCGCCCCCGGCGGTGGCAACATCTCGGGTCAGGCCCTGAGCGTTTGTGGAAATGTCGAGGCATTGTGATCATCGGCGAGCGATTGATCGGGCGTGCACACAAGCCGCAGAGCGAAGGCACCGGTGCGCCACCCTTGTGAAATGTCGGTGCGACAACGCGCACCGAAACGACACCAGACAATCAGAGGACAGGCAATGGCCAAATCAAGTCGGAAAGTCATCATCAGCTGCGCCGTAACCGGCGCAATCCACACACCGTCAATGTCACCCCACCTGCCGGTAACACCCGAAGAAATCATCGCCGACTCTGTCGCGGCCGCCGAGGCGGGGGCAACGATCCTGCATCTGCATGCCCGCGATCCCGGCAATGGGCGTCCAACGCAGGATCCCGACGCCTTTCGTGCCTTTCTGCCACAGATCAAGCAGGCGACCTCGGCGGTCCTCAACCTGACCACCGGCGGCAGTCCGCATATGAGCGTGGCCGAACGCATGCGCCCGGCAGCCGAACTCAGGCCCGAGCTTGCATCGCTCAACATGGGGTCGATGAACTTCGGGCTCTATCCGATGCTTGATCGGTTCAAGGAATTCCAGCACGACTGGGAACGCGAGCATCTGGAAAACAGCCGCGATCTGGTGTTCAAGAACACGTTCAGTGACATCGAACACATCCTGCGGACCGGACATGACACTGGCACGCGGTTCGAATTCGAGTGTTATGACACCAGCCACCTCTACAACCTTGCCCATTTCGTTGATCGCGGGCTCGTCGAGGGACCGTTTCTCGTTCAGACCGTGTTCGGATTGCTGGGGGGTATCGGCGCGCATCCTGAGGACGTGATGCATATGAAGCGCACCGCCGATCGCCTGTTCGGCGATGCCTATGTGTGGTCCGTTCTCGGCGCGGGCCGCAACCAGATGAACGTGGCCGCACAGGCAGCGGCGCAGGGGGGCAATGTTCGGGTCGGGCTGGAAGACTCGCTCTGGATCTCGCCCGGCCAGCGCGCCGAAAGCAATGCCGATCAGGTCCGCAAGCTGCGCCATATTCTCGAGGGGCTGAGTCTCGACGTGGCCACCCCCGACGAAGCCCGCGAAACCCTGGCGCTGAAAGGCGGCGCAGACGTCGGGTTCTGACACCGACGGTGTCGGATGCCGCCGTCCGTCAGGAGCGACAGTCTTAACGTGGCCTGCGCAGCACAGCGTATTGCGCGTAACCCCGGTAGAGATCTTGAAACCGCGTCGTGCCCCCGATGCCCGAAGCGAGCCTGTCAAGCGTGGATTTCAGATCGCGCCTCGGGGTCACGTGGAACCTTTCGAGCCATCGGTAGAGCGCGGACCTGAACCATTTTGGCAGGCCGTTCTGGTCGTGAAAATCCACCACATGCAACTCACCGCCGGGCGCAAGATGCGCGCTGGCGTTGGTCAGAGCGATGTGCCAGTCGGGGATCATCGAAATGCCATAAGAGATGAAAATGCGGTCGAACTTTGCCCGCCGGAACAGATGCGCCCCCTCAAAGGTGCAGGCATCCCCCTGAGCCAGATTGGCGCTCTGCCTGAGAGTGGCCCGCGCCGTGGTGAGCATTTCTGACGAAATATCGAGACCATAGAAAGCAGTATCCGGATACCTGCGGATCGCAACCTGCAGGTTTCGCCCGGTGCCGCAGGCAATTTCCAGCACGTGCGCACCGGGTTTCGGATCAAGCCCGGCGATCAACCTGTCACGCCCGAACAGGTAGTATTTCCGGGTCAGGTCATAGAACAGTCGCTGGTGACGATAGGTGCGGTCCATCAGTTCCGCATGGGATGTCGTGGTGAAATCGAGCACGGCAGTTACCCCGCAAACCGATAGAGGTGAAAGGCGCCATAGATCGCCGAACGGTCGCGCGCGGTGCCGCGCGCCGACCGCTCCGGGTCATAGCGCCAGCGCTCAAGAATGTCTGGCGCGACCCGGCCCGGCAGAATGTCGTCGCAGCTGCCGGTGCGAAAGATGACACGCGCGCCCGGTGTCGCCGTACGCGTGATTTCCCGCCACAGCGCATTGAGCTGTGCATCGTTCATCCAGTCCTGCGCATCCAGCAACACATAACCCTGTTTCGAACGGTCGGGTTCCAGCGCGAGTTGATCTGTCAGCGACCGGTTCACGATACGCCCCCGGCTGGCATGGTCGCGCAGAGCCCGATAGTTGCGTTCCTGCAAATAGGGCGGCAAAGCCGCGTCGGGTGCGGGGTCGTAACTGCGTGCAAAGGCCTGCCACGCGAAATAGTTTTCGCGGATCGGGAAGGCGCACATCAGCTTGCGCACCCTCTCGCGCAGCACCGGCAACACGTCACCGCCCCCATCGGCTGCCAGTTTGTCATATTGCGCCGGCGGTATTCCAAGGCCGAACAGGGCGGCGCGAAATCCCGCCAGCCTTCTGACCAGCCACATATCGAACAGCGGTGCGACCCTCGATTCGAAAAAGGCCTGCTGTTCTGAGAGGGATCGGGCGGTCAGGAGGGGCGATAATTCGACCCGCCCCAGCCGCGCGACCAGATGCACCGCCCCCAGAAAGCGGCCAAGCGCGCCGTGCCGGTAGAACCCCGACCGGAACACCGAAATCCGGCGGCTGAACATGCACCGCCCATCCCAGAACGCCCGTGTTTCGGGATCGAGAGAAGGACGGATATAGCTGTCATAAAGGGTCATGTTGCTGGCCATGTCCGCACGTCCAAAGAACTGGTAGAACGCGGCATGGTCAGGCAGGCTGCGGGCCGCGGCGAGCTTCAGACGGCCAAGCGCGACATGAGCCGGCGACAGATCGACCGCGGTGACCGAGGCCGGGCCAGCGGTCAGGTAGGACAGAAGATTGCAGCTTCCGGATGCGATGCAAACGAGGTTGTCCTCCGGCGCAATTTCGAGTGCATCCATGTCGACGACCGGGTCTTCCCAGATTTGCGGATAGACCAGGCCGAGAAACAGCCGCGAAAAGAGGCGTTCCAGCCATCCCGTTGCAGCATCGCCATTCTGTAGGATGGCGGCATCCAGTTGGATCTGTGCGGACTGACTCATGGTTTGGGCCTCTTATACGTTTTCGAGCGTCTTGGATCTGGCACGCCGGATCCGTCGCAACCTGTGGCGCCTTTCGCGGGTCGAACGCTCCCAGTCGAGCAACACGAGGCGGCCGTCATCGCGTTCGGCAACCGCCGTACAGCTTTCCACCCAGTCGCCGGTATTCACATAGCTGATCCCGTTGATCTCGCGGATCGCTGCGCTGTGGATATGGCCGCAGATCACACCGTCATAACCGCCGCGCCGGGCTTCCGCCGACAGGACATTCTCGTATTCGCTGATGAAGTTGACCGCCTGTTTCACCTGGTGCTTGGCCCATTTCGACAGTGACCAGTACTGGCCCCCCCAGACATGCCGCACCCGGTTGACCCATGTGTTCAGCCAGAGCATGAATTCATAGGCCCGGTCCCCAAGATGGGCAAGCCATCTGGCGTTGGTCACGACCGCGTCGAATTGATCGCCGTGGGTCACGAGATAACGTTTGCCGTCATGCGACGTGAAATCGGCGGTGCGCAGGACCTCGATACCTCCGAAATGCGTCCCCGGATACGATCGCAGGAATTCGTCGTGATTGCCGGGAATCAGGAAAATCTGCGCACCGTTCTGCGCCTTTGCAAGGATCGCCTGGACGACGTCGTTATGCGCCTGCGGCCAAAGGAATCCCTTGCGGCGAATGCGCCAGGCATCAACGATGTCGCCCACAAGATAATAGCTGTCCGCGTCATGACCGTTGAGAAAATCCAGCAACAGATCGGCCTGGCATCCCGGCGTGCCAAGATGGATGTCAGAGAGAAATATGGTCCGGTACTTCAACGTGCCTGCCCGAGATTGCCCGTGTTGACACAGGTCTAGCCTCGCGGTTTGACAAATCCGTGACAGGTTTCCGCCGCCGGTCTGATCACGTGGTCAGAGGCAGGGTTCACTCCACCGCGCGACCGGCGCGAACTGTGTCGGGGAGGCTCCGGATCCGGGCCGGATCAAGCTGGCCTTTGAGGCCGATGCAAATCACGCCGATGTCGTGATCCCCGCTCGCAGCCTCTATATTGTGGCGGTTGCCGACAACATGGAGCAGCACCTTACCGTCATCACCCGCAACAAAACCCTTGGCCCGATCCACGCCCGGATCATTGGCGAGCGCGGCCCCGAGCGCGTCGGCATCCACGATACCGTCAGGCCGCAACACGATACTTTCAAATTGGCTATGCACGGTGTCCGCTGCGGATGTGTGGCGCGCGGGGAAGGGCAGGGCACCCAATGCCGCGGAAATCGGGATTTGCCCGGACACCACGGGAAGGATGCGCTTGCCCGGATGAGTGCTCCTCAGCCAGTCGCGTACCTCATCGAGTTGTTGTTCCGACACGAGATCGGCCTTGGTCAGTAATAGAATGTCCGCCTGGGACAATTGGCGCTCGATGGTATCGGCCAGATAGGTGTTCCTGGCGTTCCGACGGATCTGTTCGGCATCGGCCAGGACCAGCACCGCATCGGACCGCAGACCGTCGATCAGTCGGACGCTGGCTGCGATCGATGCCGGCAGGGCGACGCCTGAGGCCTCGATCAACACGTGATCCGGTCTTGGCGACATGTTCTGGATATCCGTCAGCGCGCCGATCAGGTCACTGCCGAATGCGCAGCACACGCACCCGCCCGCGATGGAAATCAGCCCGTCATCCGAGGATTCGATCAGATCGGCGTCAATCGGCAATTCGCCGAATTCGTTGACGAGAACCGCGAGACGCTGGCCTTCGTTATGTCGGAGCAGATGATTGACCAGCGTTGTCTTGCCCGCACCGAGGTAGCCGGCAATGACCGACACCGGCAAATCCATCATATGGTTGCCGCCTCGAAGATGCGGCCACCCTGAACCGTGCCCCACACGGGAATATCCTTGAGCGCTTCGGGTGCGACCTCCATCGGGTCCTCCTCCAGCACCGCAAAATCCGCGCGTTTCCCGACTTCGATCGAACCGATCACATCGTCCATTTTCATCGTCACCGCCGCACCGATCGTGATGGCATGCAATGCCTGTTCGACCGATATGCATTCATGCGCGCCTTGTATCCGCCCAGAAGCCGTCCGCCGGTTGACAGCGGCCCAGGCGGTGAACAGCGGCCCCAGCGGCGTGACCGGCGCGTCAGAATGGATTGTCATTGGCACCCCTTCCGACAATGCGGTATTGCACGCATTCATCCGCAGCGCACGCTCGGGTCCTACGGTCAGGTTATAGTGCTCATCCCCCCAAAAGAAGTGGTGATTGGCAAACAGGTTCACGCACATCCCGAGCCTTGCCATCTTGCGGAATTGCGCCGCCGAAGCGAGTTGGCAATGTTGCAGGGTGAAACGATGGTCGGCGTCCGGCGCCTTGCGCAATGCCGTTTCCAGCGTTTCGATAGCCAGTTGCGTCGCCTCGTCACCATTGGTGTGCGTGTGAACCTGCACGCCCGCCGCAAGTGCGCGTTCGTAGATCTCGGCCAATTGATCCGGCGCGATGTACCAGAGACCGTTTTCCGCGCCATTGTAATAACCCGGCCAGCGGATCCGGGCGGAGAACCCCTGAATCGATCCGTCGGCAACCACCTTGATGCGACCGAGTTCAAGCCGCTCGGTGCTGTGCTCGCGCAAAGATGCGGTGTAATCCACCAGGTCCTTGGGCGACATGCCGAAGTTGATCCGAAAGGCGACCATGCAGACAGGGTAATCGTTGGCACTGGTCACATCCTGAAACATCTTGAGCAGATCATCGTCCAGTTGCTGACCCAGATCGGACGACGTCGTGACTCCCGCCCGCACGCACAGGCGAGCATAATTGCGCAGGGCGCCGGGATCCGATGCCAGGAACGAGCGGTCCAGGCCCACGTGTTTTCCCGCGGGCATCATGACTTCCGGACTCTTGAGCTCGCCCGTGGGCAAACCGTCATCGCCCACCGGAATTCCCGGATGGTTCTGGCCTTGCTTCAGCAGACCCGCCAGTTCAAGCCCCTTGGTATTGACGTTCAGAATATGCCCCGACGCGTGCATCACACCCACAGGCCGCGTTTCCGATACCCGGTCGAGATCCGCGCGGGTCATGCGCACATTGTCCATATAGATCGGATCGAGTCCCCATCCCAACAGGGGTTCATCCCCGCCACCCAGGGCGGCTTCGGCCTCCTTGAGCCGCGCGACCACATCGTCAACGGATTTCACCCCGCCCCAGACCTTGCCGTCGGGATCCATCCGGTCGAACCATCCGACATAGGTAAAGCTCCAGAGGGCGCCTTCCATGCTGTGGGCGTGACCTTCAATCAGCCCCGGCATCAGCACCTTGTCAGCAAAACGGTCATCCAGGTCGTAAGGCCCCCATCCGGCGAGTTCATCAAGCGTTCCGGTGCCCAGTATCCGGCCGTCGCGCACCGCGACATGGCTTGTTTCGGGCCGGTTCGGGTTCATGGTGATGATTTTTCGGGCGGAATAGATCGTGGTTTTCATTTTTTCATCCTGTTCATCACGCATATGCTGACGCGAGCCTAGAAAGATTTAATTCGTCAGAAAAATGGATATAATCAGGGGAAAAAGACTAATTTCTGGTGGAATGGCGAATTGCAGAACTTTACCCTGAAACAACTCCGATATGTCGAGGCCGCCGGTCGGCTCGGATCAATAGCGAGCGCAGCCTGCGAGCTTTCGATTTCTCAGAGCTCGATTACCGCTGCAATCGAGGCGCTGGAGGTAGGCTTGGGATACGATCTTTTTATCCGCACCCCGTCCAAGGGCATTCGACCTACCCCGCAGGGCACCCAATCCCTGGTCCTGATCCGCCGGTTCCTGCAGCAGGCAAGAAATTTTCAGACCGAGATCCAGTCTGTCGCCGGCACGGCGCGCGGGACGCTGCGAATTGCATGCTACGTGACCGCTGCACCGTCCTTTCTGCCGATCATCCTGCGCAGCGTCACCGAGCGCTTTCCCGGCCTGTCTATCACCGTTCTGGAAGGATCGCTTTCGGCGATTGTGGATTTCGTCAACGAGGGCGAGGCGGACCTGGCATTCACATATGATATTTTCAAAGATGCCAAGCACCGCTTTTACCCCCTGTTTTCCCCACCGCCATTTGCGATTGTGTCGAATGACGATCCGATTGCCAATGCGGGCAAGACGTCGCTCGCCGAGCTTTCCGAAAGACCGCTTGTCATGCTCGATCTGCCGGGTGCACGCGATTATTACAACGACATGTTCCAACGGGCCGGACTGGACCCGGAAATCGCCCATACCACGCGATCATCCGAGATCCTGCGCGCGCTCGTCGCCGGCGGGTTCGGGGTCGCGATGCTCAACATACGTCCGCTCGACTATCGCGAGGCCGAGTCCGGCTATCGGATCGTGCCGATTCTGGACGGCGCTCCGGCCACCCCTTTCGGCATCGCAATCGGCAACACCACCGGAGTCCCGAAAATGATCAGGGCGTTTATCGAGAACTGCCTTGAACTGAGCAGGGATGGTGCGTTCGATCATCTGGTTGTGTCATGAAGTGCTTTCACCGGTTTTTTGGGGGATAGCTGTCTAATTTATCAGTTTTTTGATGGAAGAAGCCTGCGCTAGGCTGATGCGAATTGATCGACTGTGAAAAACAGCGGCACATGCGACGGGTCATAATCAGGGAGACCGAACATTCATGAAACTACGAACCAAAAATCTCTTGGCGGCCAGCTTGATCGCGGCGTTTTCTGCCGGGGCGGCTGTGGCGCAAGACACGCCAAAGGCAGGCGGCACGCTGGTGGTTTCCCTCCCGGGCGGCACCCCGCGGGTGCTGAACCCCGCAGTGCAATCGGGAACGGCCACGGGGATGCCGGGCACCCAGCTCTTTGCCTCGCCGTTGCGTTATGACGACGACTGGACGCCGCAACCCTATCTCGCCAAGAGCTGGGAGGTCAGCGACGACGGGCTGAAGGTAACGCTATATTTGCAGGAAAACGCCACCTTCCACGACGGCACGCCGATCACGTCCGAAGACGTCGCGTTTTCGGTGGATGTGATCAAGCAATATCATCCGTTCAAATCCATGTTCGCCCCGGTCGAAAGCGTCGATACCCCGGATGAACACACGGCCGTTCTAAACCTGACGACTCCGCATCCGGCCCTGATGCTGGCCATGTCCGGGCAACTCATGGCGATCATCCCGAAACACATCTATGGCGACGGGCAGGATCCCAATAACCATCCGCGCAACAACGAGGATGTCGTGGGGTCGGGTCCGTTCAAGCTGGTCGAGTTCAAACCCGGCGAGCATGTCATCCTCGAACGTTACGAGGGCTATTGGGAAGAAGGCCTGCCCTATCTCGACCGGATCGTGGCCCGGATCATCAACGACAGTTCTGCGCGCGCGATCGCCTTGCAGAATGGTGAAATTCACATGTCGACTTTCGAATCCGAGCCCACCATCATCAATCGGCTGAAATCCGACGACGAACTGATCGTGACCAAGGAAGGATATGGCGGCATCGGCGCAATTGACTGGCTGGCGATGAACACCACCCGTGGCCCCCTGCAGGAGGTCAAGGTGCGTCAGGCCATAGCCTATGCCATCGACAAGAATTTCATTCTCAAGGCGCTCATGCGCGGCACCGCCGTCGAAGCCCGAACCGGCATTCACCCGGACAGCCCGCTCTATACGCCCGATGTCGAGGCCTATGAACTCGACCTGGACAAGGCGAATGCGCTGCTCGACGAGGCCGGGTATCCGCTGGAGAACGGCAAACGCTTCGACCTGAATATCGAGGTGCCCGGTTTCCCCGGCTACAAGGCTCAGACCGAATACGTCAAGGCCGCGCTATCCAAGGTTGGCATCAACGTGACCGTTCGCGCGCATCCCGATTTCCCGAGCTGGGCGCAGGTCATGGGCAACATGGATTTCGACCTCTCGTTTGACAGCGTCTATAACTGGGGCGACCCGGTGATCGGTGTGAACCGGACCTATCTGAGCTCGAATATCGGCAAGGGCGTCTGGTCGAACACCCAGGGCTATGCGAACGAACGCGTTGACGAAATCCTCGCTCAGGCCGCAACCGAGATGGACGCCGAAAAACGCAAGGCGCTCTATGCGGAGTTTCAGCAAATCGTCGCTGAAGAGGTGCCGATCTATTACGTCAATGCCGTGCCTCAGCATACGATCTATTCCAACAAGGTCGGCAACCCGCCAAAAGGTATCTGGGCCTCCAGTTCGCCGATGGATCGGATCTATCTGAAAGACTGATACGGTTGCCTGCGACTGTCCTGGTCGCAGGCGATCCGACCCTGTTTAGCGGCTGAAAGGCGATCCCCATGAACGCATTGCGTGTTACGACGACACGGATTTTCTACGCGGTTCTGTTGCTGCTGGCGGTCCTCGTGCTCAATTTCACGATGATGCACCTTGCCCCCGGCGACGTCGCCGACACCATTGCACAGTCAATGGGCGGGGCGGACGAGGAGACCATGGCACAAATCCGCGCCGATTACGGCCTGGACAAGCCTTTCATCGTGCAACTCGGAAGTTATCTGGGCCGCGTCATCCGGTTCGATCTCGGGTATTCGTTCTACTACAATCAGCCGGTGACAACACTTATTCTGCAGCGGCTGCCCGCAACGCTGTTGCTGGTTTTCACCGCACAGCTTTTCGCGATGATTGTGGGCGTGGTGCTGGGGGTGATTTCCGCGCGCCGCCCCAATGGCATACTCTCGCATTTTGTCACCTTCATCTCACTGTTCGGCTATTCCGCACCGGTTTTCTGGACCGGGATCCTGCTTTTGATCGCGTTTTCCCTGAAAATCCAGTGGTTCCCGGTGGCCGGCATGCGCGACGTTACGCTGGAAGGCGGCTTTTGGGTCCAGACGCTGGACATTATCCGCCACATGGTGCTGCCGACCATTACCCTCGGCTCGATCTTTCTCGCGCTCTATTCACGACTGTCCCGGGCGTCGATGATGGAAACCCTTGGTTCCGACTATGTTCGCACCGCCAAGGCCAAGGGCCTTACCGAACGCGAAGTGGTATACAAGCACGCGCTCAAGAACGCGCTGTCACCGGTCATCACCCTTGCAGGCCTTCAGTTCAGCGCGGTGATCTCCGGGGCGGTGCTGGTGGAGACAGTGTTCGCCTGGCCGGGTCTCGGGACACTCGCATTCCAGTCGATTCTCGCGCGTGATACCCCGACCATTCTGGGCATCCTGTTCTTTTCCGCCTTGATGGTCATTGTGGGCAACCTGTTGACCGACTTTGTTCTGCGGCTCGTGGATCCGCGCCTGAAAGGACGTGCATGATGAGCGAACAAACCGTTGACGCCCCGGTTGCCAAGGCCCGCTCGCCGCTTTCTGAAGCGTGGGAAATGTTCCGCCATAACCATTCCGCCATGCTCGGTCTGGCCCTGTTGTCGCTGATCGTGCTTGCCGCGATCTTTGGCCCCATGCTGTATCAGACCGATCCGTTCGATATGGTCTGGGCACCGTTCTCGCCGCCGGGCGAAGAGGGCTTTCTGCTGGGAACCGATTACCTTGGGCGGGATCTGCTGTCGCAAATCCTGCACGGGGCGCGCGTGACGCTGATCATCGGGCTTTCGGCGGCGATCGTCACCGTGGTGATCGGCGTCACGGTCGGGGCGCTGGCCGGGTTTTACGGCGGCATCATCGAAGAGATGCTGATGCGCTTTACCGAGTTTTTCCAGGTATTGCCCACCTTGCTGTTTTCGATGGTCATTGTCGCACTCTTCGGAGCGAGCCTTCCGATGATCACCTTTGCCATCGGCATCGTCAGCTGGACCGCCGTTGCGCGCATCACGCGTTCCGAGTTCCAGCGTGTCCGCGAGCTTGAATATGTCATGGCCAGCCGCGCATCCGGGGCCACCAATGCCAAGCTCATGTTCCAGGTGATCCTGCCGAACGCGCTGCCCCCGATCATCGTGCAATCGGCGCTGATGGTGGGGTCCGCGATCCTGTTCGAAGCGGGGCTGAGCTTTCTCGGGCTGACCGATCCCAACGTGGTGAGCTGGGGCCAGATCATCGGCTCGAACCGGCAATACATCCTCGAGGCCGGTTTTACCGTCACCATACCCGGGCTTGCGATCTTCATCACCGTCCTTGCAATCAGCCTGGTTGGCGACGGTCTGAACGATGCGCTGAACCCAAAGCTGAGGAAACGCTGATGGCGCCGCTACTCAAGGTTGAAAACCTGCGCATCGAACTGGCGACACGGGCCGGGGTCGCGCCGGTCATCGACAATCTCAATCTCGAACTGGCGCATGGTGAGAGCATCAGCTTCGTGGGTGAATCCGGCTGCGGCAAATCCATGACCGCGCTTGCGATCATGGGGCTCTTGCCCGAAGGGATCGGCCGCGTCGCCTCGGGCAGCATCCAGTTCGATGGCGAAGAGCTGACCACCGCGTCACCACGGCGGCTGCGCCAAATCCGTGGCAACGAAATCAGCATGATCTTCCAGGAACCGATGACGTCGCTGAACCCGGTCTACACCGTCGGTGAACAGATCGCCGAGGTCTTGCGCGCGCATCAGGGCCTGGGCCAGAAAGCCGCCTGGGCTCAGGCCATCGAACTCCTGGATGCGGTGCAGATCCCAAACCCCAAAAGCCGGGTCGACGCCTATCCGTTCCAGATGTCAGGCGGCCAGAGACAACGCGTGATGATCGCCATCGCCCTGGCCTGCACGCCCAAGATCCTGATCGCCGACGAGCCGACCACCGCGCTGGACGTCACGGTTCAGGCCCAGATTTTCGATCTGTTGCGCGATCTGCGGGCACAAACCGGCACGTCGATCATCATGATCACGCATGACATGGGGGCGGTGGCCGAGATGTCCGAACGGATGATCGTGATGTATGCGGGGCGCAAGGCCGAAGAAGGCCCGGTCGATCAGGTCATCACCCATGCACGTCACCCCTATACCAGCGGGCTGATCAGCTGCGTGCCGCACATCATGGCAAACCTGACGGAAGAACGGCATGATCTGACAGAAGTTCCCGGAATCGTGCCCGGACTGTCCGAATTCGGCCAGGATCTGTGCCTGTTCGCGCCGCGCTGCCCGCGCGCCAGCGACAAATGCCTGAGCGCAAGACCCCCGGACGTGCCATTCGGCAGCGCGCGCAGCTCTGCCTGCTGGCATGCGGAGGATTTGTGATGACCGACCTTCTCGACGTTCATAACCTGACGGTCCGCTTTGGCGTTCGCCGCAAGGGCGGAATGTTTGCCAGGCAGACCTACCTGACGGCGGTGGATGACATCTCGTTCACCGTCCGCAAGGGCGAGACGCTGGCCATCGTTGGCGAGTCCGGCTCTGGCAAGACGACCGCCGCGCTCGCGATTGCCCGCCTTGTGAGCGGTGTGACGAGCGGCAAGGTAGAGCTGGAAGGCCGCGATATCCTGCCCCTTGACCGCGATGATCTCAAGGACATGCGCCAAAAGGTTCAGGTGATCTTTCAGGACCCATATTCCTCATTGAACCCGCGCAAGCGCGCGGAAGACATCGTACGTGAACCCCTGGACAGCCTGACCGACAAATCCGACTCCGAAAAGCGAGAGATCGTTGACCAGTTGTTCAAGGCGGTCGGTCTGCGCCCGGAACAGAAACGACTGTTCCCGCATCAGTTCTCCGGCGGTCAGCGTCAGCGGATCGGCATAGCCCGCGCGCTTTCCACCCAACCCGAGGTGATCATCTGCGATGAACCGGTATCGGCGCTGGACGTGGCGGTGCAGGCGCAAATCCTGAACCTGTTACGGCGCCTTCAGGCCGAATACGGGCTGACCTATCTGTTCATCAGCCATGATCTGGGTGTCGTACAGCACATGTGCGACAGCGTCGCGGTCATGTATATGGGCAAGATCGTCGAACATGCCGATCGCATGTCATTGTTCAACACCCCCCTGCATCCCTATACCGAGGCGCTGTTGTCCGCCGTTCCCTCGGTTGACCCCCAGCTGCGAGAGAACGCGAAGCGCATTCTGATCCCCGGCGACCCCCCGGATCCGCTGAACCTGCCCAAGGGCTGCAGGTTCGCGTCACGCTGCCCTGTCGCCGCGCCAGAATGCCGTGAAAGCGCACCGTCCCTGGACGCGGTAACGTCAACTCATCGCGTCGCCTGTCATCTGGTCGAAGGCGAGACATCGCCGCTTGCCAAATTATCCGCCAACTGAAAGCGCGCGTCCGGCGGTAGTGACCCGTCTTCAAAAAAACATCGATCACATGCGGAATAAAATTTGCATGTGAAACGTCTCTTTTCCGAACCAAGGCATTCAAAGGCACCCAAGCCGGTACCCAAGGGAGGACAAGATGGCGCTTGATGACGACAAGAAACACACCGTTCAGGAGTTTTTCGCGACAGATCCGGAAAAGGCGGACAAGGCGTTTTTCGGCCGTGTTGCCAATCCTGACCGGCGCGGGTTCCTGAAACGAACCGGTCTTGCCACGATGGCGGCAATGGTCGGCACGTCGATCCCCTTTCATCGCAACATGCCGGTCGGGTTCGTCCCGGCGGCGATGGCGCAGGATGACGTTCTGGTGGGCAAGGACGGCCTGACGCTCCTAAATGATCGCCCCGTCAATGCCGAAACGCCGCCCGAATTGCTGGACGACCCGATCACGCCGACAAACCGGCATTTCATCCGGAACAACGGTATTCCGCCCCAGGATGTCGACCCCGCGACCTGGACGCTGACCATTGACGGATTCGTGGATACCCCGATGGAACTGAGCATCGCCGACCTGCGCGAGCAGTTCGAGGTCGTGACGATGGCGCTGACGCTGGAATGCGGCGGCAACGGGCGGGGTTTCTTCAATCCGCCGGCCAAGGGCAACCAGTGGACCTATGGCGCAATCGGGTGTTCCGAATGGACAGGTGTGCGGCTCAAGGACGTTCTGGAAAAGGCCGGGGTCCAGTCCAATGTGGTCTATACGGCGCATTATGGCGCGGACACGCATCTTTCGGGCAAGGCCGACAAGCTGCCGATCTCGCGCGGGCTGCCCATTGACAAGGCCCTGACCGACAACATCCTGATCGCCTTTGAAATGAATGGCGATGCGCTGCACCCGATGAATGGCGCGCCGCTGCGCCTCGTGGTGCCCGGCTGGCCGGCGTCGACGGCACAGAAATGGCTGACCCGGATCGAGCTGCGCGACCAGGTGCATGACGGCCCCAAGATGACCGGCACCTCTTATCGCGTACCCGGCTATCCGGTGGCCCCCGGTCAGGATGTGCCGGAAGAGGATTTTGTCATCATCGAACGCATGCCGGTCAAATCGCTGGTGACGTTCCCGGCCAATGGTGCGGAAACCGGGATGAGCACGCAGGTGCGGGGCCATGCCTGGTCCGGAGACCGTTCGATCACCACGGTTGAACTCTCGACCGATTTCGGCGCGACATGGTCAACCGCCGAGCTTGACGACCCGGTAAATGACGGTGCCTGGCAGAACTGGCGCGCGGACGTTTCGTTTCCGCAGGCGGGGTATTACGAAATCTGGGCCCGCGCGACGGACAGCGAAGGTGTGATGCAGCCCTTTGCCATCGACTGGAACCCGAAAGGGTATCTCAACAACAGCATGCACAGGGTTGGCGTGCGCGCCAGCTGACTGTTCGGGGTGACGCATGCCGTCACCCCAGCCAGAGATTCGAGAAATGGAGAACCCCATGGCATTCGCAAATCTGCGAACCCTTACCGTTGTGGCCATTGCCGTGGCCGCAGCATCGCCGGCACTTGCCGATCTTGACGCTGCGCTGGCCGCCGCCGACCCGGAAAAGGGCGCGCGCGTGTTCAAGAAATGTGCCGCCTGCCATACCGTGGAGCAGGGCGGCAAATCCAAGGTTGGCCCAAACCTCTTTGGTGTCGTCGGCGGACCTGTCGCGGCTGTTGACGGATTTGCCTATTCATCGGCCCTGAGCGAGGCTGGCGGTGACTGGAGCGTCGAACGGCTGGACGCCTTTCTGGCCAAACCGAAAGACGCAATCAAAGGGACAAAGATGAGCTTTGCGGGCCTCAGGAAAGACTCGGAGCGGGCAAGTCTGATCGCCTATCTGAACGGGTTTTCTGACGCCCCGCTGACATTTGGCGCCACAGAGGCGGACGCGCCAGACGAGGCCACCGAAGAAGAAGACTACGAATTTGGCGTGCTGTTCGATGCGCCGGGCGTCGAGACGACCTATTACGCCTGCACCGCCTGTCATTCGGAAATGATCGTGGCACAGCAGGGCCTGACCCGCGACGAATGGGAAGAGATGTTCGAATGGATGGTCGACGAACAGGGCATGGACGAGCTTGAAGAGCCCGACCGCACCGAGATCCTCGATTATCTGACGGCGCATTACAACACCGACCGGCCGAACTTTCCGCGCAAGTTGAACTAGCGCGTCTCGCGATGGAACTGACTCACCTGAAATTTCATGAAATCAATGATTTAAACGCGCAGGTCATGCTCGGGGTGTCAAGCTAATCGCGCGACACTCTGGAAGATGTGATGCGACTCCGGTTCGGAAAAGCGGCCCGGCTCTGCCGACGTCCTGGCGTTCGTTGTTAAAGAGTGATTTTGGTAAAGTCCAAGAGGGTATGAAAACCCATGCCCTTGGAAACCGGCGCAGACCCTTTGGCGCAGCCAGAGGGTCTGTCGCCGGTTTTTCAGGCTGGTGTGGCCACCGGTGCAGATGCGCAGGCGTCAGCCGATGCAGGGGCGGGTGTTTGTTGCCTGGATCGCCGTCGCCATAACCTGATCGGCCGGCTCTGACTGCGTGATGCGCTTGAGATAAAGCGCGATCGCATCGAACCGCGATTGGTCCATGCCCGTCGCAACGATCAGATGCCGCAGATTGTTCGGGGTCGTCCATTCCGCGATCTGGTATCCGCCGGTCTCGTCCGCCTGATCCAATGCAAAGTTGCCCCGGAAATAGGTCAGACGGCACCCGTTCCGACCGGTGTAGTGGGTAACATCACCAGTATCCAGAGTGCGATGGGACACAGGCATGAGGTTGGCACCGGTCAGATCCGGCGTGTCGGCTTGTGCAAATGTGGCGACCAGCCGAAGATCATCTTCTTCCGTCGAGAACGCTTGTGCGGCAAAATCGGCATGAATGCCCTGTATCGTGGGTGTGGCGTTGCCGTTACCGTTGCCGAAAACGACGGCGGCCGCGATCGCCAGGGCAAGTGCGCCACCCGCGATCCACCTGCGCGGCTTCCAGTTGCTGTTTGCCGTCCGTTCCGTCGGGAATACAGCCCGTTGCGGTATTTCAGGGCGCAGCGACGCGAGGCTGACGGACACACCCGTCACATCGCGAAGCGCATCGGCAAGGGCCGGTTCGGAGGCAAGCCGCAGGTCCATCCTGCTGCGCTCGCGCTCGGTCAGCTCATCATCATGATATGCATTGACCAGTTCCCAGTCCTTGTCGTTCAATTCGTTCATTTTCCGCGTTTCTCTGCAACATCGCGCGTCTCGGCGCCATCCACCAATTTCAGAAGCGCCCTTCGCGCCCGGCTGACCCGGCTCATCACTGTGCCGTTGGCGACGTTCATGACCTCTGCCGCTTCCGCATATTTCAGCCCCATTATGTCCACAAGGCACAGAACCTCGCGCATATCCGGCGGTAGCTTGCCAAAGGCAAGACGGACCAGAATATCGCGCGCCGCGTCCGATGACCCCGCTTCATCAGAGAGACGTCTCTCGGCGGCCAAATATTCCCTGCGCACTCGCTTTTTACGGAGTTCGTCGTAATGCAGGTTGCGGATAACGCGAAACATCCAGGGCCGAAGCTCGTCAATGCGCGCTGGCCTGTTATCCGTCCGCAACGCCCGTTCGATTGCATCCTGTATCAGGTCTTCCGCATCACTGGCCGACGCGCATATGGCCAGCGCATATGCCCGGAATTCAGGAAGCAGGATTTCGATATCTGTGCGCCTCGGCATGTCAGGACTCTGACGCCGGGTCCGCGCCAAGTCAAACGAGCAAGCCCTATCACCCGATCCCGGAAGGGGCCACCGTACTTTTACACCACGTTAAAATTGTTGTGGGGTAGCCGCAAATCTGATAATTTACCCCACGTAAAATTCTTTGTGGGGTAAATCCATGCAATACCTGAGTTCGGTCGCGCGCAGTGCCTGGATCGACCTGCTGCGAAATCTCAAGGATGGTGCCGTGTCCGGACTGATCGGCACACCGAAACGTAAAGAGGTCGGCAACAGGATCTACTGGTACGACCATTACCGCCTGGGACGTCAGACCATCGACCGTTACATCGGAGAGGACAGCGCAGATTTGCGGAGCAGGCTGCACCGCCACAAGGAGCTTGCCGGGCAGGACCGGGTACGGGAAAAGGAACGCGCCCGGTTGATGCGCATCCTGCGGGCCGAGGGTCTGCGCATGGCGGATATCAACACCGGGCAAATCGTATCCGCCATGGCCCGCACCGGTGTGTTTCGGCTGGGCGGTACGCTGGTGGGGACAAACGCCTTTCTGTGCTATGAGGGCGAACTGGGCGTCAGGATCGGATTTGATGCGGCGGCACAGACCGACGACATCGACATCGCGAGCTTCGAGCGCCTCTCGATCGTCATCAATGACCGCGTCGAGACTCCGCTGGATGAGGTATTCGGCGACCTCAGGTTTGACCCCGTACCCGCGCTCGACCGACAACATGTCTGGCGTTGGCGGCAAACCGACCGGCAGACGATGGTCGAATTCCTGACGCCCTCGTTTGACGACGAGGAAGGCCTGCGAGAGCTGCCGTCACTGGGCGTCAGCGCGCAGAGCCTGCATCATCTGAATTATCTCATTGCCGAACCGCTGCAGGTTCCGTTCCTCTATCGCTATGGATCGCTCGTGCAGGTTCCGCGCCCGGAACGTTTCGCCATTCACAAGCTGATCGTGGCAGACCGTCGGCGCGACGGGCCGGACTCGGCGAAATCCGGCAAGGATCGCGCACAAGCGGCCTTTCTGATCGAGGTGCTGGCCAATGAACGGCCGGTCGAACTGAGCGACGCCTATGCCGAAGCGCGCGAGAAAGGACCCGCCTGGCGCAAACGCATGTCGGCCAGCCTTGCGCTTATGCCGAAAAGCCGTACCATTCTCGAACGCCTCTGACAGGCTCTGACTTCAGGATGTGTAACAGTCCTGTAACGGCATTTGGTGCCCCGGATGTGCCGGATCGGCTTACCCCCCATTTCTGCACTGGGAAAGCCCCTAAACACCTGAGACATCTGGTCGCTCTGATTGGGCTTGTGGCCCTCTGAGAGTTTGTATACTGCGGTATACAACGAAGGGCGATCCGGGTCTCCGACTGCATCGGACAAGCCGGTTTTTCGCATTTCAGCACCCATCTGCGCCTAGGAGAAACCCCATGGACCTCTACACCGAATACCGCAACGAGATCGACTCGCGCAAGGCACAGGGCCTGAACCCCAAGCCGATTGACGACGCAGCCCTGACCGCCGAGATCATTTCGATCATCAGGACCGCCGATCATCCGCATCGCGACGAGGCATTGAATTTCTTCATTTACAACACGCTGCCCGGCACGACCAGCGCCGCAGGTGTAAAGGCCGGGTTTCTCAAGGAAATCGTGCTGGGCGAAGCAGAGGTTAACGAGATCTCGGGCGAATTTGCTCTGGAGCTCCTCTCGCACATGAAGGGTGGGCCGTCTGTTGCGGTGCTGTTGGATCTCGCATTGGGCGAGGATGCCGACATCGCGGGGCAGGCCGCAGAGGTGCTTAAAACACAGGTGTTCCTCTACGAGGCCGACACTGATCGGCTGAAGGTTGCATATGAGAGCGGGAATCCCGTCGCCAAGGACATCCTGCAAAGCTATGCGCAGGCAGAGTTCTTTACCAAGCTGCCCGAGGTCGACGAGGAAATCGAGGTCGTCACCTTCATTGCTGCCGAGGGCGATATCTCGACCGACCTGCTGTCGCCCGGCAACCAGGCCCATTCCCGGTCCGACCGGGAGTTGCACGGGAAGTGCATGATTGACGAAGCCGCACAGAAACATATCGAAGAGCTCAAGCTGCAACATCCCGGCAAGCGGGTCATGCTGATCGCGGAAAAGGGCACGATGGGCGTTGGCTCAAGCCGCATGTCGGGCGTCAACAACGTGGCGCTCTGGACCGGCAAGCAGGCGTCACCCTATGTGCCCTTCGTCAACATCGCCCCGGTCGTGGCAGGCACCAACGGGATTTCGCCGATTTTCCTGACCACGGTCGGCGTCACAGGCGGGATCGGCATCGACCTCAAGAACTGGGTCAAGAAGCTCGACGAAGAGGGCAAGCCGATCCTCAACAATGACGGCAACCCGATCCTCGAACAGAAATACTCGGTGGAAACCGGTACGGTTCTCAGGATCAATTCCAGGAAAAAGAAGCTCTACAGCGAAAGCGGCGAAGAGCTGGCAGATATGTCTGCCTCTTTCACGCCGCAAAAGATGGAGTTCATGAAGGCGGGCGGCTCTTATGCCGTCGTCTTTGGCAAGAAACTGCAAACCGTCGCCGCCGGGATCCTGGGTGTCGAGCCTGCACCGGTATTCGCGCCCTCCAAAGAGGTATCGCATGACGGTCAGGGCCTGACCGCGGTCGAAAAGATCTTCAACGCCAATGCCCTGGGCGCGACCCCGGGCAAGGTGCTGCATGCGGGTTCGGATGTGCGCGTCAAGGTGAACATCGTCGGCTCGCAGGACACCACCGGTCCGATGACCGCGCAGGAGCTCGAAGCGATGGCCGCCACCGTTCTGTCGCCCGCCGTAGACGGCGCTTACCAGTCGGGTTGCCACACCGCATCCGTCTGGGATGCCAAGGCGCAGGCAAACACGCCGAAGCTGATGGCCTTCATGAACAAGTTCGGCCTCGTCACCGGGCGCGACCCCAAGGGCAGGTACCACGCGATGACCGACGTGATTCACAAGGTCCTGAACGACATCACGGTGGATGACCACGCCATCATCATCGGCGGCGACAGCCACACGCGAATGTCCAAGGGCGTGGCGTTCGGTGCGGACTCGGGCACCGTCGCGCTGGCGCTGGCCACCGGCGAGGCCTCGATGCCCATCCCTGAATCCGTCAAGGTGACGTTCAAGGGAAAAATGGCCGATCACATGGACTTCCGGGACGTTGTTCATGCAACGCAGCAACAGATGCTGCAACAGCATGGCGACAACGTCTTTCAGGGCCGGATCATCGAGGTCCATATCGGGACGCTGCTGGCCGACCAGGCGTTTACCTTCACCGACTGGACAGCCGAGATGAAGGCCAAGGCCTCGATCTGTATTTCAAACGACGAAACGCTGATCGAGTCGCTGGAACTGGCCAAGCACCGTATCCAGATCATGATCGACAAAGGCATGGAGCATGAAAACGGCATGCTCGCCAAACTGATCGCCATCGCCGACGCGCGCATCGCCGAGATCAAATCCGGCGAAAAACCTGCGCTGACCCCGGATGACAATGCGAAGTATTTTGCCGAAGTGGTGGTGGATCTCGATGCGATCAACGAACCCATGATCGCCGATCCCGACGTCAAGAACGCCGATGTTTCCAAGCGGTATACCCATGATACCATCCGCCCGATTTCGTATTACAAGGCGGAAAAGAAGGTGGACCTGGGGTTTGTCGGCTCGTGCATGGTGCACAAGGGCGACGTCAAGATCGTCGCACAGATGCTGCGCAATCTCGAGAAGGCGGGCGAAAAGGTCGAGTTCAAGGCCCCGCTGGTCGTTGCGGCGCCGACCTACAACATCATCGACGAGCTCAAGGAAGAGGGCGACTGGGAAGTGTTGCAGAAATACTCGGGATTCGAGTTTGACGACAGCGCCCCCAAGGTCACGGCGCGCACCGAATACGAGAATATCCTGTATCTCGAACGCCCGGGCTGCAACCTGTGCATGGGGAACCAGGAAAAGGCGGCAAGGGGCGATACGGTACTGGCAACATCCACACGCCTGTTCAAGGGCCGGGTTGTCGAGGACGCCGAGGACAAGACCGGCGAATCGCTGCTGGCCTCGACCCCGGTGGTTGTCCTGTCCGCGATCCTGGGCCGCACGCCCACGCTCGACGAATACAAGACCGCCGTGCAAGGTATCGACCTGACCAAGTTCGCCCCGCCGGCGCAAAAGCCTCTCGATACGCTTTCCGTGCATTTCTGACAGTCCGGCTGATCGTACTGTGTCGCGCCCCCGTGCCTTTGGCATCCACGGGGGCGCTGCGATTTTTACACGCAGGGGCGAGGCAAGGTGAGGGACTGTATTTACCCGTTTTCTTGAATTTTTGAGTGATTTATTTTTTGGAATATGTGTTTATGTTCTTTGTTCTGTATTGGATGTTGTTGAGTATTGGTGCGATGTTGCGCCTGTCCGGAGTGAAGGCGTATCGGAATGATCCCAGACGTTAAGTTTTATCTTTCGCTGTTTCTGCGGCGGATTCATTATTTTCTGCTGGTGTTCCT
>NZ_JBGFGP010000134.1:0-6407 GCF_041224545.1 Sedimentitalea sp. XS_ASV28 | reverse complement strand
CGCGGTGCTCAGACCGTGCCTGAGGCATACCTCAGCCGTCGGCATGCCGTTCTGCGCTACGATTGATCCACTGGATCAATCGCTAAACGCTTGAACCCTGCTCTTTGATCATCCCGATTATCTGCGCCTCGGTGAAACGGTCCTTTCGCATATGTCTGCTCCTTCAGAGTTGACGCAGACTCTACATTACGGTGAGGGATTTCAGGGGGCAGTCACGTGTCATCGGCTATTCAGATCAATCACGAAATCACGCAGATCGGCGATCACCTTTGGATCCGGGTCAATACCAGTAAAACCGCGTAGATAGCCTTTGAGCCGTGCGATCCGTTCCGACATCGGTTCGCGCAGTTCCAGTGCATGATAGCCAAGCTGCATGAAATAAAGGATGCGCGCGCGCGTATCGGCGTCGTATTCAGAGTAACCAAAGCGTTCGTACATGGCTCTGACAGCCCTTAGGCGTTCCGCATCAGCGGCATCTATGCGTTGACGCACCGCCCCGTCCCGTCGTGACCATTCCCTGACCGCGAAATCCAGTCCGTGATCAAACAACTCCGGGTCGAGAAAGCAGCGAAAGAAGTTGCAGACCGCTTCGGAAATGGAGCCGGCAGGTGCCTCGACGCTTTCGACAATCGATCTTGTGTTGCGATTTTCCCAATCGTCCAGCAGTGCTTCGAGCAGATGTTTGCGGCTCTTGAAATAGCCGTAAAAACTGGATCGAGACACCTCAAGGCGGGTGCCAAGTGCCAGAACCTTGACCTCGGCAACCCCCTCGCTGACGAGAACGTCGCGTGCAACGTTCAGCCAATCTTCGCGTGTGACCTTTACATGGCCGACCAGCGGATCCTTGTCCGGATCATCCCTATGTAGAAGTGGTGTAAGTCTTGCGGGCATATCAGCTCTCCGGGAGTGCACCGCCGTCGGCGGTGCGTATGTCTATGAACGGATGTAAGGCTTCGACCTTTGCTTCGTCGATATCTGGGCGGTTGTCGGCAGCAAGAATACCTTTCCAAATCGCCGTAGCGCGCGTGTTGACGTCAGATGCGCCGCGTTCTGTCCATGTTCCGAAATTGGCGTAATCATGCACGACGGGTTCGTAGAACGCTGTGTCATACCGTGCCATCGTATGGCTGGTGGAAAAGAAGTGCCCGCTTGGGTTCACTTCGCTGATCGCCGCCTCGAAACCGATCTCATCAACGCTGGCGTTGTTGCCCGCGCAAAGCTCGGCGATCATGTTCAAGACTTCGACGTCGGTGATCAGCTTTTCGTAAGATATGGTCAGCCCGCTTTCGAGCCAGCCTGCGGAATGGATGATCACCGATGCACCCGCCATGAGGCAGCCCCAAAGCCCCATCTGGTTCTCATTCGCCGCCTGTACGTCGTTAAGATTGGAGGCAGACCCTGCTGCCGACCGCCACGGCAGGCCAATAAAGCGGGCAAGCTGACCGGCGGCGAGACTTGCCTGAAAGTGGGTGGGGGTGCCAAGCGCAGGCGCGCCCGATTTCATGCCCACATTCGAGGTGAAGGTGCCATAGCAGATCGGCGCGCCGGGTCGGACAAGTTGGTTAAGAGTGATTGCTGCCAGGACCTCGGCATGGCTGTTCTCGATTTCGTCGTCCGAGAACACGGACATCGTTGGAAAGGGGGTGCGCAACTTGCTGTAGTTGACCGTGCGTTTGGAGGCGGGCGGTCTTCCATCGCCACGCCCCCGACGCCTCCTTGCCCGTGGTTGTGGTGGGGTCTCGGGTGTCATCCTGTGCCCCGCATCGCACTGTCTTTTGCGTCATAGGGAGAGGCCGCTATCACCCGTGCCGGACGTTCGGCACCGACGACATGCACGGCCCATTCTGTTTCTTCGGTGCTGGCTGTTCGGTCAATCATGGCTATGGCCAGCGATTTTCCCGCCGTATGACCATATGTCATCACGAATCGGCGAGTGTAGAATTGGCCGGTGGTCTGCTTGATGTACTCCTTGTTCGCGGCATAGGGGACGAATCGCGCCACATCCATACCAAAGACACCGGCCTCGGGTTCGCCGTGGATCATCCATTCGGCTAGCGATTTGCCGACGCCGCCGCCCAGAAGGAACCCGGCCATCACACCGCAGGCGCACCAATAGCCCGGTTTGCCCCGTAGGGGCCCAATCAGCGGGTTGCCGTCGGGGGCAAAGGTAAAAGCGCCATTGACCCATGTATTCAAACCGACATTCTGCAACGCCGGATAGCGTTCAAAACCGAGAGTGAGTTCCTTTTCACTTCGATCGGTGTCTTCCTGTTGCAGCTCGAATCCATATTCCCACGGCGCGCCATCCATCATCCAATGCTCGTGATCGATTTCGTAGATTCCCAGCAACATGCCCTGCTGGTCCTGCCGCATGTAGGTAAAGCCTTCGAGGTCCACCGTCAGGGGCATTTCCTTGTCGAGCGCTGCAACCTCGGGGATCGTGTCAGAGATGAGATAGTGGTGGTTGGGTGGGGACACCGGGAGTTCGATCCCCGCCATGAGACCAACCTGTTTGGCCCAGAGGCCCCCGGCATTGGCAACATGTTCGGCATGGATCTTGCTCTTTTCGGTCACGACATCCCAGCCATCACTCATCTGAGTAAGTTCCAGTACCTGGTTATGTTCGATCACTTCGGCACCGTGTTTGTTGGCGGCACCGGCATATGCGTGAACTGTGCCTGTGGTGTCGACGTACCCTTCGCGGTCGGCAAACATGCCACCCAGAATGCCATGGGTGGACCCAGCGGGTTCAACTCTCTTGCTTCCTTCGGGGTAATCAGCCGCACATCGTCGATCCCGATGGATTGAAAGGTGCGGTAAGCAGATTGCAGCCATTCCCACCGATCTCGAGTGCCAGCCAGCGTCGTGCCGCCTGTTATATGCATCCCGACCGACTGGCCTGATTCCTTTTCGATCTCGGATAGCAGATCAATCGTATAGGCCTGAAGCGATGCAATGTTGGCGTCTGAGTTCAGGACATGAAACCCGCCCGCCGCATGCCAGCTTGACCCAGCGGTCAAAACGTTGCGCTCGATCAGGCAGACGTCTTTCCAGCCGAATTTTGCCAAATGGTACAAGACCGAAGCGCCGACAACGCCACATCCGATCACAACGGCACGGTAATGTGACTGCATTGGTTTTCTTCCTGATTTGCGCCGTGTCTCTTGAGTATGTAGGTCACAGCTGACTTAATAGACAGCAATGTCTTTTGGGTGTGGCCTGTATTGGACATTTTTGTCTAGCGATAATATTGAGCCACAAATTCGCCCGGATCTTTAATAAACCACTATATATTGAGGCATAAGTCACGGATCAGGATTGTTGCGTCCAGATGGTTCGTAAGACTTGGGCAGTAAGGCTTAACGCAATTCAAAAATCATATTGACAGAATTAGACAGGTCTGCCCAGTGTGGGATTACGATAGGATTCGGCGCGCCGTTGCGTCTATCTGACAGGGGGATTCGCAAATGTTTTTCAAAACTCTTCTAGGCCTTGGTACCGCCATGGCCTTGGCGCTGGCTGCGCCCGTGGTGGCCGAAACCACTTTGAAACTTGCCACGGATTCGGGGGCCAAGGGCTCGCCATCAGGTGATGCGCTTGACCGCTGGGCGGCGCTGATCGAGGAAAGTACGGACGGCGACGTGCAGGTCGACGTGTTCTATCAGAACGAATTGGGCAGTCAGGCCGAGGTTCTGGATCTGCTCGTCGCGGGCGATCTGGACATGATGATCAACTGGCCGATCACCGCATATGACGAAAGACTTGGCGTGCTGTTCACCCCGTATATGGTGACCAGTTGGGAAGAGGCCCTGGACGCATATAAGCCGGGTGGCTGGGTCAACGAGGTCTTGACCGAAGTTTGGGCCGATCTTGGTGTTAAGTTCTTTGGCCCCTGGCCCGAGGGTTTCAACGGTGTCGCTTCGCGCGATAAATTCGCCATGACGCCGGAAGAGGCGAGCGCGCTCAAGATCCGCGTTCCGGCGATGTTCCCAATGGCCGAGTCGCTGCAGGCTCTGGGCTATCAGACCGCAACCATCGACTGGTCAGAGGTGTTCACCGCGATCCAAACCGGCGTCGTTGATGGGGATGGCGCAAATATTATCTATTGGGACTATGAATATTTCCGCGACGTTCTGGACTATTACAATCAGATCAAGATGCAATTCATTACCGGCGTCATGACGATGAACGAAGGTTCCTGGGCATCCCTGAGCGAGGATCAGCAAAAGGCCGTCGCAGATGCTGCAAACACGGTCATGAACGAAGCATTCGAACAAGCCAGGGAACGCGACGAATATTACGTTCAGCAGGCCAAGGACGCTGGCATGACCTATATCGAACCGTCGGACGAAGAGTTGAAGGCCATGGCCAAGACTGTGCGCGAAAAGGTCTGGCCGCAGATGGAAGATCGCGTCGGCAAAGACATCATGGATAAAATTCGGGCAAATGCCGGAGAGCTCTGACCTCGAGAGTGGCCCCACCTCACGTATTGGCGGGGCCATCGCGCGTATGCTCGACCTCGTGGCGATCGTGTCGTATTTGGTCGTGACGGGCCTGATGGCCTTTCTTGTTGTCGCCCGCTATGTGCTCGGTTTGTCCGTTGTCGGCTTGCATGAATTGATCATGCTTGCCGCTGTTGCGCTTTATATGACCGGGGCGGTTATTGCGTCGCGCAAGCGTGACCATCTGACCGTTGACTGGATTGCTGGCAACATCACCGACCCGCGACGCAAGGCAGCCCATGACCTGCTGATTGCAACGCTGACCATGATCATCACCATATTCTTTATCGTCTGGGCCTACTGGATGTTCTCCTGGGGGCTCAAGCGTCCGCAGACGACCCCGGCTTATCAGATCCCTCTCTGGGTGCCGCAGATGGCCATCGGCCTCGCTGCGGTGGGGTGTTTTTGTTACGCAGTGCGCGATGTCATCGGCGCGCTCCTGAAATTGAGGCGTACCTGAATGTATGCGCTCGTCGCTCTTCCGCTTCTTATTATCCTCATGGGGATTGGTTTGCCGGTCGCCTGGTCCTTTGCCGGGGTGTTGGCCTATTTGACCTATGTCTATGACGTGAACCTCAATACACTGATGCTACAAGGTTTTCGCTCGCTTAACTCGCTGGTGCTGGTGGCGCTGCCACTGTTCATCCTGACGGGGTTTCTGATGCAGTCTGGCGGTATTGCGCAGCGCATCATCTCCTTTATCGAGCGTCTGGCGACCGGAAAAGGCGGAATGGGCTCTGCGATGGTGCTGTCATCAAGTGTCTTTGGCGCTATCGCTGGCACGGCGACTGCGGCCATCGCTTCAATCGGGTCCATCATGACGGAACCTCTGGTCGCTCGCGGATATCCGCGAGGGCGAGTTGCAGCGTTGCTGGGGATATCGTCGCTGCTGGGAATTCTGATCCCGCCTTCGATCACCATGATCCTGTTTGCAGTGGTGACTCGCCAGTCGGTCGCGGCCTGTTTCGCGGCCACCATCGGCCCTGCGATTCTGCTCATCATCGGCCTCGTCCTCTATAACCGTTTTCTGGTCGGTCGCGCCTTCGAAGAGCTTCCTGCGGATGAAAGTACGGGGCCACGCGAAACGTTCGGTAAGGTGACGCTCCATGCATTACCTGCGTTATCGCTACCGATCATTATTCTGGGCGGTATCTATGGCGGTGTCTTTACGCCGACCGAAGCAGCCGCTGTCGCGGCGGTCGCGGCCCTGATCGTCGGCGGACTGATCTATCGCGAATTCACATGGCGCAGCTTGACGCGCAGTGTCGTACAAGCTGCTGAAACAACCGGTACAATCATCCTGATCCTGCTCTTTTCCTTCATGATCTCGCGGATCATGGCCTTCGAACGCGTGCCGCAGGATCTGACCGAGGCAATTCAATCCGTCGTAACCAGCCCGATCGGCGCGTTGTTGGTCGTTAATCTGGTTTTGATTGTTGCAGGTGCCTTGATGGATGACATATCCGTCACTGTTGTGATCGCTCCGTTGTTCATGCCCCTGATGGTGGCGAATGAAGTTGACCCAGTGCATTTCGCCGCAATCGTAGGGTGCTCTGTCGTCATTGGCGCAAATAGCCCGCCGGTGGCGCCAACGCTGTTTCTGTCGTGCAAGATCACGCGGGCACCAATCATGCAGGCCGTTTTGCCCGCACTCGGTCTGATGACTTTTGTCGCATTCCCGGTCATGCTGATGACTACGTTTTGGCCAGCCCTGTCGCTGTCAATACCGCGAGCGCTGGATTTGATGTAAGAAAGAGGTTTCGTCGCTAGGCCGTGTTGACAAAAGGGATTCACAATGCACCGTAGGCGTGATTCAAGCTAGTATCTGCTATGGAGACCAGCTTGGCACGAGACTTGATGACGGACGAGGAGTGGACGTTTTTCGAACATTTCATCCTCGCTGCC
>NZ_JBGFGP010000133.1:0-11654 GCF_041224545.1 Sedimentitalea sp. XS_ASV28 | reverse complement strand
GTCCTACCGCTGCGACCGGAGCGGTAGGGCGCAGAACAGGCATGAGCTGAGGCGAGACGTAAGTCGAATGTGCCGAAGTTTCGTTTTGTCCGCTCACTGGACAGAAATCCCCTGCCAGAATCCATGGGCAAAAAACGGTCGATTCCGCCGGTGACAGAAACGGATGAGTTTTGGCGCATCCTGCGGTGCGGAGAAGGTCCGGACCGATCCCATTCCAACAATTGCTGCATCGCGGTATAGACAAGCATGTCACCACCTTCGGACAAAAATGTCGAAAGCCTCATCCGTGCGATCGTCGCAAAACGCTACGACGTCGCCGGACCATTTTTGGTGGCAATCGATGGCCGTAGCGGGGCGGGGAAATCGACACTTGCGCGGACAATTGCCCATCAGTTGAATGCACCGGTTATTTCCGGTGATGACTTCTTCTCAGGCGGTGAAGGAATACTGGATGATCCAGCTGACGTACTCGCTGAGATTTGCATAGACTGGAGAGCGTTGCGTAAAGTCCTTGAGAAGCTTCATGCCACTGAAAATGCCTCATTTTTTCCTTATGATTGGGGCGCATTCGACGGCTCGAAATCCTCCAAAGAGACGTATGTTGAGCCAAGCGAAATCGTGGTGATTGAGGGCGTCTATGCTGCTCGGCCAGAACTCCGCGACCTTCTCGATCTGACAGTTTTGATAGAGGTGCCAGACGAAGAACGTCTCAAGCGCTTGATAAAAAGAGAAGGTGGTCTCAGCGCATGGGAGCAACAATGGCACCGAGCCGAGGACTGGTATTTTGAGAACCTTGCGCCGCCACACAGCTTCGACTTGTTGTTGTCCGATGCGGCTGTGTCGCCCTGATAGTAGAAAGTCCGCTTCGTCCACACACCGGACACAAACCCCCTGCCAGAACCTACGTGCCAAAAACGGTCGTTTTTGGCCAAGTGCCCTGCCCTACCTAGGATCAATCGCTTAGGTAGGACAAAAACCCCCGGCAAAACCTTTGCGGTTTTGGCAGGTTTTTGTCACAGTGAAGCATGATCATTGGATACGCCCGCGTCAGCACTGACGACCAGAGCCTGAATTCACAGACCGACGCACTATCAGCTGCCGGTGCCGAGAAGGTTTTCGCGGATAGGATCAGCGGATCGAAGCGCACCCGCCCGGAATTGGACAGAATGCTGGAGCAGCTCCGCGACGGCGATGTTGTGACCGTCACGAAGTATGACCGCCTGGCGCGGTCTTTGAAGGACCTCTTGGAGATTGTAGAGGTGATCCGGGAACGCGGTGCTGGCTTTCGGTCCCTGGCCGAAGACATCGACACGACAACGCCGGCAGGCCGTCTAGTGTTTCACGTATTTGCTTCCATCGCCCAGTTTGAGCGGGAACGGATTTCAGAACGGACCAAGGAAGGGCTTGCGTCTGCGCGCAAACGGGGTCGGATTGGTGGTAGGCCCCCTGCCCTGACGCCCAGTCAAAGGGATGAGGTGCGCCGTATGAGGGATGATGAACATCGCGCGATTGCCGAAATCGCACGGCTTTTCAAGGTGAGCGAGCGTACAGTTCGGCGCGCCTGAGTACGAGTATCCCTGCAGATTTGAAAGCGTCAAAAAATGTCTGAGATAGATGAGATTCCGGAACGCATATTCAGAATGGCATCTGATGCACTTACCCAAGCTAACACCCATGCGATCTTTGATGGGCCTGGGGTTGAGCACTGGGCGAACATGTCCATCCTTGATGCCGCGCATGCTGGTGAGCTTTTTCTGAAGGCCGTCATTGCCCAGGCTCATCCTTTGCTGATCTTTCGAGACATATTCTCGCTTGATAAGTCCGCGCAAGAGCCGTTGGACCTCAGGCAAGTCATTGAGCATGGCAGGACCTACAACTTGGAGCACCTGCCAAAACTGCTCTGGGTGGTCCATGGCGAGCGCCTTCCAGACTTGGATAGCTTTGAAGAGTTGCGGAAGGCCAGGAATGCGATTCAACATTTTTGCGCTCCAGACATCGACCGGCCAGGTGACTTGTCCCTCACCTTCCTTTACCGAAATATCGACCCCCTTATTAAGCGACATTTCTCCGTTGATGCTGTGAACTTTGTTGCTGAAGACGAGCAGGGTTATCTCATAGAGCAATTGGTTCGTTTGGAGTTATGCTTTTCAAGCTCCGGCGTCATCGAGATTTCGGAGTTCGATGTTTCGAAAGCACTGGAAACCGTGAGCGTTCCTTATCGGCGAAAAATCGAGCGGCAACTGTGTCAGTATCAGCATGATCCGAGCAACATGCGCTAGCGGATATGGCAAGGACCGTGGCCCACCAGGCACATAACAACTTGGCGGTAGAAGGGGGCGAGGTTTGCGGCTTTCCACCCAGAACCACCATAATGCCAAGCCTATGGAGTTTGACGATCGAGCCTTAATGCTTGAGAGTCTTGCTCAGGAAGGCCGTCACATGGGAGTATCATGCCGGACTATTCAGAAGACTGGCACCCTGGCAGTTTCACGAAGAACTTTGGCTGGGGGAAAGATGGCCGAGGCCTGGCCGAGCTCCATCATGCTATTCGGGTTGGGTTCGGGGATGCCAAGAGCGACATCAGACGCAGTGATTTCCGTCAGCGCTTAGAGGCGGAAGACATCAATTTTTACATCCCAGCGAACTTCTTTCTCTTCAATTACTCGAACGAGGCTGGTGATTGGATTTCGTTCGATGAGCTCGTTTTTCAGGCTGTGTTCTTCGATCATTCTGCCCATTTTGACAGACTGGCGCTCTTCGCCTTCAACCTCTCGTTGGTTGGCTCTTGGCAAGGGGCGCGGCATTTCCAAAGACGGCCCGCCCTATGGTCGAACCGGTACATTGTTGAAAGGCTGGCTCATACGCACGGGTGGGACGTAACAAAAGTCAACGCTGATGACATCCAGGCATTCTTGGATAGCGATGACCGATACAAAGCGAAAACCTCTAGGAAACTGAGTACCAACTTGAATTTTCTATATCAGATTGGTGGTCTAGACTCAGTAGTCGCTGATACCATTGAGCGGTGGTGGATGAACGCTTCTTTCTTGGCAGCAGATCGTCTCTGTCGGCTTCAATATGCACGTCGGCTGAACGTCTCTGCTATTGGAGAAGCGCTAGAAGAGTTCGAATTCGGTCTACTGTCCGGAGGTAAGAATGTAGAAAAGTCCTATGCGCTGAAGCGTTTGCTGGAAATGTATGTTTCCGTAGGCGGGCCTGCTAGGTTTGAACGTTCCGTTGAAGCCATCAATACAGGTCGAACCAACGATCCGCGCCCATATGGATTGGTAGACAAGAAGCTCCCGAGAGCGCCAAAATCTCTTCCAGCAGGCGTTGTGAACACGATGGATTGGCTGGACGCTTCTTACGAGGTCCTTGATCATGACGAACTAAAGGCTTTTGACGTCGATATGTTCGTCCGGGAGGCTTCGGTGCGGGCCTTGTCGAAGATCCGCGAGCGCGGGATCAAGCCAACAATGAGTTCGTCAGACCTCATGGCATTGATGAGGGGTTGAATTGGAACCGACGTCAGCATGCCTGGACACATCTGCTTTGATCGCGCTTCTCAACGAAGACGAACAGGCGCATCCCGCTGTCTTGCGTGAATTCCAGAAATACAAAGCGAGTGGAATGGTGTTCATCACCGAAGTGGTTTTTGCTGAAGCATCGGCAGGGATGAACTCTGCGGAGGAGCTACGGCTGGCACTGGACGAGCTCGGCATCGCCGACCTTCCGGCAAATGATGAAGGCCTCTTTTCTGCAGGACAAGTCTTCAAAGAATATCGGAGGAGCAAAGGCGACGGAAAGAAGGATGGCGTACTGCCCGATTTTATGATCGGTGCGGTTGCTTATGCAAAAGGTGTTGCTCTAATAACCCTGAATGATAAGGATTTTGTCAATAAATTTAGGAACCTAGCCGTTGTTAACCCTATCAAGGTGTGACTCCGCCGCGCGAGCGAAGAGAGCGGTGTCGCGTGTTTCTGGAAGCTACGAGGGGCGGTGTTCATTAGCATCGTTTGGTGCAACGGTTGTTTGAAACAAGCACATACGATGACCCTAATGTGATGCCCAGTGAAGCACGGGATCATTGGTCGTTCATGGAGACAAATTCGGCATCAGCAGTCATGAGTGCTGTGTGTCCGGACGAATGGGCTGACATTATCAGCGTGTTGTCGAGCTATCGGCTAGAACCCCAATATTGGCTCAGGGCTGGAGGCAACAGGGGCGACATTGCAGAGCAGATTGACAATGCCTTCCACGAAAGGGGCTGGCGAGAGACCAGGCTGGATCTTTCGACAAAAGGCCTCCTCTTCTCCAAGGACGGCGAGAAAATCGGAGAACTCCCGGAAGTCTATCAAGAGGGCTATCTTGTAGACAATTTTAAAAACAGGGTTGTGCTCGATGTTGAGTGGAACGCTAAAGACGGCAACCTCGATAGAGACTTAGCCTCGTATCGGTCTTGGTATGAAGCCGGGGTCATTTCCGCAGGAGTTATCATTACCAAAGATCGTCGCCCCTTGTTGGAGTTGGCGCGTAAACTCTGGGGTGACTACCAAGATACGATACCTGAAGAAGAAAGGGTAAAGAAGCTCCCTATTGATCTGACGACTTCGACAGTCACAGCGTTCGACAAAGCACAAATGCGGGTGCGGCGCGGCGTCATGGGTCCCTGCCCCGTCTTGATCGTGGCCGCTAATCAAAGCACTTGGGACGGTACGCCCTACACTAGCCCCTAGGCGGACTTCTCTACCGCCCGTCTGCCCCGTGGCCGCATTTGGGTTTCAGCAAGGTTGAGGAAAGACCTCACTCGTTGGATCGAATAGCCTGTGTCTTCAGCAAGATCTCGAATGCTTTCACCGCTCTCATAACGCAGCTTCACTTCCTTCCCTATTTCTAGAGCGACCGCTTCAGGGACGGTTTCATTCGATTGAAGAGGCGGCAGTATTGCTCCACCCTCATAGCCTTTGTGGACTTTTCCTCGTGGTGCGACTTCCTCTGCGGCCTCGTCCCCCCAAACAGTCCAACCTTTCTGAGGATGCCGTGCAAACATCTCCAGGTAGGGTCCGGGTGAGCAAGACGTAATCAGGTCATATTGCTCATCAGGCTTACGGGAATGCTCTCGCTTCCGAGTTTCGATCATATTGACTTGAGATCGGGCCGGGGCAAGCGTCCTCATGGAGCCTTTAACTCCAAACAACAAAATCTCAGTCACGTTTCGAAAATAGAAACCGACGCCCCTACCATCTGGCCCACCATCCTTGCGTCTTTTCGCCCAAATAATATTGGAGACGTATCGGAAGCCCCATGCTTCCATTACGGCCAATCCGTCCGGCAAGAGCGCGTTGGGGACCCAAAGGTAAAGGTGAGCATTCTTTGCACAGACTTTATCAACGGGGAGCGCTTTAATCGCTTCCAGCGTCATCGTGGAGTATCGATCAAGCCTGCGATGCTCAGGCGCAACCTTGCCGGTTCGGTTTGTGAAACGCCAAGGCGGGTCAGCCAATACCGTAGAAAAGCCCCCTACTACGCTCGGCAATTCAGGTGCTGGTTCTTCAGCGCGCAGCGGTTCGACTTTCCCATTTTTCATGCTCGGACACCCCGTTAAGATCTTTTTTTAGATCTTTAAACCAGTTTGCATTCTCTGGCTAGGCACAAAATTCACTGGTGCGATGGACACCAAGCGCACTCCCGATAAAACCTCATCATAGTTAGGGAACCCTTAATGGATAACAGTTATCTGTTACCTCCTGCGCCCATCTATCTCCCAAGTTGATGGGATCTCTATTCCTCCAGCCCTAAGGCATTCATAAAGAAGCTCTTTCTTTGTAACACCGCGCCTCTTTGCCTCTTCTGCAAATGCATTCTTGATGGGCTCTGGTACGTTTGTGAACGAAAACTGGACGCGCGGAGCATCTTTCAAGGCGGATGATTTGGACTTGCTCACGCTTGGTAATGGAGCCGTCATAGCCTTCAGTTTTTTGGAGCTGTCATCTCCAACGAGGTCGTCATCGAGGTTTACGCTGACTTTGGCCATGACCCGCTCCTATAAAATCCCAAGAGGCCCCTACTCTGCAGGTCTGAAAGTACCGACTGAGCTGACCGCCGCGCCGATCCTTGCGGAGCTTGGCCTGTGGACGTCATTTCCTTGAAGCCAGTTCGATGCGCGCACATGGCATTGAGGCGTGGTACGTTTTGTGCGTCGAGCGCATCAACAATGGCCTGTGTGATATTTGTCTGCGTATCCACATCCATCATGACCACCAGCGCCGGAATTTCTTTTTCCATCGTCTCTGCAACACTTTGGACGTGCGAAAATGTCCGCTTGGCCCCTTTGGCGTCGGCTTCATTGGCTTTCGATGGGATCAAGATCAGATTTGCAGCTGCGATAGCGTGCATCGCCATAGCCGACTTAAAACCTGCAGTGTCGACAAAGATCGCATCGTAGGCGGGATCGGCCTTCTTGAGAGCTTTGACGGTAGGGATCAGCTTTTCGTCATCTTCTTCATAGAGCCAATCAAGATCAGTTTGTTCCTTCTTGGCCCATGCTTCCAAGTGGCGTTGAGGGTCCGTATCGATCACTGCGATCCTGGCACCGTCTTGGACCATCAGACTGGCAATTGCTGTTAGGAGCGTTGTTTTGCCCGCTCCACCCTTTTCCTGCACTACGCTTATGACCTGAGTCATCGCCTGCCTCTTTCTTGTTTTCGCAACCCTTAACTCATAACCGATAACTGTCAACTCATAACTATTATCAGATAACTGTTAAGTGATATGGGTTATCTGTTATGGGGCGCGTCCCTTTCGCTCATACCATTTTCGGCAAAACCCCACGAACGCGGCATCCGGATGGCGCGGCGGATCGTTCATCCACATCCGCCATTCTTGCTCAAGGAAGTACACGTCCCAGGTAGGAGCAGCCTCGCGGGCTTTCTCGTAAGCATCGGACGACAGACGCACCGCAACCTCTGTAGCAATTGCAGAACTGTCGCCATAAACGTCCAGAAACTCGGGTTTTGGCGTGACCTCCAGAACATCATGTAGAAGCCTGAAACAGTAATCCGGCATATGTGATTGATCTTCGTCCGCCCTGCAAATCGCCTTAACGAGGCGCTTGAACTCCTTTGCTGTGGAGGTCGAGCCGGTCTTGTGCTGGAGCTTATCGAGGCCGATCCGCCAAACATCTTGCTTGCCGCAATGCTTGCGGGCCAGCTCATAAAGCCGCCGCTCTAGTGGCTTCCTAAGCTGGAAGTAGGCCTTGTGCAGGGTAAGCACATTCTTGTTTTCAATCGCTTTTACCAGCCAATCACCCATTTCAAGTTCGACGCTAAGCAAGCGTCCCGTGGAGTCTTCTTTGACGATCCGAGCATCGGTGATGAATGAGAGCGAGCGCCATTCTCCAACACCGTGATCATGGATGTTTGTTTCTATCTGAGTGAACTGAAGCCGGGTAAGAGCACGGCGTAGCGTGGCATAAGCCTGGCCCGTGGTGTGACGGTTCGTGGCCTTCAGAAGGTCATGGGCTGAGATCCGGACACGCCGTCCAATTTCTTGGCCTTCATTCTTCGCAGCCATGAGCTGGCTGAGCACGTAGATCAGAATATCCCTGTCGAAAACATTGGCACGGCCTTCTTCGGCGGCAGGCGTAATCTTCACCTTCACATTGCCTTGCTCATACTCGAACGCAGCCATGTCCTTTTTGACCGACAGGGAAAAGAGAGGATGCTCCATCGAGGCGCGGTCGCTTTTCGGGGTCGCGTCGAGGATATCGCACACAAAAAGGTCCGGCTCAGTATGCCGCTGCGGAAGCAATGCAGTGCGTTTACGAGGCCTCGCCATTATTCGATACTCTACCCACCATTATTCGACAGTCTGCCCACCAAGCGGGCGCGTTCTTCGATACTCTACACACCGTTCTTCGCTAGTCTACCCACCAATTTTCGATACTCTACACACCGACAGGCAAAATCACCGCAGTATTTTGGATTAATATCAACGCGTTGAGAGACCGCCGATTCTCGTAACACCTTCTATAACACAAATATAACACCCGACTTCTCAACCTGAACCAACCACCATTGGCGCTTCACCGCTCACCGTTGGTAGAACACGCAGGCATCGACACCCGTGGTCGTCGTGGTCCAAGACGCTCCGAGGACAGCGCACATGGAAGCGTTGCTGGCCAAGAAACGAGGAAGCGTCACCGTCAGGATAAGAGCCAGAACGACAGCACCCAGACCAAACCAAGGAAGACGGCTTTTGAAGCGAACCAGCTTTTGCTCCCGTTCCCAAAGCTGACGCATGGTGTCCGACCTGGCCTCATCCGCCTTCCTGAGAACCTCCTGAGTATGGTTGGACGCCCGGAGCAGATCACCGGCCATCTGGCCAACACGGGTGAGGGTATCGCCGATCCTGCCGTCGATGGTCGCGCCGACAATCTCGCCATAGTGTTCCGGGTCCGTCTGCTTTTGAGCGGCAAAGGCAGCAGAGCGAGCTTCCGTCGCTGTCTTGTTTACGCGGTCGAGCACCCGTGTCTGGTCATCCACGCGATCCGAGATGCTGGCGACCGCCGTGGCCAAAAGATCGAGAGTTTCGCGCAGATCGTCATCTGAGAGCGGGGCAGGGGAAGCGGGTGTGTCTGACATGGCGGATGGCTTTCGGGTTATCGGGCTTCAGGTGTGAACAGCCCGGCAAATTCAGGATCGGCGTAGTAGCGCAGCTTTTGCGCAACGGCGGTGGCCTGCCCCTGGACGCGCAGGAGCTGACGATCCGGGGGAAGCTGCATGATTTCATCAGGGGTCAGCAGATCGCGGCCCGTGAGGTTGTTTGAGAAGCTGGGGCCATCGCCGGGCTTGAAGCTGTCGGTCTGGAACCCGGCGGTTTCCTGGCCAATCATCTGGCTCAGCCACTTGGCCGTCTCGAAGTCATTCACCCCGAAGACCTGTTGCACCCCGGCATTGGCGATGAAGGTGCCAGCGCGTTCGCCATAGAGGTCCTTGAGCTGGCTCATGTCCTGCAGGATCGGCCAGAGCTGAAGCCCGTAGCCCGCCATCAGCCCCATGGCGCGCTCAACGGCCTCCAGACGGCCCAGGGCGGCGAATTCATCGAGGAGGAAGAGGGCAGGGGCCTTGAGGCGCTCAGAATGGCCCTCTGACGCGCCCTGAGGCCGTTCAGCGTCCCGAGCAATGTCTTGAAGGGCCTGAGAGACCAGCAGGCGCAGCCAGCGGCTGTAGGCGTCCATCCGGTTCGGCGGCAGGACCAGGAAGACGGAGGTGATCCGATGGCGCAGATCGGAGAAGGCGAAGTCCGACCGCGCGAGGCACTTTGCGATCCGGGGCGAGTCTAGGAAGTGCGTGTGGCGCTGCGCGTTGGACAGAACCGAGGCAGCTTCCCGGTCCGCCTTGCCGAGGAAGCGGTTGGCGGACCGGGCAATCAACCCGCCTGCCGCATCGCTGTCCTGCATCAGCTCCAGCAGCGCCCGAAGCTTTTCCGGGGGGAGGGTGAGATATTCCCGGACGGTGGCGAGGGACCGGCGGTCGCGATCCTCGTGGCAGACACAGAACATGATCAACCCGCCCAAGATGGCCTTGGCCTCCTCGTTCCAATGCGCTTCCGTCACCTGGCCCGGCGGGTCCATGACCAGCGCCTCTGTCAGGGAGGCGGCATCCTCGCCCAGATCGAGGCTGTCTGGTGGCAGCCGGTCGAGCGGATTGTAAGCGGCAGAGGGATGGCCGCTGACCTCAAATGGATCGAGAACGTGGACCGTCCCGAACCGCCGCCGGGCCTCGCCCGCGATCCGCGCGTTCTCGCCTTTGGGGTCGATGACCAGAACGGAGCGTTCCGCCGCCAGCAGGTTTGGGATGACGGTGCCGACGCCTTTCCCGGCCCGTGTCGGGGCAAGTGTGATCAGATGGGCCGGGCCGTCATAGCGCAGCAACCGCCCAGTGTGCGGATTGCGTCCGATGAGAAGACCGTCTTCCCGCTGAAGCTTCTTCAGCTCCTTGCGATTGGCAAACCGGGCCGAGCCGTGGCTATCACCGGTCAGCCCGAAATAGGCATCGGCTCCGGAGGCCATGCGCCAGTACTGGAATCCGAAGACAGCACCCACAAACATGAAGGGTCCGAAGACCAGCCATTGCCAGGCACTTTCGCCGGGCGTCTGGTCGAAGAAGGCGAAGATGAACGGGGTGGCCACCAGAGAGCCAAGTATCGCCCCAAAGGCCATTGCTCCGATCAACCATCCGAGCATGATGGGCGTGAAGATCAACCGACCGAAGAAGCGGAACAGCCCCCCGAAGACGATCATCACGCTCCGCATCAGGACGCGCCATCATCAGCAGCGACAGGGGAGGGGGCGTCCCACTCTGCAAAGGCCTTGCGATCCTGTTCACGGGAGAGATTGCGGATCAGCCGGTCAAGCATTGCGGCAGCGCTGGAATCCCGTTCCGCCAGGTCCATGAGCGCCCCGCCCAGGATCACCTTGCGCCGTGTATCCAGCTTGCGCTGTCTGGTGGCTTCCCTGTTCTTCAGAGCCTGCAGGCGGGCCTTGGCCTGGGCATAGCGTTTCTCGGCGCGTTCAAGCTCAGTCTCGGCCAATTCGGGAATCCACTTCAAAAAGGGCAGGTGTAAAGGTTAGGCTTGCAACAACCATCGGTAGCGCTTACCCGTAGGCCTGTAAAGGACAAGGGCGCACTTATGCAAACTCTCCACCTGCGGTTCCGAGATTTGCGTGCGATCTCTCTGGGGCAAGGCCCCGGCCGATGGCCATCCCCTTCGCCGCGTGCCGCCGCGACATGGAAGGGCGCGCTGCCCCTTCCAAACCATCCCAGCCCAACCTCAGCGGTTGGATCGCGTCCCGCAAGGTCGCGCCAGCGTCTCGCCCGATGCCCCACGGTGGGGGCTGGTCTGCCGCTGGCATCTTCCTTGCGGGAGGTTCGTGTCGTCGGACCTGACGGTGCCGACACGAACCGGGTTTGCCCCCGGCAAACCGCCAGTGATCTACCCCCATATCCCGCCCCCCATGAGGCTGGGGATCTGGGGGTAGATCACTGGCAAGCCCGCGCGTCGGAGAGCCGTTGGCTTGCCTCAAGCGGGCTGTCTTTTCCCCTCGGACCGCGCCGGTTCCGGGCGCACTCTTGTGGAGAAAAGACGGGTGATCCGATTGCCAATGTCAGGACATCGGCACGGATCAGCTCCGGCGCGTGGGCGCATTTGCATCACAGGCGAGGGGAGGGCGCATGGCCAGCTACCACCTCTCCGTGAAGACGATCAAACGCAGCGCCGGGCGCTCCGCCACGGCGGCGGCAGCCTACCGTGTCGGGGAGCGCATCGAGTGCCAGCGCGAAGGCCGTGTCCACGATTACACCCGCAAGCAGGGCATCGAGGAGACCTTCATCCTGACCCCGAAGGACGCCCCGGACTGGGCCTCGGACCGGTCCCGCCTCTGGAACGAGGCCGAGGCCAGCGAGACTCGCCGCAACTCCGTCACCGCCCGCGAATGGGAGCTGGCCCTGCCCTCCGAGATCAGCGCCGAGGCTCGGTCGCAGATCACCCGCGACTTCGCCCAGGAGCTGGTCAGCCGCTATGGCGTGGCCGTCGATGTTGCGATCCATGCGCCGCACCGGGAAGGCGATCAGCGCAACCACCACGCTCATGTT
>NZ_JBGFGP010000129.1:0-31873 GCF_041224545.1 Sedimentitalea sp. XS_ASV28 | reverse complement strand
CCGTCGGCATGCCCGCCTCTTGCTCCTTGATCATCCCGATAATCTGCGCCTCGGTAAAACGGCTCTTTCGCATTCGTCTGCTCCTTCAAGGTTGGGCAGACTCTACATCATGATGAGGGATTTCGCGGGGGGCAGGTCACTGGTCCCGTCCGAACCCGGACTTTCTTTATGCCGTACTCAGCGATCGTCGCGGCAGCGCGATCTGGTGCGACATCCGGCCATCATCACCTCGCGAGACTTGCGAGGAGCAGGTTCGCGTGGCCCTGGATGATGCCCTTGGCTGGCTGGTTGATCGATACGGGCGCGATCCCTCGACCTGGAGCTGGGGCGAAGAGCATAATTTGGACATGCAGTGGTTGCCGATCAGTTCGCGTGGGTTACTGACCGACCTGCTGTCCCTTCAAGCGCCGATTTCAGGCGATCCCTTTACGCAATTCTTGACATCATTTGGTGTTGAAGAAGACCGTCCATTCCTTGTGAGTGCCGGAAGCAATTTTCAGGCGGTCATGTCGATATCGGAAGCAGCGGGATCATACTACATCACGCCCGCCGGACAGTCGGGACATCCGCTATCTCGATTCTACGACAATCTCTTTCCCTCGTGGATACAAGGCGAATACCTCGCCATGTCGACCGATCTGTCACTGGCCCGTGGCGGCGCTTCCGGGATCTCGCGGCTCACACCGGCTACCTCCGACAACCCTCGGATGAGCGAGGGCCAGAGCGAATGATCACGAACTTCTTCTTCCTTTACGACCCTTTCGGCTATGTGCTGTCACCGGTGTCGCTCATTGTTGTCGGTCTTACAGTATGGCTGTTTTTGCGTGAGCTCAAAATACACGCTCGCTGTCTCGGAAGGGTTTCTGGTTGGCGTCGAACCGCCTTCTTTGTCGGCCTCGCAGCCGTCCTCGTCGCGACGAATGGGCCGCTCGCGCCATTGGGGCACAGTCTGTTTTCGGTACATCAGGTCGAGCATCTTCTTCTGCGACTGGTAGGACCGCTTCTTATCGCGGTTTCTCAGCCCTGGCTTGGCCTTCAAGCCGGATTGAAAAGGGAAGGGCGCCGACGCCTTGCCGCGATTGGGCGTGCGCGCATCCCGCGATTCTTGGCGCTTCCTGCATCTGCCACCTCCTTGTTGATTGGTGCGCTTTTCGTCTGGCAGATCCCGATGATCTACGCCCTTACACAACGTATTGCGGCGATGGAAGCGCTGGCACATCTGTCTATGGTGCTTGCTGGGCTTTGGTACTTTGCTATGCTGTTCGATCTGCGTGATCCGCCTGAAGGAGCGCGGCGCGGCGCTCGGCTGATGTCAGGGTTCCTGGTGGTCGTTTCCAACATCCTTCTGGGCTCCCTGACAACGCTCAAGGAGGTGCCCCTCTATGGATCAGAAATCATCGCAGCGAGCGGTGGTCGACTTCGCGCCCTGGCTGACGAGACAATCGGTGGCTACGTAATCTGGGTCCCGTCGTCGATGGTTCTCATCGCGGCAATCATTCTGGTGCTGAACGGCTGGAACGCGGCGGAGGAACGGCGCTGGACGTCCCGCTACGACCTGATGCGCCAATCGAATGCGGCGGCGCTCGAGTTTCCGGAAACCGCGGAGGAACTGCGTCTGAAAGTAGAGAAGCCGAACCGGGACATGGGCCGTACGCTCGCCCTTGGCGCATTCTCCATGTTCATGGTTGTCATGATTACCGTCGTGACCATCGTCTATGCCCTCGGATAGATTGAATTCGACATGAGACCAGACGCATTCTTCTCCGCTAGGGCCCGCCTGTTTCGCCACTGCCACGGCCGGACACATATTGTAGTGTCCTTACGCGTACCGGGTGCTTGCGCTGGCCCACGGCGGCGAGCGTCACTTTGGCCGTGATCGCCATCGAAGTGATCAACGTGGCCCTGTGCCGACAATTTTCCTGATCTGACGGAAGATCATCTCCTCCCATCAGGCGTAGATGTCGATCGGTGTTCCGTCTTTCACCATTGCATAGATGTCCTCGATCTGCCGATCTGTGACCGCGATGCAGCCAGCTGTCCAGTCGCGGACATCCGTTGGGTCGATCCCTGGGCGTGGACCACCATGGATGAAGATGTCGCCGCCGGGGGAAAGGCCCTGCGCTTCAGCGAAGGCTATGTCGGCCTCATTCGGATAGGAGATGCCAACCGAAAGATGATACGTACTGTCGGGGTTGCGCTTATCGACTACGTAAGCGCCCTCAGGGGTCCGGCCGTCTCCCTCGAATTGCTTGTGACCCTCAGGAGCGAAACCCAGCCCGACCGGATAGGTTTGCAATACGCGATCGGCTCCGTCCAGAACAAGCAAACGCTGCCCCTTGTAAAGCCGAACACGGGTCACCTCGGGTCCGCCATAGCTGCGGAACTTGCTGGCACAGCCAGACAAAAACGCTGCCAACCCGCCCAACAGGACGGCGCGGCGGGGAAATCGGATGGTTTTCACTGCTCGATGCCTCTTTCGTGAGGTCTGATATGGACATTACGTTACCTTGCAAATGCTGCGTGATCAATGTCCGTGGGCAAGCGCGGCCTTTGCCATCTCTGGACCAACCTGCTCACCGCTGAATGCCTTGCGGGCCTACCGCAGCGCCTTGAGGGCGACCGGCAGGGAGGCCACGGCAAGCCTTAATCGAACAACTCGTGAAGCCAGGATTTGCGCCGATAGCCGTGCTTTCCGCGCCGGTAGCCGCGATCATCGTCGTAGCCGCGCGGCTCAGGCACCCGCTGAGGCGCCACATCGGGTGCCGAACGCTCGATGATCTTGTCCAGTTCGCCCCGGTCGAGCCAGACACCCCGGCAATCGGGACAGAAGTCGATCTCGATCCCCTGGCGGTCGGTCATGCTCAAGGGCACCTCGCAAACCGGACACATCATCCTGCCCTTCACGCTCATGTCTCGTCTCGGCTCCTTTCCGGGTTCTCCCAGTTCAATGACCATGTGCCAGCGCCCCTTTGGCCAAGCCTTCGCCAACCTGTTCACCGCCGGACGGCGGCGCCTTGGCCTCTTGGCTGTTAAGCAGGCGCAGGGCGTTGGCCACCACCAGCAATGACACTCCTACGTCGGCTGCAATAGCGCCCCACATCGATGCCAGTCCGAACGCGGTAGCGACAACGAAAACGCCCTTGGTCGCCAAGGAAATACCAATGTTCTGATGGATAATCGACATTGTCCGGCGCGAATGACCGATCAGCCAAGGCACCTTGCCGAGGTCGTCGGTCATCAGGGCAATATCCGCCGTCTCGATTGCCGCGTCCGAACCAACAGCACCCATCGCGATGGCGTAATGCGCGCGCGCCATGGCGGGGGCGTCGTTCACCCCGTCGCCGATCATGGCCACCATGTCATGCGTTTCGACCAGTTCTTCGATGGCTGTCACCTTGTCTTCGGGCAGAAGCTCGGCACGGACCTCGTCGATGCCGACCTCGGCTGCAACAGCGCGCGCTGTCCGCTCGTTGTCGCCCGTCAGCATGACGATGGTCTTCACGCCCTGCGCGTGGAGCTGTGCCACGATGCCCTTGGCGTCGGGGCGGATACGGTCGCGCAATTCCAGAATGCCCGTCACACCGGATTCATCGCCCACGGCAACAAGGGTGCTGCCGGCCCCTTCGATGCGGTCGCGCAAATCCTTCGGAATGGCGTCGCCGAAACCCTTCTCCTCGGCAAACCGGTCCGACCCCAGCCAGATCGACCGGCCGTCTGTGCGTCCTTCAAGTCCCCTGCCGGGAACGGTTCGGGTATCTTCCGCGGCGGACACCTTGATGCCGTCGGCTTCTGCCCGCGCGAGAATGGCGCGCGCCAAGGGATGCGAGGAACGTGCCTCCAGCCTAGCGGCGAGGGTCATCAGATCTTGCGCCGATGCTTTGCCCAGCGGATGCACCGCCGCCACCTCGGGCTCGCCCATGGTGATCGTGCCGGTCTTGTCCATGGCCAGTGCAGTGGTCTTACCCGGTGCCTCGATATATGCACCGCCCTTGATCAGCACCCCGGCCCGCGCTGAGGCGGTGAGTGCGGCGACGATGGAGACCGGTGTCGAGATGACCAGAGCGCATGGGCAAGCGATCACCAGCAGCACGAGTGCATTGTAGAACCAATAATCCCAAGCCCCACCGAAAATGAGCGGCGGCAACAGGGCAATTGCGATGGCGAGAGCCATGACGATTGGCGTGTAGATGCGGGCAAATTTCGCCACCCACTGCTCCACCGGCGCGCGGCGGGCATGGGCGTCGCCGACCATGCGGATGATCTTGGCCAATACGGTGTCCGAGGCGGCTTTTGTGGCCCGCACCGTCAGTGTGCCTTCGCCGTTGATCGTGCCGGCATAGACTTCGTCGCCCCGTTCCTTTGGGACCAGCGCACTCTCTCCGGTGATTGGTGCCTGATCGACGGCCCCTGCCCCATCGACAACCTCACCATCCAATGGGATGCGGTCTCCGCCGCGCACGATGAAACGTGCGTTGATAGCAACCGCAGAAGCCGGAACGTCCGCTTCCGAGCCGTCATCATGAAGAACTCTTGCCGTCGGTGGCGCGAGGTCGAGCAGAGCTGAAACCGCATTCCTCGCACGCCCGACGCTCCAGCTTTCGAGATAAAGCGAGAGCGAGAAGAAGAACGCGACCGTCGCCGCCTCGAAAAATTCGCCAAGCCCGATGGCACCGGCCACGGCGACCACCATGAGCAGGTTCATGTCGGGCGACAGCCGCCGAGCGGACGACCATGCCTTGGGTGCCACGAGCCAGACACCGAACAGGATCGCAACCGCGAATAGCCCTGCCTCGACCAGTGGCATCGGCGCTTCGCCGTGACCCGCGAAGAGGCCGAGCGCCCCGCCCATGCCGGTCTCGATGATGTGCCACAGAAAACCCGCGGCCCAGAAGCCGCCACTGAGCGCCGTAAACAGCCGCTGTCGTGCAAGATGGGCCGCCTGGTCGACCGACGCATTTTCGGCATCCCAGGGCTTGGCGGTCATGCCGGTGCTTGCGACCAGTTCTGCAATTTCGCCGTCCGATACACTCTTGGCGCTGTCGAGAATAGTCATCCGTCCATTGATCACGTCGAACGCGAGATGCTCGGCCCCACCGATCTTCGGGCCGACCACCTTGTTCAGGATTGCTACCTCCTCGGCGCAATCGAGGCCGGCCACCTGAAAACTGCGCCCGCCCGCTGGCGCGGGCGTCGCCGGAACGATGTCGCCGCACGTTCCGGCGCTCCCGCAGCAGCTGCCGCCGCTTGTCTGGGCATCTTCGGCGTGATCGTGGTCGTGACGATGGGTGTCGGACGGCATGAATGGACCTCTGGATTCGGGTGCTTTACCATGACATAGCCCCTACAGTAGCTAGAGCTTCAAGAGCAAAATACGGTGGTATTTCAGATTGATTTATTGCTACAGGATGCGGTGACCGGCTCTATCACGCCTTGAGGCATGATGAGCCGCTGCAGAGAAAAACAGACACGAAAGGAAGCTTGATGCGGGTTTTGATGCTGAAGCAAAAAATAATGGTTGCAGTGGCGCTGTCGCTTACGGCCGGGTGCGAAATCCAGCCGACTGGACCGGGCGATGCGGCAGACCGGCGGGGCAACGTTCCCGAAACCGTGATTGCAATGGCTGCCCCGGATCAAGATGTTGCAACCGCGCGCTTGGTGCCGGAAGACGGCTGCTATTGGTACGAACACAGCGGTCCGGTCGAAACTACCTTGGTTCCGCTACGCACGCCGAACGGCAATCGTATCTGCACCCCTCGCGAAACCTAATTACGTTTGCCGATCGCTGCTTGGCTTAACTGCGGGCAGTAACGCTGTCCTCCGCCGAGTAAAGATAGGCCGTAGAGCCGATTTCGACGTTCGGATAAAGGTCGTTGATATGCGCCATAACCATCCGCACGCAGCCCGAACTTGCGCGGCCACCGATACTCCGTGGGCTCGGAGTGCCATGAATGCGTAGAAGGGTATCGCGATCCCCGACGTAGAGATAAAGCGCCCTTGATCCAAGCGCGTTTTCCGGTCCCGGTTCCATGCCATCGGCAATGTCAGCATAAAGTTCGGGGTCGCGATTGATCATGCTCTGTGTCGGTTGCCAGTGCGGCCACCTGACCTTGCGCTTGATGATATAGACACCCGGCTCGTAGAGGTTCCCCCGCGCGATGGCCACGCCGTAGCGCATCGCGGTTCCACCATCTTCAATATGGTAAAGATACCGTGCGACCGCATCGACATGGATATCTCCCGGCACGAGACCGGCCTTCGCGACTACCCGTTGCGGCAGGAACCGCGGGTGCAATCCCCATGGGTTGGAGGCCTCGGGAACATAATTCTGAGGCGTCACCTGTGCGTCCCATTCAGCCTTCTGCGCCTCGGTGGGCCAAGTGTCGCCAAAAGCCATTCCGGGACCGGTCACCGAGAACAACGCCGTTGTTGTCTGGATGAAGTGTCGTCTTGTCAGCATTTCGTACCCTTTCGGTTCCCGCCGGCGATTGATGGCAAGAACGGCATGTGTTCTTCTTGAAAAGATAGGACTTCTAGTGGCTAGAGGTTCAAGGGCAAATTTTCGTGAACGCACGCACGCGACCCTGGTAGCACACGCTTGCCTTGCGGTTGGGTCAACGGCCAACCAGGTCAGGTCCGAATTAGCCTGGTAAAGCGGGAGTCTGGGGCGGAGTAGGACAGATATGTCGAATTGGTCCCCCGGTGGATCGGCTTTCGTCGAAAGATACTATCCTGACACCCTGTCGATCTTCACCCGCCCGTGTCATTGGCCGAAACTTCGGCTTGGAACTCACGTTGTCGCTCAGGCCAGGTGCTCTTGATGTAGACGAGGATCGCCGCGATCTCTGCGTCTGTTAGAACCCCTCCAAAAACCGGCATGTCGCTCTCGTATCTCGGCACGACGGCACCGACCCCGCCTTTAGTGATCTGAAAAAGCATGCGGTCTGAATGGTGCCAGGTGTGGCCTGTGTCATCATGCGGCGGGGCCGGCATTCTTCCGGTGTCAAGACGACGACGCCAATCGGGCTGGCCTTCGAGGTTCGCACCATGGCAACTGGCGCAGTTGTCCGCATAAAGCCGTTGCCCTGCCGTGACCTCGGCTGCAAGCACGGGCTCTCCCAAAAACGTCAGTCCCTCGACACGCGGGTCCACCGGTTCCGATTGGGCCAGCACCACGAGGCCGGTGGTCGCGAGCGAGGACACTAGGGCAGCGAGGAGCACTGACCGCCTGACCGTACCCTTCGCCAGTCGGTTTTTCGCCCCCTTATTCATCGGCATAGATTGAGATTCCTTCCGGGCCGAAGGCGTAGGTCCTTAGCGTGCCTGACTTGACCGCAGCCATGCCCGGCGCGTTCGCGGGCATTCCCGGCAAGGTAATACCCGTTATCGCCGGACGGGTTTCCAGCAGCCGCTCGATGATGTCGACGGGGACGAGACCGCTGACATAGTAGCCGTCGATCTCGGCCAAGTGGCAGCCGATGCCCTGGGCGGGCACACCGACTTCGACCGAGCGTTTGTCGAACTCGCGGTCATCCACACGCGTTACGGTAAAGCCGTGTTCTTCGAGATAATCCCCATAGGCATCACAGCAGCCGCAGCCCGGATCGCGCCAGATGGTGATCTGCCTTTCGCTGCCCGCCAGACCGGGTGCCACATCGCCTGTCGCTTGCGCCCAGGCCGATGTGGTCAGGCCCACCATTCCGACAATGCCGCTGCCAATCAGACCAAGCGCGTTTCTTCTCTGCATCATTTTCTCCATCATAGTTCTCCTGTTTCGATCCAGGTTGCGCCGCCGTCACGGCTGATTTTCAAGATGCCGCCCAACAGGGCAGCGATGTAGGTCTCGTCTCTGGGATGAACCGCAACGGCGGTCGCAGCTATGCTGGCCCGCTTTTGCCAGATGACTCCGCCGTCTTGCGATGCCCAGAGGCCCGAAGGCAGCGCGGCATACATCACTTCCGGCGCCGAGGGGGCACTGGCCAGCGACAGGATCGGTTCACCGCCTGGCAATGGCGCTTCGGACGGTGGGGTTTCACCCGCAACCAATGCGTCCATCGCGTTGCCTGGCTGCACGTCCTGCCAGCGACAAAAGCAATCGGGCACCCGCGTTAGGCCAACCTCGGTGCCCGCATAGATCCAGATCCCGCCCATGCCGGTCTCAAGCTCGACCGAAGCCAGAGAAAGAGGTTCGCGCTCTGCGTCGTCGAGCCAGGGGCGGTCCATGGCGAGCGACCAGGTTGCACCGGCGTCCTCGCTCTTCCACAACCCGTCGCCGAGAAGCGAGGCATAGATCATGTCCGGGTTCCGCGAGGCGATGGCAACGGCATTGATCTCTCCGTCAGGCAGCCTAGCTTCAAAGATGCGCCATGAAGCGCCCCCGTCTTCGGAAATGCTGACACCGCCCTCGGCCAGCCCCGCAACCACAAGTCCGGGCCGGTCGCGATGGGTTGCCAGCGACAGCACTTTTCCGGGTGTCTCTGCCGCGGTCCAAGTCCGGCCGCCATTATCACTGACGAACAGCCCTCCTCTCGCCAGCAGGATGGTATCACCATCAAAGGCAAGAGCCGCTGGATCACCATCGCTCGCCGCGAGTGCGAACCCCGGCAACATCGAAGCGACGCCGATACTGAGTGCCGCGGTGAGTACCTTGCGCCGGTTTGGCCGACATCCAATCTCAATCGACTTCAATCTGCATGCTCCTCTGCTCATGCGACGCGGATCACGCCCATCATCCCGGCCGCCTGGTGCTCGAGGATGTGGCAATGGAACATCCAGTCTCCGGGATTGTCGGCGACCAGGGCGATTTCGACCTGCTCGCGCGGCGCGATCAGCACGGTGTCCTGCCATTCACGGAATTCGGTCCGAACGCCATTGCGGCTGATGACGCGGAAGGAGTGGCCGTGCAGGTGGATCGGATGGTCGAACGCCGTGGCGTTCGTCATGTGGAGGACATGGCTCGCGTCGCGCTCCAATGTCAGGAAGGGATCGAGCATGTGCCCTTCGGCCGCAACGCCATTGACGAACCACATGCCGCCGCCCACAACGCCACCCATCATTCCGCCCATCATGCTGCCTGACTGGCTCAGGCCCATCTGGCGCTCGACCATTGCTCCCATCATGCCCCCGGTGAACAGGATTTCGTGACGACGGGCCGCGTTCAGATCAGGTTCGATCAGCGGATTGGCTGGAAGGGCAATTTCCCAATCTGGCGGCGCGGCACGCAAGGGCGTGTCGTCATAGTCGACATCCAGCAGGTTGAATTCATTATCGCGATAGGCGCGGTCGACGATTTGAAGCGTGGTTCCCGGGTCGGCAGGGCAATCGAGCATTATGTCGGCACGCATCGCCGGGCCCAGAACCACGACACCGTCAGGCGCGGCGTGCGGGGTGATCGGCTGGCCGTCGAGCGCAATGATGCGCGCGGAAAGGTCGCCGAAGTCGAGCGCGAAGATGCGGGCGTTGGCGGCATTGATCAGCCGTAACCGGATACGTTCGCCTTGCCGCACCACGAAGACATCGGGAACACGCCCATTTATCGTGACAGTATTGCCCAGACGGCCCGCATGGCTCATGTCCATGGCTGCGCCGAAGTCATCCGCAATCGCCGCGTCCTGTGTCAGCCGCCAGTCGTCAAGCAGCCAGGTGACATCGCGGTCGACCCGCGGCGGGTTGGGTTCGTCGATGATGAGCGGTCCGGCCAGCCCACGTCCGACCTGCTCGAAACTGCGCTGGTGGGGGTGATACCAGAAGGTTCCGGCATCGATCGCGTCGAACTCGTAGGTGAAGGTTTCTCCGGGTGCGATCGGCTTCTGCGTCAGGTGTGGAACCCCATCCATCGCGTTCGGCAGACGAAGTCCGTGCCAATGGACGGTGGTTTCCTCGTCCAGACCGTTTGTGACGGCGATGCGCAGCTGATCGCCTTGCCGAGCCCGTAGCTCCGGGCCGGGAACCTGGCCGTTGAAGCCCCAAACGGGGGTTGCGGGATAAGGTTCTGGGACCAACCTTGCCTGTCCCGGCGCGGGGCGCAGCGAAAAGCTGCGGATTTGCGGCCCGGCGCGCAGAGGCTTTCCGAAAGCCGTGGCGCCGATACCCGCCAAGGACGTTGCAAGAAAAGATCGGCGACTGAAACGGGAACTGATTTGGGAGGACATGGATGAACACTCTCTGATTTCACTGTACACCGCCAAAGCAATTGCGCGGCGATGTTCATGGCCCCGCGCAAACGCCCATTTGAGGGCGTCCGGCACGGAGAAACACACGAAGCGCAATCAGGCGCCGTGTGTCAGATCAGAGGTAGAATCGAGGAGGTTGCTGGGCCGGGGGGCCGGATATTCCGTGCGGAACGTCCACGAGCTGGATTTGATGGGCTGCGGTGGCAGCGATCGGGCTGGTACCAGCCGGGATCGAAAGAAGAGCGGCCATTCCCGCGGCATTGCACACAAAATCACAGACGGAACCCATCTTACCGTCTTCCAAGCTGCTACAGGCGTCGCAATCGTCCATCGCCATCATGCCGCCATCCGTGGAGACCATTGACGAGGCCATGGCAATTGAGCCAGCAGACTGCGCGACCGCGCCGATGGCAAAAGCCACCAGCGAGAGGATACAGATAAGGCGTGCCCAACGTCTCATGATCTTGATCTACTACCCGCGCGATCCGAATGAAAGCGGCACAATATCACGTTTCTTGGAACATCTGAAGGTTGGCTTGTTCAAGTCCTCGGCAAAACGACTTATTTCAGCGGCAACCACCCGCCTATGACCGCTTGGAAAAGGCCGCGAACAGGGCAAGCGTCCGTTCGCTGACATGGTGCTCGATGCCTTCGGCATCGCGTTCCGCGGTCTCGGGATCGAGCCCGAGGCTCAGGAGAAACCGCAAGACGATCTCGTGGCGATGTCTGCATTCCTTGGCAAGCGCCCGACCTTCCTCAGTCAGGAAGACCGAGCGGTATTTCGCGCGAGTGATCAGGCCGTCCCGCGCCAGACGGCCAAGCGTCTTGGCGACTGTTGGCGCGGTCACGCCCATGCGTGTCGCAATATCGACCGGCCGGGCCTCGCCGTTCTCGTGGATGAGTTCGGCGATCAGTTCGACATAATCTTCCGCCACTTCGCTGCGCCGCGCTTCGCGCACACCGATGAAGGCCTCGGCGCGGGATTCGACCGCACGTGCCTCTGCCTCGTTTGAGTCAAGGTTCTCATCATCCGTCATGCCGTCACCCTCGCACGATCGGGATTGACTCGTAAAGCCTAAGCGATGATTATTAGCCGAGGCTAACTTTTTGCGCCGGGACTTTGGCCTGCGTGTCATCTGAGGGGACATCGTCCATGCCTGTCGATACCAGCAAGCGAGGGCGCGATGTGTCGTCCGCCGTGGAGACATCTCGGCCCACAGCGCCACCTGCGATGGTCACGGAGCCAGTATCGGCGTCGCGACGCGCGTTGTTGGTCAGCGGTCTGGTGGCTGCCGGCGGAGCGGCCGTGGCCGCGAGCCGCGCGCAATCCCAGGCAACGCCCGACCCGATGGCGGGGCATGCGATGTCCGGCGGGGCGGTCGATCCGTATTCGGCCCATGACAGTGGCATGGCGCATGGCAACATGACGATGGTCGGCCAGGTCGACCACGCCCGGAACGGGTTCGACCCGACGGCCATGCTGACCGACTGGGAGACCGGTCGCACCGAAGTCCTGCCGGATGGGCGCACGTTGCGAACGTTCGAGGTGGACGCCATCGACGTGGAGATCGAGATCGCTCCCGGCGTTTTCTTTCCCGCCTGGACGTTCAACGGCCGCGTGCCAGGCCCCGCCCTGCGAGCGAAGGAGGGCGAACGACTGAGGATCGTCTTTCGCAACCTCGGGTCACACCCGCATTCCATGCATTTTCACGGCATTCACTCGGCGCGGATGGACGGCGTTCAAGGCGCCGGGCTGATCGATCCGGGCGAGGAGTTCGTTTACGAATTCGATGCCAAGCCCTTCGGCTGCCACCTCTACCATTGCCATGCCCTGCCACTGAAACGGCACATGCACAAGGGCATGTACGGCCTTTTCGTGGTCGATCCGGATCCGGCGCGCCACCCCGAATTTGCGGCCGTTGCGGCGTCGCGTGTGCTGGGCAACCCGGAAAACGCCGAATGGCAGGAACTGGCGATGGTGATGAACGGCTTTGACACCAATTTCGATGGTGAGAACGAGGTCTATGCCGTAAACACGGTCGGCCAAGCTTACATGAACGCGCCGATCCGGATCGACAAGTCGCGCCCGGTTCGCATCTACCTCATGAACGCGACCGAGTTCGATCCGATCAACTCGTTGCACCTGCATGGGAATTTCTTTGACTATTACGACACCGGCACCCAGCTCACGCCGACCCTGCGCACGGTCGATGTGATCATGCAGTGTCAGGCGCAGCGCGGCATCCTCGAGTTCAGCTTCGCCGATCACGAGGACGGGATGTATATGTTCCATGCGCATCAGGCCGAGTTCACCGAACTTGGCTGGATGGGCTTTTTCGACGTGCGGGAGGCCGGAGCATAACCGATCATATCCAACGCAGCCGCCCGCCAATGACCCGTCTGCTTCTCGTCCTCGTGCCGCTGGCCGTCATGCTGGGCGCCTTTGTCTGGATCGCCTCGCTCGATCCCTTGCGCGGCTTCAACAACGGCGCCCCCCCGGTCGAGGCGCTGACCGTCGAACGGACGATCCTCGATGGGTCGGGGATATCGCTCAGGGTGCGCGCCGGCGGATCGGAAGCGATGGTGGTCGCGCAGGTTGCCGTGGATGATGCATACTGGACCTTCACGCAGGAACCGGCGGGGCCGATTGCCCGAGGCGATGCGGTCTGGCTGCGCATTCCCTATCCGTGGGTCCTTGGCGAGGCCCATCATGTCAATCTGCTGACGAACACAGGCGCGACCTTTGGGCACGAGATCGCGGTTGCAGTTTCGACGCCAAGTCCCACCTGGGGGCAACTTCGGCTCCAGGCGGTGATCGGGGCGATCGTCGGCCTTTTGCCGGTAGCGCTTGGCCTGATGTTCTATCCGGCCATGAAGGGCGTCGGGCAAAGGGGGATGAACTTTCTGCTGGCGCTGACGGTCGGGTTGCTGGCCTTCCTGCTGATCGACACCATATCCGAGGCACTGGAGCTATCGGCAGAAGCGGCCGCGATATTCCAAGGTTCTGCCATGGTCTGGCTGGCGGCGCTTACAAGCTTTCTTCTATTGATGGCTATCGGGCGCTGGCGCGGCAATCCGGAAGGCATCGCGCTTGCGTTCTACATTGCCCTCGGGATCGGACTTCACAACTTCGGCGAAGGGCTGGCAATCGGCGGCGCATTCGCCGCCGGGTCGGCGGGGCTTGGAACTTTCCTCGTCCTAGGCTTTGCCTTGCACAATGTCACCGAGGGCATCGGTATCGCCGCCCCGATGCTTCGTGCCCGGCCAACGCTTTGGACGTTTGTCGCCCTGACCCTGCTCGCCGGTAGCCCGGCCATCCTCGGAATGTGGGCGGGTAGCCTTGCCTATGCGCCGCAATGGTCGGCACTGGCACTCGCCGTCGGAGCGGGTGCGATCCTGCAAGTCATGGTCGAGGTCAGCGCCTACCTTGTACGTCAAAACGCCGACAGGCAGGCGGCGCTGATGTCACCAGCCGTACTGGTCGGGTTTCTGGGCGGCATCGCCTTCATGTACGCGACGGCGGCATTGATCAAGATCTGAGCGGTGATCGGCTGTTTCGGCCTCATGGGGCGGTCGCCCAGCTCTATAAACTGACCCCGTCTGTCCACTGGGAGATCGCAATTTTCGTGCCCCAGTTTGTGCGCCCAAGAGACTTATTCTTTCGTGATTTCGAAATAAAGAGTTTGAGGCTAGAGCGACTAGAGGATCCCACAGATAGGTGAAAACACTGCAAATCCATCTGACTACTATTGCTGAGCCGCACGTCGAAATCGACTGTCTCATATTTTTGGTCTGTCACGATTCCGAGCCTCCGTGGTCACGTCCGTCAAGGTGGTGTAATTTCTCAGGTGGTCTGAGGTCATGATCAGGCGGCTTTCGTTGTGATGCTGAGAATGGGATCGATCTCCTCCTTGTCGATCTGAGCGAAGGCTTCGACCATCATGTAGCGGCTTGCGGTCTGCCATTCGTCGTTCTGTTCGAACAGAACGGCGCCGATCAGGCGCATTATGGAGGCCTCGTTGGGGAAGATCCCGACCACGTCGGCGCGGCGCTTCACCTCCTTGTTCAGGTGCTCGATGGGATTGGTGCTGTCAACTTGGTCCGGTGCTGGCGCGGGAACGACATGTAGGCCAGCACGTCGTGCTCGCAGTTGTCCATGAGGTCGGCCAGTTTGGGCCAGCGCGTGCGCAACTGCTCGGCCACCTTGCGCCAGGTCTCGCCGGCATGGACACGGTCGGGCTGGTCGAAGGCCTGCCGGATCGCGGCGGCAACGACGGTGTGCTGACCCCGCGAGACGTGCGCCAGCGCATCGCGCATCCAGTGAACCCGGCACCTTTGCCATGTCGCCTCGAAGACCCGGGCAATGGCGGCCTTGAGGCCGGTATGGGCGTCGCTGATCACCAGCCTGATGCCGCCGAGGCCGCGGGCCTTCAGGGAACGCAGGAACTCGGTCCAGAAGGTCTCGGCCTCCGAAGGCCCGATACCCAGGCCGATGATCTGGCGCCGACCCTCAGTATTGGCGGCGACAGCGATTATTGCTGCTACAGGCACGATCCGTCCGCCCTGACGGACCTTGAGATAGGTGGCGTCCAGCCAGAGATAGGGCCACTCGCCGCTGAGCGGCCGGTTCAGGAACTCGCCGACCCGTTCGTCGATATCCTTGCAGAGCTTGGAGACTGTGCTCTTCGAAATGCCCGAGAGCCCCATCGCCTGAACCAGTTCATCGACACGCCGTGTCGAGACCCCGCCGATCCAGGCCTCCTGGATGACCGCTACCAGCGCCTGCTCCGAGGTCTTGCGGGCCTCGAGGAAGCTGGGGAAATAGCTGCCCTGCCGCAACTTGGGCACCCGCAGGTTCAGCGTGCCCAAACGGGTATCGAGAGCGCGCTCTCGATACCCGTTGCGCCAAGTCGTGCGCTCGCCGTTGCGCTCATGCCGTCCGGCGCCGATCAGGCCCTCGACATCAGTCTCCATGATCAGCTGCAGCACTGCCTCGGCGACGGCGCGCAGAAAGTCGCCCTGGTCATGCTTTGCGAGAAGCTCGGAAAGGTCCATGTTGGTCTTGGTCATCGGGGTCTCCGTAAGGTTCGTGGTTGAAGTCGCCAAACTCAACCTCGACCATACACCTCGATGGCCACCCGGGATTACACCGATGAAGGCGCAGAAATTACACCACGTCCTCGGACACTAACGCCTCCGTGAACTATCAACAGATGTTACGCATCAAAACGAGTGCTTTTTTAGAGGTGTTTCATGGCATCGCCCGCCACATGCGGAAACGCCCCTGTTCGGTCACCTCGCGGATTAGACCTTGCGCTTTCATCCAAGCAAGGTTGCGCTGGACGGCGGCGCGGCTGGCACCGGTCAGGGTCTCGGCCATTGGAGCGGAGACGGCGGGCCATTCGGTCAGCACCGCGCGCAATGCAGGTGGTGTCTTGCCAGAGAGCGGTGCCATCATGTTGTCCGCCCGCGCTGACCATGCCTGGATATCGTCGAGGTGCCGCATCGCGGTCAGGCATGCTGTTTCCATTCCCTCGAGCCAACGCTGCATGCGCTCGGCAGGTGGGCCACTGGCGCGCAGCCCCCCTGCCCCGCGCATAGCCAGAGGCGCAAAGATGGCCCCCCCATTCGAATTCGCGCCTTCGCTGGCGGCAATGCGTGAGGCGGTAACCGCCGCTTCCATACGGTCGCCCTGTTGCCCGAGGCCCGCAAGGCTCCAGAGGTGAAACCCCATGCAGGCGCGCGTGATCGGGTGCAGGTCGGCGGCTTGCGCCATCAGGTCAAGCCAAACGCCTGCGCGATCTGCAAAGGGCTCGGCTTCATCCGCCATGTTTTTAGGGTCACGGCGATCGAGGAAAGCGGATAGGTCCACCTCTGGGCCGGGACCGCCTGTAAGGCGCCGCACCGCCCATCCGACACGCGCGAGCGCTGCGGTGTCGTCCTGCACCCCGGACAAGCGCATGGATATCCAGAGTGCCAGCCGATCCGGGCCAATTCGGTCGCCCACAAACCAGCTGAGGTCTGCCGCCTCCATCAGCGCGAGCCTGTGCCGCCAGCCCTCCGGGCCACGCCGCAAACGATCATCCAGCGCGCCAATCCGGCCAGCCACACGGGCGAGACGGGCGGCACTGCCCGCCTCGGCGCGTCGCCAATCGTCGAGGACTGCGGTTTCACGCGGCTTTGCCTTTGGCCCGGGCAGCAGATAATCCGGCTCCACTTCCATTGGACCGGGAAGGAACCACAGGTCGTCCTCGGACGTCTCTTCAATCCTCTCCGCATCCACTAGAGGATCGTCAAATTTATTATACTGCGTAGATACTTGAGGCTTCATATATGCAAGATACGGTACTTTTGCACATTACCCAAGTGTTTCGTCAGGGTGCGCCTGCACACCCTATATAGCACGCGCGCGCGGTGGTCTGCGAGATCCCTCTGATCGCGCTCGGCGTATGAAAACCAAGGGCCTTTTAATGAGTCGCACCACAGAGAGCGCCCTTGCATCTGTTTAGAAACGGTCGTTTACTGGATATATATTAAATTGCAAACGGCCCAGTTTCATGCCCCTGATTGGCTATGCGCGCGTCTCCACCGAGGATCAGACCCCCCTACCCCAGTCTGAGGCACTGCAGTCTGCGGGATGCGCCGAGATCTTTGAAGAGCACGCCTCGGGCGGCAATCGCGCGCGGCCCGTGCTTGCACGTGTGCTGGAGCGGATTGGCAAGGGCGACACGCTGGTCGTCGTGCGGATCGACCGGCTTGCGCGGTCTTTGTCGCACCTACTTGAGGTGATCGAAAGACTGGAGGGCAAGGGGGCGTTCTTCCGCTCGCTCCAGGACCCGATCGACACTGCCTCGCCCCAGGGCAAGTTCACGTTGCAGGTTCTGGGCGCTGCGGCTGAGTTCGAACGCGCTCTGATCCGCGAGCGTACCAAAGCCGGACTTGCCTCGGCACGCTCAAAGGGCCGCGTCGGCGGCAACCCAGGTCTTCGCGCCAAAGACCCTGAAGCGCTGCGCAAGGTGCGGCTGGCGCGACAGGACGGCTACATGGAGCGCTTGAACGAAACTGCGCAGGATTGGGTGCCCCATGTGCGCCGTTTGCGCCCCGATATGGCTTGGGAAGACGTCCTGCGGATCATCAATGGCCCCCTGCCCCATGATCGGCGCTGGACGCAAAGCCGCCTGCTCCGCGCCGTGAAGGCATACGTGGCGGACGGATTCCTGACCGCTGAAGTGCTTGGACGCGCTGGACGTCGCGAAACCGAAGATCGCCTGCCTGCGATTGTCGCCGCAATCAAAGGTTCTGACCCGGAGATCACCTTGCAGGCAATCTGCGACCGACTGGAATCCATGCGTGAGCGCACCCCTCGCGGTCGCACCAGCTGGCAGCCTTCCTCAGTCAGAATGCTGCTGGAGCGTGCTGAAAAGCTGGGGTTCCTCTGAGGATCACACTTGTGTTGGCCTAACCGATTGCCACTAAATCTAGAAAGTGCTTGCACGAATCTGGCTGGTCGGGCAATAGTCTCGAAAAATAACGCGCGGTCACATAAAAAACGCGCCCACGGATCGGGGCAGACATGAGCGAAGTAGAGCAGGATCTAGACATCGCCATCGGGCACTACGCGGAACTTCTCGCGTCGAACCTGCATGCTCAGCGCGCCGCACACTTCCCTCCGGATGCAAAGAAGGTGATGCGCACTTTGACCAGCGGCGAAGCTGCTGAGCTCCTTGGCGTCGACCATACCTATCTTCGGAAGCTTCATCGAGAAGGAAAGATCGTTGACGTTGAGACGACGGCTGGAAGTCATCGTCGCTATACGCTCGACGATATCTGGGAAATCCGGCAGACGCTTGAAGGAAACGCAAAAAAGTCTGGAACTTACGTGCCTGGGCGTCGCGACGGTGACGAGCTACAAGTTGTTTCAGTGGTGAACTTCAAGGGCGGCAGTGGCAAAACGACGACGTCTGCTCACCTCGCTCAGCGCTTGGCGCTCAAGGGGTACAGGGTTCTTGCGATCGATCTCGACCCCCAAGCATCTCTTTCGGCTCTTCACGGAATCCAGCCAGAACTCGACCTTATGGAGGGCGGAACCCTCTATGATGCCGTTCGCTATGACGATCCGGTTCCGATCGCCGACGTGATCCGCAAGACCTACATCCGCGGCCTTGATCTTATCCCGGGCAACCTTGAACTCATGGAGTTCGAGCACGAGACGCCTGCTGCTATCCAGCGAGGCGGAGCGAAAGCGTTCTTCGCGAGAGTTCATGACGCACTCGATAGTGTTGAAGCGAACTACGACGTTGTTGTGATCGACTGCCCGCCGCAGCTTGGTTTCTTGACGATGTCAGCACTTTCCGCGTCCTCGGGTGTCCTCGTGACGGTTCACCCGCAGATGCTTGACCTCATGTCGATGTCCCAATTCCTGCGAATGACCGCGGATCTCCTGGGAGTGATCAGGGATGCAGGCGCAAATCTGCGCTTCGATTGGCTGCGCTTTTTGCCAACGCGATACAAAGTCGGCGACGCACCACAAACCGAAGTCATCGCTTTCATTCGCGGACTGTTCGGGAGGTCGGTCCTGACCAATCACATGGTTGAATCGACCGCAATTTCTGATGCCGGCTTGACCAAGCAAACGCTCTACGAAGCTGACAAGAAGGACTTCACGCGTCAGACGTTTGATCGTGCGATCGAATCCATGAACGCAGTGAACGATGAGATCGCTGAAATCATCCAGAACACATGGGGGCGGAATGGCAAGAAAGCCTAAACTTGGCCTGCCGCTGCAGACCCTTCGCAACGCTCCTGACGCTCTTGAAGGGCGCCGACTGCGTGGCGGTGTATTTGAGATCGATCCGGCGCAGATTATTACCGAAGGACGATTGGATGACAGGCTTCAGATTGAAGTTGAGGGCCTGAAGAATTCAATCTCCAAGAATGGTCAGCGTGTGCCTGTCTTGGTCCGCCCACTGGAAGGCGATCGCTACAACCTGATCTATGGCCGCAGACGCCTGGAAGCATGTCGCGAGCTCGGTATCAAAGTTCGAGCCATCGTCACGGAAGTTGATGGTGATCAAGCGCTTCGAGATCAGCTTCTCGAGAACCAAGAGCGTCGTGATCTGAGCTTTATTGAACGTGCGCTTGTTGCGACGGCGCTTCTGGACGGTGACCATTTGGAAGGGGCTGAGCGCACCAATCGAGGTGTCGCCGAAGTCCTTAACCTCCACGAAGCTGGGGTTTCACAACTCTTGAGTGTCGTTCGGACGGTCGGCGAGGAACTCATCCAGGCAATTGGTGCGGCTCCCGGGATTGGTCGCCCGAGATGGGAAGAGCTCAAAAAGGCTTTGGGTGCCTACGACGGCGATCGAGACCAACTGCAAGCCGTAGCTCATGCAGCCAAGTCCGAAAGTTCCGGCTCGGTCGATGAGGTTTCTGAGCGTACGTTTCTCGCAGTTCTGTCAGCTGCGAAGAGCCCAGAGAAGAAAGCAAACCCGTCTAGAAAGGACGTGCCTGCTTTGGCGATCCCCGGTGTCGGAGCTGCGACGGTCAAGACCGGCCGCCAAGGCAAGCAGCTTAAACTCGATCTGACTACGGATGAACCTGATTTTATCAGCTGGTTGGAGGGCAATGCCCCAAAGCTGATTACCGAGCTTCATGAGCGCTGGAAGCGTTCAGGAGACTGAGGAAGAGCAACCAACAAGAAGGAGGCACGATACAGGCAAAAAGAAAAAGGCCCCGAGAAGCTAGCTTCACGAGACCTTTGTAAGGTTTCGCACCGGGATCAGCCCGCTACAAAATCTCAGTTTTCGCACTTCTGAATGTAGCGTTCTGGCCCCTACCCCGCAAGCGCAAAGCGATTCGCGGGCCGTAGAAATTTTGCCTTCGTGAACGTTTTCATGGAGTACACACCGATTTCGCCGTTTATGCGGCCTATCTCGCACGCCCATCTACGCGTGATCGAGCGACCCGAGGCATCTGTTCCGGGTAGACCCGTCAACAAGTGGGAACTCCTGCGCGAGCTCTCCAAGGCGCAAGCGGCCTTTGGCGTGTCAGAACGTGATTTGACTGTTTTGCAGGGGCTCCTCAGCTTCTTTCCAGACGATGCACTTGGCGGGAACGCCGAGATGGTAGTCTTCCCCTCGAACAAGGCGATCTGTGAGCGCCTGAATGGTATGCCCTGCTCCACTATGCGTCGTCATCTCGCGCGTCTTGTCGAGGCTGGTTTGCTCCAGCGTCGTGATAGCCCCAATGGAAAGCGCTACGTCCGCAAGCACGGCGAAGAGCGCGTCGCCTTTGGCTTCGATCTTTCCCCGCTCTACTGCCAGTCCGAGGAGATAGCACGGGCCGCAGAGGTCGTACGTGAGGCTGAGGAGCGCGTCAGGCGTCTGAGAGAGGTTGTAAGCCTCATGCGGCGTGATCTCGCGGCCCTCGCGGAGTTCGGAGACGAGATGCAGCCAGGCTTAGGCATCTGGGACCAGCTTCGTGACAAGGCTATCCTCACAGCGCGCGCGCTTCGCCGCAAGCTTTCAATTGAGGCCCTCGCGGCCTATCGAGCCGATCTTGAAGCGCTCCTCGATCAGGCACGCAACATCATTGATGGCTCTGAAACAGAAGAAATGAACACCAATGATGCTCGATCTGAGCGCCACCATTATAATTCAAATAAAGAATCCATAGATCTTGAACCTGCTTTAGAAAAAAGCGGGGTGGCGGCCTGCGTGCCAGATGTGGACAGGGATGAGCCCGTGGCTGACGTCGATGAACAGGACACAAGACACCTGCCAAAGATCCCCCTGCACCTGGTGATCACGGCATGTCCCTCGCTCAAGACCTTCTACCAAGGCGAAATCCGGCATTGGTACCAGCTTTTTGATGCGGCATGCCATGTGCGACCAGCCATGGGGATCAGTGCATCTGCATGGGAAGAAGCGCAGCGGTTCATGGGTCCGGAGCAAGCGTCGATCGTCGTTTCTGCCATGCTGGAACGCTTTGAGGACATCAGATCGCCTGGTGGATACTTGCGAGCTCTGACTGCCAAAGCTGTGGCCGGTGAGTTTTCCTGTGGGCCGATGGTAATGGCATTGATTGGACGACGATCTGCAGCTTAACAGCTGTTAAGGTTGAGAGACTGCGTACTGTTCCGCCACCTCGGGACTGACGACTTAACAGCTGTTAAGGTCCTGTCTCGGGAGCGTCAGAACAGCAGAGGGAAAGGTTTGTTGGTTTGAGGGGTGACGGGAAGTAAGATCGGAAGAGTGGCTTCCGGCGCCCGTCGTGGAGAAGATCTGATGGCGAAATCTGCTCAGAAAGTCACCCTGTCCCCGTCCCGGGACATTCCCTTCGACAAGCTCGTGCTGAGCCAGTCCAACGTCCGGCGCATCAAGGCCGGCATCTCGGTCGAGGAACTGGCCGAAGACATCGCCCGCCGCGGGTTGCTGCAGAGCCTGAGCGTCCGGCCCGTTCTGGCGGATGACGGGTCCGAGACCGGCAAGTTCGAAATCCCCGCTGGCGGCCGGCGCTTCCAAGCACTCTCGCTCCTGGTGAAGCAGAAGCGTCTGGCCAAGACGACGCCCATCCCGTGCATCGTACGGGATGCCACTTCCGCGATCCTCGCCGAAGACGACTCGCTCGCTGAGAACATGCAGCGTGCAGCCCTGCATCCGCTCGACCAATTCCGCGCCTTCGTGGCGTTTCGGGAGAAGGGTCAGGGCGATGAAGAGATCGCGGCCGCTTTAGTCGTCACGCCGCAGGTGGTCAAACAGCGCCTGAAACTCGCCGCCGTGGCCCCTGCCCTGCTCGAGCCTAATGCCGAGGATGAAATGACGCTGGACCAGCTAATGGCCTTCACGGTCAATCCGGATCACGAGCGCCAGGTTCAGGTTTGGGAGGCGATCCGGTCGCTCTGGAACAAGGAGCCCTATCAGTTTCGGCGGATGTTGACCGAAACCTCTGTGCACGCCTCTGACCGTCGTGCCGTCTTTGTCGGAGTCGAGGCATATGAGTCGGCTGGAGGCACCATGTTGCATGACCTCTTCCAGGGCGATGACTGCGGCTGGCTGGAAGACCCTGCCCTGCTCGATCGTCTGGTCAGCGAGAAGCTTCAGGCTGAAGCCGAAGCCATAGCGACCGAGGGCTGGAAATGGATCGAAGTCTCGCTCGATCTGCCCTATGGCTACAGCCACGGTTTTCGGCGGCTGAGCGGAGACCCGGCGCCGATGACAGATGATGAAGGCGCGGGCCATGCCAACCTGCTTGCCGAGTATGCCACCCTCGAATGGGTCGACTGGTTCAACAACCGCCGCCTGCTCGAGCCCATCGGGAATATCCCGCCAGGGGCGGAATGCCAACCTTCACGGTGACACATCAGTTGTCGCCTCAACGACGTGATCGCGGAAACCCGTTCCAGAAATGATGCCCGCAGGTTTATTTAGTCCAACCCAGCCACATTGCACCTGCGCTCTAGATTCTCTGTGAAAAACCAAATCGGCATGTCTGTGCGGTAAATGTTGGGTGTAAACTGGACTAGATGGCGATATATAGATGTTATGCCTGTCGATTTCTCTGCCTTATCGCCCGCTGAGTTCGAGGCGCTTTCAGCCGATCTTATCGGTCGTGCTCTTGGCATCCGCTTCGAGCAATTCGGCGAAGGAGCCGATGGTGGAATAGATGGACGCCACGCGCCGGAGGCGCAAAGCCTGACGATCCTACAAGCTAAGAGATACGAGAGATCTGCTATCTCAGCTTTGAAGCGTGAGATGTCCAAGGAGCGAGCGAAGATCGATCAGTTGGCGCCCGATCGCTACATCCTGTCAACGTCTGTAGCGATGACCCCACAACGGAAGCAGGACCTCGTGGAAATTTGCGGCCCCGCCATTCGATCTCCGGCAAACATCTTCGGGCGCGAGGATCTTGAAGCGTTGCTGCGCGCTCATCCTGACATCGAGGAAGCTCATCCCAAGTTATGGACCCCTGCGAGCGGTAGTACGCTGAAGCGGATGCTGAATGAGACGCTGGATGAGCGCGAGGGCCGCTTGACGCCACCTTCCGTCCTTCAAGCGTTGCTTCCAAAGCCAGGGATGGACAGCGAGGTTGAGGCGGAGGCGCAACGGGATACCCTGTTCCTCGTCGGAGTACGCCCCGACCACGACCAGTTCATTCTATGGCTAGGTCCAAAGCTCGAAGCGCACGGGTATCGCGTTTTTTCCGAAATCCTGACCCTAGAGCCTGGAGACAGATGGCACAAGGAGATTGGAGTGGCACTGGAGCACCGCGCTGCGAAAGTGCTGGCGGTGGCGGGCGTGGCCACACGCGCCAACGAAGACGCTATGGATCTCATTGACAGGGCGAAAACGCTTGCCGCAAGTCTCGGCGACGCTCGCTTGATAGTCCCGCTACGGATTGAGGAGGGGGCCAAGATTGATGGTCTCCGCGATGCGACGCCTGCCGATTTCACACGCGGTTGGGCGGAAGGGCTTTCGAAGCTTCTTGAGACGCTGCGCCGCCAAGGCGTGACGTGCAGTCGTGAGAACATCGCGGTCGCAGCTCAATGGGACAGCTTCCGCAAGCGCGGTGCCGTTCCGCTGGTCCGCGAGCCAGAGTCCTTGGTTTCGAATTGGATTCAGATATTGGAAATGCCCGATGAACTCCACTTCTACGAGGCGACGGGAGCAGTCCAAACCGGCGTCCTCAAGAGACGGGTGCAAGGGCTGTCGTTTCCCGCCGTCGCGCATGAGCGAGGCGTGATCACTTTCGCAGCGCCGCCTGATATTGAGGAAAGCCTCGGAGGTGTGGCGAAGTTGCGCCTGCGTACATCTGTGCCGATTGTGGATGCGGTGGATAAGGGTATGCCCGAGATCGGTGTCGCAGGGCGCGATTTGTCGAACATGCTCACGGCCCTGCTGCGCGATGGATGGGAACGGCACTGCAGGAAGATCGGCATGGTCGCTTACGCGTACTCCAACGGCGATGGTTTCCATGTGTCCCCCAGCCAGGTTGGAATTGGTGAACGGGTACCCTGGGGCCGGCAAGGCGAGCGCCGGTCGTCGATGCTGCGCAACATTGCCCGAAAGCATGTCTGGTCGTATGGGGTTACAGCGATTCCTCGGAACTGGCCTTTCTGGCACTTCCGCCTGAAGGCGCGCGTCCTTTTCGCGGAGGACAACGATACAGAGCTGGGCGGACGCATAGACGACCCGAAGAAGATGCATCGCCTTCGCAGATCGGGCTGCAAGGGTTGGCGCAACAAGCAATGGCATGGGCGGCTTCTGGCATTCCTTCAGATTATGTCCGGTGAGTCGGCCTACATTCGGGTTTCGCTGGCTCCGGGCCAGGACATGCTTCGTTCAGCTGAGCCACTTCTCTTCACGTCACCGGTCAGCACCGCACTTCCAGACGTGGGCGATCCGGATGCCGAAGAGCAGGACGAAAGCACGCTCGGTCGGCCAGGGGCTGATGACAAAGATGCTGTGCCCGAAGGAGACGGTTCATGAGGTTTTCCGAGGCACACTTGATCGTGGATCATTTCGACGAGCCAGAACTCGACTTCTGCCATGACCAGAGAAGTCACCACCCAAAGGATGGCCTTTATCTATATGGACCTCATGACGGTCCTAGGAAGGCTCGAGAGGTTCGAATTGGGGTTGTCGGGACGTCGGTCGGGATCGGCCACTTCCGCTCTTGGAGCCGACGGCTGCTTTCGGGGATACCGGTGCCGCCTCCGGGGCCGACGGAGAAGAAGGACCGCCTTCATCTCGCGGATTTCGCCGGGCTGGAAGAGACATTCGGCGTTACGTTCGATCCAGATCGGCTCAGGGCGCTGACGGTCGAGTTCGACGCTATCGAGCGTGCGACGAGGGTGCAGAACATGCACGAGGCCGTCGATGCGGTCGCCCGTATCTACACTGAGCGCGTCCACAAATTCAGGCGGAACGAAGAGGGATCGATCGACGTATGGATATTCGTCGTGCCCGAGATAGTCTATGAGCGCTGCCGTCCGGAATCGAGGCGGGCCGGTCTGACCCTCGTCGCCGGAAAAACGCCCAAGAAGCAGCGCGCAAGGTCACCCCAGTCATTCCTTTTCATGGACGAACGGTTCAACCCGCGCATCGAGGACGTGTTTGACGACATTCCCGACTTCCGTAGGCACATTAAGGCGACCTTGCTCTCGATCGCGCCATCTCAGATCTTGCGCGAGTCGACCCTCGAACCGACAGCGTTCACCAACAATGCGGGCTATCCCAAGCGAACCACCCAAGACCCGGCGACAGTGGCGTGGAACATCGCGACGGGGCTTTACTACAAGACTCAGGACCGACCGCCCTGGAGGCTGTCGAACGTGCGCGAAGGGGTATGCTACATCGGGATGGTCTACAAAAACCTCCCGAACAACCGCGATAATCACGTCTGCTGCGCGGCGCAGATGTTTTTGAGTGAAGGCGATGGCGTGGTGTTCCGCGGCGCGAATGGCCCTTGGAAGACCGGCGAGTACGAGTACCATCTAAACGCCCACGCCGCGGAAGAACTCTTAGGAACTGTGATCGAAGCGTATCGGGACCTGCATTCCGAACCGCCCAAGGAGCTCTTCATCCATGGGCAGGCGTCATTCAACGACGAGGAGTGGAATGCCTTCTGTCGCGCGGCGCCGAAAGGGACGAATGTCGTCGGTGTACGGATCAGGCCAACGGGTGGTGACGCAAAGCTCTTCCGTGCAGGCGACTACCCCGTGATCAGGGGAACGGCCCTAAATCTGGACGAGAAAAACGCCTACCTTTGGACGAGCGGCTACGTCCCTCAGCTGGATACGTATATCGGGCCTGAAACACCCAACCCGCTTATGGTGACGATCTTGCGCTCAAAGCATCGTCAACCAGAGATGCGGACGGTTCTTTCTGACATCATGGGACTGACAAAGATCAACTATAACTCGTGTAACTTCAACGACGGGCTGCCGGTAACGGTTCGCTTCGCGAAGATGGTCGGCGACATCCTTGTGATGGGTTCGGCGCGGGAGGGCGGACCGCAGCCATTCAAATTCTATATCTAGCGGGGCTACTTTCGGGAATGTGCTCGGATGCGGACAGCCTGTTCAAAGGGTAGCTGCGCGGCATGGTCGAGAAGGCCGGGGCAGGGGAGCTGCATCTCGAACGCAGCTACTATGGCCGGCTCAGCGGGCAGGCGGCGTGACGCAGTTCGTCCAGATTACATCGGAATTCGGGCTTTCGCGTTCGAACCGCGGGTGAGAGGCAGCGACACCCGATGCCACGCCAACTGGCCGCGCTGTCCGGGGATCACAAACCTGTGGCCTTCGTCAGATTCACCCGGAACCGATCACGGCGGCGCTGGTAGCGGCGGGTCATCTCGGCCGAGGCGTGGCCCAGGTGTTTCTGGACGTAGCGCTCGTCGACCTCGGCCGAACTGGCGAGGCCGGCGCGCAGCGAATGACCGGAGAACAGGGCGAGCCGGTCTTTCTCGGGCAGCTCCGCGCGGAGCCCGGCGTCGAGCACCGTGCGCTTGATCAGGCGGGCCACGTGCTTGTCGTTGAGCCGCCCCACCAGCGCCCGCTTGCCGTCCCGCGAGGTCCGGGTGAAGACCGGGCCGAAGTCGATCTTCGCGAAGTGCAGCCATTGCTCCAGCGCGTGCACCGGGCAGGTCTGGTCCTTCGATCCGCGGCCCACCTCGACCTCGCGCCAGCCGGTCTTGGCGTTGAGCGTGAGCAGGGCGCCGCCACCCTCCTTGCCGTCTAGGATCTCGATCCAGCCGCCGGAGTCCGGCGTGTCATCCCTGTGGACGTCGAGGCTGACGATCTCAGAGCGGCGCAGGCCACCGGCGTATCCCAGTAGAAGGATCGCGCGATCTCGCAGTCCGCGGAGGTCGAAAGGAAGGGTGGTGACCATCGCGAGGATGTCCTCGGCCAGGATCGCCGCCTTCTGCACCGGCGGGCGGGCATGCTTGCGCTTGATCCCCGCCATCACCGTCGCGATGTGGCGGTTCTTGCGATCGAGAGTGTAACCTCGTTGCGCATAGTTCCAGGCGAGACCGGACAGGCGGCGGTCGATCGTGCTGACCGACAGGGGCCGGGACGCCGACTGCGAAGGTGAGAGGCTCATCCCGGAGGCCAGGTCCGCCAGATAGAGCCCGATCATCTCCGGCGACGGAGGCAACGGCTCGGCACCCTTCATCCGGCACCAACGAGCGAAGTGCGCCCAATCCCTCGCGTAGGCCTTCAGCGTGTTGTCCGAGGCCGCGGCGCGGGCATAATCGCGGGCCGTGTCGACCAGTCGATCGAGGGTTCCGGACCCTGCGATATGCGAGGGCAGGGCGATGCCAGCGCTTTCCTGTTGATCGCTCTCGTCTCCGTCGTTTCGTTGGCTCATCTCAAGAATGCTCCGAGAAATGCGCGTTCGAGTGCAACGAGAGGCAGCGCATTTGGAGGCACCTTGCCAACAAACGACGAAGCTGAGCATCATTATGCTTACCGGAGGGCGTTGACGTCGATTTCTTGGTCTCTGAGGGCATTTTTCAGAAAATCCAGCGGTGAGATTGAACTGCCTTCTAGCAGTATCTCTTGATGTCCGATAATGCAAACTTATTGGACATAGTGAAGAGCAGTAGGGTGGGGCGGTTTGTACGCCATATTGTGGACGAAAGCGCCGCCTTGGGTTAGGCTTCCGGTATGACATTCGCCCGACACGATCCCATCAGCGACCTCGACACATTACCCCGGATGCCAGCCTGGGTCACCTCCGCGCGAGCTGAAACCCTTGAAGATGTTGCGTTTTTGTCGGGCGCCGCGCTGAACTACCTGCATCTTGTGTTGGAACGCGAGGATGTCCCCCAGACCTTGCTCCGGGCACGGCTGGCGCTGCGCACGGCGGAGGCGTGTGTGACGCACCAGGGACGCCAGGAACGAGCGTCGGAGCTGCGTGATGCGGTGGCATTCTTGCAGCCCGGCGACAGCCCCGGACCGGCGGGAGAGGTCTGTCTGTCCTGGCAGTGCGCGGTCGAACGACCAGTTTCGACCAAGGCGCTGCATCGGGCGTTGCCTAATGTTGAAGTGGAGCAGATCGCAACGTGGCTGGATGTGGGGCAGGGAGCGCCGGTCCCGCGTGCCGCGGCCGTATTCCAAGCCGTGATCGAGGATCGCCCGCGGGATGCCGCTACGGCGTCGATCTTGGCTGACGCGGCTTTGGCACAAGGGCTCGGATGGTCTTATGTCCTGCCGCTTCTGGCGCTCGGTCTGAGTCGTGCCGATCTGCGGAAGAGCGGCGCAGACCTGCAACTGGCCTGTCATCGGGCGATTGCGGCGGCGGCGACCGAAGCGACCCGAGAGGCCACTGATCTTGCCCGCCGTGTGGCGCGCTTGAAGGAGGTCGCGCCGAAGCTCCGGGCGAAGGGATCCGATGAGGCTTTGGTACTGTTCCTGAGCCGAGACGTGGTAGCGCCGGCGTCGCTCATCTCGCTGCGTTCCGATCGCGCGGCACGTCGGTTCTGCGACCGGCTGGTTGAGTTGGGCGCCGTGCGTGAGCTGACCGGGCGCGACACCTTCCGGCTTTATGGGGTCTGACCGATGGCCAAGGATCACTCCGAAGCCGATCTGGACCGAGAGTTGACTGACCTGCCCGCCGACCTGCGCTGGCGGGAATGGATGCGCCGGATCGAGGCGGTGCTCTTCGCGTCCGCCTCGCCAGTACCGCGCGAGGATCTGGCCCGGGTGGTGGGGCAGGGGGCCTCGGTCGATCTGCTGATCGAGGACCTTGCAGCCGATCTCGAAGGCCGGTCCTTCGAGCTCGCGAAGGTCGCTGGCGGATGGCTGTTGCGGACGCGGTCGGCCTATGCGCCAGCGATCCGGGCGGCCGCCGATGTGGGCGAGCAGGATCTCGATCTGCGCGAGTACGACGTCGCTGTGCTGGCGGCCATCGCCTATCACCAGCCGATCACCCGCGACGGACTCAAGGACATCTTCGGCAAGGAGATCAGCCGGGACTTGATCGGGCGGCTGCATGCACGCGGTCTCATCGGCACGGGACCACGATCCCCACGACGCGGGGCGCCCTACACCTACGTGACGACGGATCAGTTCCTCACGGCGTTCGATCTGGAGTCGCTCCGGGACTTGCCGGATCGGGAGCAATTGGAAGACGCGGGATTGGCGGAAGGATGATGCTTGTGCGTCGTGCCATTCGTCCTATCGCTCAAATCTGCCCTATCTGTGAGTTATAGAATGGCATCCTATAACTCATGACGGACTCGGGGCAGAGGGTTGGCGGACCGGTGGTCAAAGCCGAGCGGTGTTCGAATCGACAAGACGGTCGCAGTCAGAGCGTGTTGATTTCGGCTTCCAGCCCTGCGATTGCGCTCATCACGTCATCAAAGCTTGGCGCGTCGCCGATGATCATTTCCCGCATTCCCGCGTAATCCCGACGGAGGGCTGCCTCGAGCTTCTCATTGGGAAGCAGGCGCAGTGATCCTGGCTTCGCGTCCTCGTATCTTGCCCAAGCCGCCTTGAAGAACACGGACTTGTGGTGGCCGACCTCGTCGAGGAGGTAAATGTGAGCCAGCGCACGCGCCTTGGCATCGTGCCCGATCAGCTGGGCCATGTCGTAGTAGTGACGGGACATTCGGTCGGCGAGTGGTTTCTGTTCATCCTGATGGAAGAGCATATGGAGGATCGTCGCTTTCTCCCAGAAAGTTCGTTCGATCCCGAGAGTTCGGGCATCGACAGCATTCAACCCAGGCAGATCAGGAAAGGCTTGTTGGACGTAAGCCACAATTGGCCGTTGTTCAGCCGGGAGCTGTGCCCCACGTGCACCGAACTCGAACCGAATGACCGGCTGGATGTAGCTGTCACTGTCGGCACGTAGCGAGGGATAGGCGAACAGCACGGTTTGTGGGTCGTCTTCATCAATCGTGAGGGAGAAGGGCAGTTCGAGGCTTGCGGAGAAAACCGCGTTGATCTCATCAAGCAAGGGTCCCGCGACAGTGGCCTCGGCGGCATCCTGAAGATCTTGCAGCAGAGATTTGCGTTTGCCGCTAGAAAGGTCAGGGTTCTCTGGATCGCGATCTCCCTCAAACCCGAGTTGGGTGCGGTCGAGCGATAGATCCACATCCTCGGAAAACCGGTGGATCACGTCGTAAGCCTTCGAAAGCGACGTGCCTCCCTTGAAGATCAGGTGATCGCCAAAGGAGGGCAGGGCGAAGAGATGGTGGAGCGACCAGCAGACCCAGAAGTCCTTCTCAACAATCGCCTTGGCAAAGCCAAGTTCTGCCGCGGCTTGTCCAAAGGCTTCGTCACGATGCTCAGGTGTATCGTTCGCGAACCGATCCATGCTCAGGCGCGTGCCACGATCTGCTGGACGACCGGATGCATCCAGGCTGGGGCATGTCGGCTTTGCTTTGCGAGCTGCGCCCGATCCCTGGCATCCAGCGAGCGGGCAATCTTGCCGATCACCTGATCGTCGACACGATCCTTGCCGACATAGCGGAGCGCCTGGAAAACAGTGCCTGTCTTCGACCCAGCCCCGACCAGCGTCTTCGGAGAGGCATTGCGGAACTGGATCACCTGCCGCCCGACCGTCTTCGTTCGGGTAGGCCCGTCGGTCATGTAGGTCGGATTAGACGGGACCTGGGTGGACAGGCCGAGCTGGTTCGCCGCCATGGCAGGGGAGGGTTGCAGAACCTGGTTGTCCTTCCGGGCAACAGCGCGCGCGATGTCATCGGCGGATGGCGCCAATAGTCCGAAGCGCGGGCTGAGCCTGGGATAATCGTAGAGCCCACGTGTCAGCCGCCGGATCACACCTTGATCGGCCAGGCGCGATAACGCCTGATCCACGCTTGCGCGCGACCCGATATCGAGGAAGTCCGAAGGTGCGAAGATGGCGCCTCGGCCCTTCCCTAGGATGCGTTGCTTGATTTTCGACGTGATCATGGTTCAACTCCATGTCAGAAAATATGGTATGTTTTTCTGAACGTCAAGTGGAGCGGCATTGACCAAGTGTATACGCCGGGTGAAGCCGCTGAACTGTGATTTGTGTGCGAAGAAGAGCGACTATGCGTCCGAAGCAGACATCCGAATAGCAGAGCTTACTTTGCGGGTGCCTAAAGCGAGATGGGGCCGTTGGTATCTGCTGTCTGCTGTGACATTCCGAATGCCACGGTCATGCTCCCGATTGGGAAGGCATACGAATCGTCAATTTCTAGCTCGGTAACGGCCTGTTGGCGTTGTATGAGATCCTCGCAAAGCTTGCTCAGGGTTACGAGCGCACCCGAGGAAATCGATTGGAGTAAGCTCGCCCAATCTGTCCAGGCGGCTCTCCGATCCAGGCCTCCAGCCGATAGCAGCGGCCCGGTGTACCGGCCTATCACGACCAACAGCACATCTGTTTCCGAATCCAGCGTCATATTTGCCCGTACGCCGAGTTCTGCTGTGCCGTAGGCATCTAACCATCTAAGTGTCGCCGCGACCCACTTGTTGCCGCCTTGTTCAAAGTTGCGTGCGGCGCTGAGCTTTGCCTTGTCGTCCAGGCCAACCGGATCTTGCCATTTCAGCTGGAACAACAAAGCTGTGTTTTGCTTGACCTGCCCCCCGCGAAATCCCTCATCATGATGTAGAGTCTGCCCAACCTTGAAGGAGCAGACGAATGCGAAAGAGCCGTTTTACCGAGGCGCAGATTATCGGGATGATCAAGGAGCAAGAGGCGGGCATGCCGACG
>NZ_JBGFGP010000041.1:0-5109 GCF_041224545.1 Sedimentitalea sp. XS_ASV28 | reverse complement strand
ATTTTCTTTCCTTTCAGGATAGTTTCTGTGTCGATTTTTTGTGTTTTGTTTTGTGGATTGATGCCGGCGTTTGTCATCCATTTTTTCATGGTTTTGGGCATTGGGTATATGGGTCTGCTGGTTGTTGCGGTGCCTTTGCTTGGGATGATGCGGCGGTGCAGGAGGGTGTAGGCGAGGGTGTTGAGGGTTGTGATGAGATGGGCCTTGAGGTTGGAGGGGAAGCTGGCGGCTGCGTCGCGGAGGTAGCGGTCGAGCGTGCCGCCGATGATGATCAGTTCGCCGCCCGGTTTCAGCACCCGCGCGAGTTCGCCGAGGGCGGGGCGGATGTCCATGTACTGGTGCGCGGTGACGCAGAGCGCCACGTCAAAGCGCGCATCGGGAAAGGGGATGTTCTCGCCGCTGCCGGTGCGGATTCCGACCGGGGGGAGGCCCTCGCGCTCGCGCAGGATGTCGCCGATCTGGGCATAGACCGGCATCGGCTCGACCCCCGCGAGATCGGTGACCGTTGCGGACAGGGACATCAGGTTCGCCCCCATGCCGGCGCCGACCTCGAGCACCGACCTGCCGGCAAAATACCCGGCCGTCAGCCCGTCGGCCCCGGCAAAGGGCAGCGCCCGGTCGCGGTCGAGCCAGAACATGTATTCGCGGCAGCTGTCCGCGACGAAGCCGCCGGTGTCGGTCAGCCGGTCCGCGGCGTCGGTCCAGCCGAGGTCGCGGGCGGTTTCCCGCACCGGACCGGGGATCGCGGCGGCGTCGCCCCCGATGTTCAGGCGGAACATGTAATCGATCAGCGCCGCCGCCTGCGGACCGAGCAGGTGGTTGCGTATCCTCGCCACATCCGCCGGGTCCAGTTTCATGCCGCCGGCCCTCAATCCGCCAGGTCGATCGGGCTCATGAAGAGCTGGTCGAGCGCGCCCTCGTAGCGGGCCGCCGCCTCGGGCAGCAGCGCCCCGGAATAGAGCAGCATCCAGTGCGCAAAGGTCATCTCGTGCCGGGTCCAGACCACGTCGTACCGGTGCAACAGTTCGAGCCGGGTCCAGGTCTGGGTCTTCTGCCAGAAGAAATCGGTGCTCTGGTAATCGACAAAGCAGAAACAATCCCGGTAGGCGGCCCAGTTGTCCTGGACCGTCCATTCCAGGTCGCGCCCGATCCGTTGCAGGTATTGCGCGGCGATATAGGCCTCGGGTGCCGCGAGCCGCACCTCTTCGCCGATCGGGACCTGGGTATAGATATCATGCGCGCTCGCCGGGAAATGGGCGGGCGGATCCTCTTCGCGCAGCGGCGGCGTCCAGTATTTCAGCATGTCCTCGGCATGGCCGAACACGGTCTGGTCGGTCACGTGATAGGGCGCGTATTTCAGCGTGCCATAGCCGATGCCGAAGATACGGTATTTCTGGTCGAACCCGCCCCTGGCCGGAAAGGTCCTGGCCATCGCCGCCAGTTCCGCCATGACATTGGGATTGTAGAGCCGCTGGTCGACCCGGGTCTTGAGCACCCAGACCGCGCCGCCCTCGACGGCCCTGCGTATGCCCGCGCCGGCACTGACCAGCTGCATGTTGACATTGAAGAGCCCCGGCCTTGCCGGTTTCGGGCTCAGCACCAGCTCGACGCCCAGCTCCCGCAGCGGCGCCAGATGTTCCTCCGGCGTATCGTCCCAGGTCGACAGGATCAGCCGTACATCCGGCATGTGCCGGCGATAGATGGCAAAGGTCTCGCGGGTGAAGTCGTCGGGCACCGGCAGCGGCCCCTGCATGACGATCGCCATCGGTTCGCTCTTCGCCAGAAGATCGCCCCTTGTGCCGATCGCCTCGGCGAATTTCGGGCGTTGCCGATAGGTCGTGTAATTGTCCGACCGCCTGTTCAGCCAGCGCACCGAACTGTCCAGCATCCGTTGCGCAACCTTGTTGCCCAGCCGGACCAGCAGGTTCCTGTCGCTCAAGACGCGGCCTCCCCGGGCAGGGACGCGACCGCCCTGGCCGATACCGGGCTCGCCTCGAAGGCCTTCAGGTCGTCGGGCACTCCGATGCCATGCATCCCCGCCCCCACCCGGCCGATGGAATGACAGCGGATCTCGGCCCCCTGCCCGGCCAGCGCGGTATAGACCGGCGCCACGTAGAATTCGCCGTTCACCCGCTCGTCCGCCGCGATCATCGCATCCGCTCCGCGCACGAAATCGGCGCCGCGGGCAAAATTGTAGATCCCGACCGTCGCCTCGTCCGACACGACCACCTTTTCCACCACCTCGACGACACGGCCCGTGTCGTCGCGGCGCACGAAGGACCATTTGTCGTCATCCGCCCACATCGTCATGATCAGCCCGTCCGCATCCTGCATGCCGGCCAGGTAATCGTCGATCGAGGCGTCGATATACTGGTCGCAATTGGCGATCATCAGCGGCTCCGCGTTGTCGATGGCGTCCCGCGCCAGCAGCACCGTGCAGGCCGCGCCCTCGGTCACCTCGTCGACGAACCGGATCGAACAGCCCGGCGCCCAGCCGCGCAGCCGGTCGGCCAGCCCGTAGCTCTCGTCATGGGCGCGCTGGATCAGGAAATGGAACCGGTGCGGCGTGGCCGGGCGCAGGTTCGCGATCACCACCTGGATCATCGGATGGCCCCGCACCGGGATCAGCGGCTTGGGCAGATCATAGCCTTCCCGCGCGAACCGGCTGCCGCGGCCCGCCATCGGCACAACGATATTCAGCATGTATACTTGTCCCCCGCAACGCTGGGCAGCTTGACGACCACGGTGGTGACATCGCTGAGCGCCTCGAAATCGGTGGCTTCGCCCGGCTCGATCAGGATGATGTCCCCTGCCCCGTAACGATCCTCGTTCATCCGCACCGAGCCCGACACGATCAGCGTCACCTCCGGCGCCACCTTGTGATAGTGCCGCGGCTCGACCGTGCCCGCCGTGTAGGATTTGACCGCAACCTCCGCCGCCTCGGTCTTCAGCACCGCGGGCTCGAAATTGCCCACGAACCAGCCCTTGGTCATGTCGTCCAGACGATAGGTCTTCATCTCAGCCCCCCCGCTTGCGGGCCAGCAGGACCTGCTCGTATTCTTCCACCGCCTGCGGCGTGGCAAGCGAGATGTACCGGTCGCGGTCGATCTGGTGCACCTCGATCTTCTTCTGTTTCAGGATCAGCTCGTTGAAGCTGGGGCAGACGAAATAGCCCCCGTTCACGCTCGCCCCCTTGTGGATCATCGCCTTGGTCGCGGCGATGAAATCCGAGCCTTTGCGGAAATAGTAGATCCCCGCCGTGGCATTGCGGCTGATCGGGCGCTTTTCCGCGGTCTCGATCACCTGGCCCTGCGCGTCGGTCTTCACGAAGGACCAGCGCGGGTGGACGCTGTCAAACACCACCGTGCCCGCATCCAGGCCGCGCGCCCGGAACCCCTCGATCACCCGGTTCAGGTCGAAATCCAGGATCTGGTCGCCATTGGCAATCAGCAGCTCCTCGTCATTGTCGATCTGCTCGACCGCCAGCATCACCGTGCAGGCCGCCCCCGCCGTCTCGCCATCGGCGGTGATGATCGTGCAATCCGGCGCCAGCAGCCGCAGCACGTCGCGCAGGTGAAACCGCAGGTCGTCCTCCTTGCGGATCACGAAGGTGAAATCCGCACCGGGCGTCAGCCGCAGACAATCCAGCGCATGCTCGATCAGCGGCCGCCCGTCGATCTCGACCACCGGCTTGGCAAAGGGAAAGCCATGCTGCCTGAACCGCTCGTCGGGGCCCGCCATCGGGATCACGATCTTCATGCCTGGCCCTCCACCCGGGCGATCGCATCCAGAATGCGATCGAGTTGCACATCATAAACACTCTGCACCACCAGCAGGTGGCAGCCCGCATCCCGCGCCGCCCGGATGCCATTGTCATTGTCCTCGACCACCAGCGTCTGCGCCGGATCGACACCCAGCATCCGCGTCGCCGTCAGGTACATGTCCGGGTCCGGCTTGGGCTTCTTCACGTCCTCGTTGGACAGCATCACGTCCAGGTACGGCGCGAGCGCGGATTTCTCCATCATCAGCTCCACCGAATTGCGCACCGAATTGGACGCCAGCCCCAGCTTGTACCCCCGCGCCTTGAGATTGGAGAGCGCGTATTCATGCACGAAGATCGGGTGGCAGGACGTATGCACCTGATCGGTCGTGTATTTCTGCTTGAGCTCGTTGAGGAACTTGTGCAGCCCGCGCGGCAGGCCCCGCTCCTGGCTCAGCATCTCCAGCTTCCTGCGGGTCGGCAGACCGTCGAAGGTCGACAGGTGATCCGCCCGCGAAATCGTATAGCCGAAATGCTCGAGCGCCCGGTTCAGGGCATGATAATGCCAGTCCTTGGCATCGATCAGCACCCCGTCCATGTCGAAAACAACCGCTTCTATCTTCATGACCCTAAAAACTCTTTCGCTGTTTCGGGAATATCCGTGCACAGAATGACATCGTCCCTTCGACACACTGCAGACTCCCGCAGCATTGTCCACACCGCCCGGTGATCGCGCCCGTGCAGCTCGGGCGACACGATCGCCACCCGCTTGCCCGCCTCAAGATGCGCCGCAACCACATCCATGTCCCACCAGTCGCTCCGGAACGCGTCCAGCCAGACCCCCGCCGCCTCGTCGTAAAAGGCCGGGACCGCCTCGACATCCGAATGCCGCGTGAACACCGCGATCCCCGTCTCCGCCTTCAGCCACTGCACCGCGTCCGGCACCGCCATGTCGAAAACGAAACACCCCGTAAGACCATGCCGCGCAACCGCCGAGGACACCAGGCCCTGCAACCCGTCGGACTTGATGTTCAGCGCCATCGGCAAGCCCGCATCATGCGCCGCAACCCGCGAAAACACCGCATCCACACCCAAGACATCCCCGCAGGGCGGATCGTGCGACACCACCAGACGCCCATCCAGATCCCGCAAATCCGTCTCCGTCCCGAACCCACGCGAAAACGAACGCTCAAACGCAACCGGCGCGTTCTTCTCACACGCCGACACCCAATACCCACGGTGCGATATCAAAAGCATCACCAAAAACCCAAAACAGACACAAATCCACTGCCTTCTCTAGTTTCATCAAACAATCTCCGCAACAACTCCAATAAAAATAACAGGGATAT
>NZ_JBGFGP010000123.1:0-282 GCF_041224545.1 Sedimentitalea sp. XS_ASV28 | reverse complement strand
TCGGTGATGGCACCGTTGGTGGTTGAAAAGGACCCTCGCCCCCAAAACCGGCAGCCCCAGTAGCGCTTTCAGATGGCTGGAAACTCCCGTTGCACCTTGTGGAACGAACGGCCCTTCATCTTGCGCACCAGATCCGAGATTCCGCGCTTCGGCGGCACCGAGACGAACATGTGGGCGTGATCGCTCGACAGCACCCCGCGCAAGATGTCGACCTCGTTCTCGCGGCACACCTGCCGGCAGATGTCGCGCACCCGCAGCCGTAATGCCCGGGTCAGCACCTTT
>NZ_JBGFGP010000122.1:0-22827 GCF_041224545.1 Sedimentitalea sp. XS_ASV28 | reverse complement strand
GGCGTCGAACTATTCGCGTATCTCAGGGCGACCCTTGAGGTGATCGCCGCCGGTCACACAGCCAGCAAGATCGACGATCTGCTTCCCTGGAACTTCAATCCGTCAAGCTGATCCCGCGTGGGCCGCAGACACCGCTTACGGTGTTCGGTCACGCCTAGCTGGTTGTTCAGCGCGCCTTTGGCTTGAGACGCTTGCCGCCGTGCCACAAGCAAAGCCGCCAGATCGGTCTGAGCCGGGGCAGGGGGAGCCTTGGCCTCAGGACGGACCATAGCCGCGAACATGGCGAACGAACGGGCATCGATTTTGTCGGTCGTGGCAAGTTGGCCGAGCATGTCGGCAAACTTTCGCGTCCGAAACAGGTTCATCAAGGCCACGGCGAAGCCGGCATTGTGCAAATGACGGTGCGCGCGCCGATGATAGTTGCCGGTCGCTTCGAGCACGATCAGTTGAGGCCCATGCTTGCGCAGAAATCGGACCAACTGCTGCAGGCCAGGTTTGTCATTCGCCACGCTTTGCGACTGGCCAATCGGGTGCAGAAAAACATCAAGTCGCGATTTACTCACGTCGATGCCGACGTATACTTGCTCTGTGGCAAGCTGGGGGGAAGCGGCCTCTCCTTATATGCGGGACATCCGGGACTCCCTTTCATCTGTTCAGATCAGTTTTCCATGAAACGATCCGGTCAAGCTGCCCTACGGCCCCAAAAGCCAAGGGGAGGACGACCCAAATCGCACGCCCGGATGGGATGGCCGTCTCATCCGGGCAACCACCACTCTGATCAAATTTGGCAGTCAAGGAAACATACAAGGAGAGGGGCGCGAAGCGATTGGGTTTTGTAACACGGATCCGACGGGGGATCCTTGTCGGCGTCGCGGGGCGCAGCGGCCTATCTGGGTCAAAGCACCTTACAGGGCTACGCCAAATTCTTAGCTTGACCGAATCGCAGCTTGGCTCGGCGCGGGACAGGGGGGCTGCGATCCGATCCGATTGAGTGATCGTGCGACCAACTTTCGGCATTGCCGGGGGGCGCTGGCCTCGCAGCGCAACTTGAGATTGTCATTCTTCGGCAAGCCATGCGCTGATGAGGGCTCGCGGATCGGCACGATAGAAAATTTCTTGGTTACAAAAAAAGTTTTGGATTGGACGGAGCACGGACCCAGCGTGTCCGATGGGCCCAATCCCGGCCCTCGTACCGAAGGGGCACAGCGGCAATGGCATGACAGGAAATCGCGACGCGATGAAAGACATCACCACAACGACACCCGCAAGCGCACGCTGGCGCGTCGGCGTTGACAGCGGCGGCACGTTCACCGACATCTGCCTCTTTGATGAAATCTCCGGACGGATGGAAATTTGGAAAGTATCCTCCACACCCGACGACCCGTCCCGCGGCATCGCGCAGGGCGTCGAGCAAGGCATGCGCGAATGCATCGGCGCAACGCAGGATCCGGCGTCCGCTGTCGCATACCTTGGACACGGCACCACCGTTGCAACAAACGCGCTGATCACGCATCGGGGCGCACGCGTCGGGTTGCTGACGACCGAGGGTTTCCGTGACCTTCTCGAGATTGGCCGCCAGAAGCGCCCCGATCTCTACGACATCTTCGCCGAGAAGCCGCAAACGCTTGTGCCTCGCGCCCTGCGGTTCGAGGTACGCGAAAGGCTGCTGCACGACGGCACGGTCGAAATGGCGCTGGACGAAGACGCCGTCCGCGAGGCCGCCGCCGGATTGCGCGCGGCCGGGGTCGAGGCTGTGGCGATCTGCTTTCTCTATGCCTTCGTGAACCCCGCGCATGAGCGACGCGCGAGAGAGATCCTCGAAAAAGAACTGCCGGGCGTCTTTCTTTGCGCCAGCCGCGAAATCGCGCCGGAGTTTCGTGAATTCGAACGCCTGTCCACTGCGACGGTCAACGCCTACCTCGGCCCGATCATGCAACGCTATGTCCACCGCCTGTCGCCGCGGCTCGAAAACCTTGGCCTGACGGTCCCGCCGCACCTGACCCAGTCGAACGGCGGCGTCGTGCGCTTCGAAGTTGCGGCGGAAACCCCGGTGCGCGCGGTTCTCTCCGGCCCCTCGACCGGCGTGGTGGCCGCACAGGTGATCGGCAAGGCGGCCGGTGAGCCCGACATAATCACTTTCGACATGGGCGGCACGTCGTCCGACGTGGCGCTCATGGCCGGGGGCCAATGCGCGCGCACGAACGAAGCACAGGTCCACGGCTACCCGATCAAGGCGCCGATGCTGGACATCCACACCGTTGGCGCGGGCGGCGGGTCCATCGCGCGGATTGATTCTGGCGGACTGTTGAAGGTCGGTCCGGAAAGCGCAGGGGCCGATCCCGGTCCGGTCTGCTACGGGCGTGGTGGCGAGGAATCGACCGTCACGGACGCCAACATCGTGCTTCAGGTTCTCAACCCGAAGCATCTGCTGGGCGGTCGTATGGAAGTGCGGCGCGACCTCGCGCTGGCCGCCATCGACGGGATGGCCGAGCGCCTGGACATGGACACGATGGCCACCGCGCAGGGAATCATTTCCGTGGTTACCGCCAACATGGCCAAGGCGATCCGGGTCATTTCGGTGCAGCGCGGGCACGATCCGCGCGCCTACGCGCTGATGGCCTTCGGCGGCGCAGGGCCGTTGCACGCGGTTCGCCTGGCGCAGGAACTCGGGATGACCCGGGTGATCATCCCGCGCACGCCGGGCACGCTCTGCGCGATGGGTCTGCTGCTGACCGACCTGCGCGCCGAATTTCCGCTGACCCGTCTGATGCCGCTTGAGGCGTCGATGCTGGTCAACATTCGTGACGCGGTCGAGGCCGTGACCGGCGAGGTCGAACTGTGGTTCGAGGCGGAAGAGATCGCACAGGACAAGCGCGGCCTGATCCGCCGCATCGACATGCGCTACGAAGGTCAGAATTACGAACTGTCCATCGACTTGCCTGACGGTCCCATATCCGAAGAGAGCCTGGCCAGCCTGCGCGCCGGGTTTACCGAGGCCCACAAGCGGCTCTACGGCTTTGCGGTTGAAGACGAACGGATCTTCTGTGTCACCTTCCGGGCCGAAGCCGTGGGCCAGGTCGAAAAGGCTACCTTGCCAAGCCACGAACCGGGACCGGAGGACGCCGCCCATGCCATCATCGGAGCGCGCCAGACATGGTATCCCGAAACCGGCTGCTTTACCGAGACGACGCTTTATGCGCGCGACCGGCTGCGCCCGGGCATGCGCTTTGACGGTCCGGCCATCGTCGAGCAGATGGACACCACGACGCTGATCCCGCCCGGCGTATCGGCGCGTGTCGACGCAACCGAAAACCTGATCCTGGAGCTTGGCCAATGACCCTGTCCGCTGCCCTGGACCCAATCACCGTCGAGGTCATCGGCGCCGCCCTGTCCTCCATCGTCGAGGAAACCGGCGAGGCGCTGGTGCGCGCGTCCTATTCGACCAACATCAAGGAACGTCGAGACTGCTCGACCGCGCTCTTCGATGTCGAGGGGCGCACGCTCTGCCAGGCGGAACACATCCCGGTGCACCTCGGCAGCTTTCTCGACTTCATCCCGATGGTGCTGAAACTGCACGCGGCCAAGGGCATCCGCCCCGGCGACGTCTTTGTCGGCAACGATGCCTACCAGGGTGGCGGTACGCACCTGCCCGACATCGTACTGGCCGAACCGATCTTTTACGGCGGCACGCTGGTGGCCTGGACCGTGAACCTCGCGCACCATTCCGATTTCGTCGACCGGGCGCATGCCCATATCTACCAGGAAGGCCTGCGTATCCCGCCGATCCGGCTCTGTCGCGAAGGCGTGTTGCAGGAGGACGTGCAGAACCTCATCCTGCTGAATTGCCAGGTGCCGCGCGAACGCCTGTCGGACCTGCGCGCCCAGATGGCCGCGAACCGGGTTGGTGTGCAGCGCTTCCAGGACCTGTGCGATCGGTACGGCGCCGATACGGTGCTGCGCTCTGGGCAGGCGCTTCTTGACTATGCCGAGCGCAAGATGCGCGCGGGCATCGCCGCGCTGCCGGACGGCAGCTGGCGCTTCGAGGACGTGTTCGACAATCTCGATTTCGACGATCCGATTCCGCTGGCGGTCACGGTGACGATCGCGGGCGAAGACATCGCGCTGGCTTTCGAGGCACCGCCTCAGGTGCGCGCGGGCATCAACATGACCCGGACCGCGCTGCTGGCGACGGTCTACTACATAGTGAAATCTGTGGTAGACCCCTCGGTGCTGCCCAACGCCGGGCTGGCGCGGCCGATCACGGTGACCGCGCCGGACGGGTCGATCCTGAACTGTGCGCACCCGGCGGCCGTGAACGGCCGGGTACAGACCTGTCAGCGCGTGGCCGACCTGATACTGGGCGCGCTGGCGCAGGCCGCGCCCGCGCGTGTTTCGGCCTGCACCAATTCGTCCTGCACCGTGGCGCTGTTTTCGGGCACCCGGCAGAGCCCAGCCGACAAGTGCGCCTACTGGGTCTACCTCGAAACCATCGGCGGCGGCGGCGGGGCCCGGCCCAATGCCGACGGGCTGGACGGCATCCACGTCCACGCGACCAACACGTCGAACCTGCCGGTCGAGGCGCTGGAGGTGGAATACCCCCTGATCCTTGAACGGTACGAACTGGTCGACGGCTCGGAAGGGGCGGGCCGGCATCGCGGCGGCATGGGGCTGCGGCGGGTATACCGCGCGACCGAGGACTGCCTCGTGCGCGTCGACATTTCGCGCAACCTGTCGCGGTCCTGGGGCCTCGACGGCGGTGGCGAAGGCGGTTCCGGCAGCTATGCCACCAGCCCGGGCAGCCAGCCCTTCGACCGAGGCGCGGGGACCCTGCGCAAGGGCGAATGGCTCGAAGTCGTGACCCCGGGCGGCGGCGGTTATGGCCGCCCCGAAGAACGCCGGGTCGCTGTCGAGTAACGATTACGACCAATCCAATCCCGAAGGGCCGGCAAGAGCCTGCATCCATCGACAAGGAGACTACGATGACCAACGATCTCAACCGCCGCGACTTTATTGCCGCATCGCTCGCCGGGGTCAGCGCGCTCAGCTTTCTCGGGCCCCGCGAATTGATGGCGCAGGAGGGCGGCACGCTGCGCTTTGCCCTGTCGACCTTCCCGCCCAGCCTTGCGGCCTGGACGTCCGCCGGCACGGCAGCGGGTACCATCAAACTGATGATACACCGCGGACTGCTCAGCTATGGGCCGGATGGCATGCTGCGCGGCGAACTGGCCGAGGACTGGTCGGTGGACGATGCAGGCGTCTGGACCTTCACATTGCGCGAGGCGCACTGGCACGACGGGTCGCCGGTAACCGCCGAGGATGTGGCCTATACCGTGGCCGAGGCCGCAAAGCCCGACAGCGCCGCCTTCCGCCAGGGCCAGATGGCGCTGATCACCAAGGTCGAAACGCCCGACACCCGTACCGTCAAGATGCATACGTCGGAACCGCTGGCCGTTCTGCCCGGCTGGTTCGCCCATTACCACATGCCGATCATCAAGACCGGTGAAAGCCCCGAGACCGAAATCGGCGCCGGCCCGTTCACGCTGGACAGCGTCGAACGCGGCGTGTCGCTGAGCCTCAAGGCCTTCGACGGCTACTACAAGGAAGGTCTGCCCAAGCTGGCGGGCGTCGAAGCCATCGTGTACGCAGATGAAAACCTGCGCGTGGCCGCGCTCGAAGCGGGCGACGTGGACCTTGCGGAATACGTGCCCTGGCAGGCGATGGCGCAGGTCGAAGAGAACCAGGCGCTCAAGCTCGACGTCACGGATGGCCCGTTCATGTACCTTACCTTCAACGGCAGCAAGGCACCCTTCGACAATCCGAAGGTGCGGCAGGCCGTGGCCCACGCCATCAAGCGCGAAGACATCGTCGCGGCGGCCTTCTATGACCGGGGCGGCGCGCTGAACCACCTTCCCATCGCCGAAGGGTCCGAGTTCTACAACACCGACCTGGCCGATGCCTGGGCCTACGACCCGGAAAAGGCCAAGGCGCTCTTGGGCGAGGCGGGCTATCCCGGCGGCTTCTCCTGCACCATGCTGTCGACCGCCCAATACGGGATGCACCAGTCGACTGCCGAGGTCTGCCAGGCGTATTTGTCGATGATCGGCATCAACGTACAGCTCGACCTGCCAGAATGGTCGAGCCGGGTGAAGAAGGGCAATGAAGGCCAGTACGACCTGGCCGTAATGGGCACCACCGCCGACAACAACGACCCCGACGGTCTGGTCAACGTGCTCGACGGATCGCTGCCCGCCTCCTTCGTGCGCAGCTACGAGATGCCGACGCCCGAGATCACCGAGCTGTTCGCCCGAGGCCGCGCGACCTTCGACACCGAGCAACGCAAGGCGATCTACCGCGAACTGGAGCAAGTGGCCATCGACACGGTGCCTCTGGTCGGGCTCGCGTGGCGGGCGCAGGGCTATGGCATGGCGCAGAACGTCACCGGCTTCAGCAATCTGCCCGGTCAGCTGACCTTCTATTCCGGCATCACGCTGGAAGAGACGATGCTGGGCTGAAAATAGTCGCCTGATGGTCCGATACATCGCATACCGCAGCCTCGTCGCCATCTTCCTTGTCTGGGTGGTGGTGACGCTAGTCTTCCTTCTGCTGCACCTGATCCCGGGCGATCCGGCGGAGCTGCTCCTGAGCCAGGGCAGCATCGCCGCCGACCCGCAGGCGGTGGCCGCCCTGCGCGAGAAGATGGGGCTGAACGCCCCGTTGTGGAAGCAATACATCGACCATCTGGGAGGGGTTCTGTCCGGCGATCTCGGCGCGTCGTTCCGCGACGGCGCACCGGTGATGGAGCAGATCGCCACCCGCCTTCCGCGCACGCTCGAAGTGATCGTGACTGCCGCGCTGCTGGCCAGTCTCGCCGGCGTGCCGCTCGGCACCTGGGCGGCGATCCGGTCGGGCGGCAATGTGGATGCCTTCGTGTCGCTGCTGTCCTCGGCGGCCCTGTCGACACCGGTTTTCGTCGTCGGCTCCGTCGTTATCCTGATTTTCGCGCAGCAACTGAAATGGCTGCCGGCGGGCGGCTTCGTTCCGTTCTCCGAAGACCCCGTGCAGCACCTCAAGCTACTGATCCTGCCCGCGGGGACGGTGGCGCTGAGCCTTTGGGCGGTCATGACCCGTATGACCCGCGCCTCCGTGCTGGAGGTGCTTGAGCGCGACCATGTGCGCACCGCGCGCGCCAAGGGGTTGGCGCGCAACACGATCCTGCGCCGGCATGTCGTGCGCAACGCACTGATCCCGGTGCTGACCATTCTCGGGCTCGAGATGGGCACGCTGATTGGCGGAACGGTCCTGGTGGAGTTCGTGTTCAACTGGCCCGGGCTGTCGGGCTACCTCGTCGCCGCGGTCGATGCGCGCGACTATCCCGAGGTGGTGGGTATCGTCATGACTATCTCGATCCTCTTTGTTTTTCTGAACCTCGTCGTGGACGTGGTGAACGCCGCGCTCGACCCGCGCATTTCGCTGGTGAAGTCATGAGCCGCGCAACCCGCAAGCTGCTGCTGCCAGGCGGCATCGTCGCGACGCTGGTGGCCGTGCTGCTACTGGCCCCGGTTCTGCCGCTGCAGGACGTGCGCGCCATGGACATTCCAAACCGGTTTGCCGGCTCGTCGTCCGCGCATTTGCTGGGCCAGGACGATTTCGGCCGCGACGTGCTGGCACGGCTGATCTGGGGCGGGCGGGCGTCGCTGTTCGTCGCCGTCGGCTCGGCGCTGGCGGCGGCGATCATCGGCACCGTGCTCGGCCTGCTCGGCGGCTACTTTCGCGGCTTTGTTGAGGTGTTGACCGTGCGCGCGGCAGAAGTCCTGTTATGCCTGCCGCCGCTGCTGCTGGCGCTGCTGGTGGTCACGATCCTTGGCGCGGGCACGTGGCCGCTGATCCTGGCGCTGACGCTGCTTTACACGCCGAATTACGCCCGCGTGGTCTATGCAGCGACGCTACAGGTGCGCGGGCTGGATTACGTGAACGCGCAACGCTCAATGGGGGCTCACCCGCTGGCGATCCTCGGCCGAACCATCCTGCCCAACGTGCTGCCGCCGCTTCTGGTGCAGATGTCGCTGGTCGTGGCCTCGGCTATGGTGATCGAAAGCGGGCTCAGTTTCCTCGGGCTGGGCGTCGTGCCGCCGACCCCGTCCTGGGGCCTGATGATCCGGTCCGCGCGCGGCGCGATGGAGCAGGCGCCGATGCTGCTGGTCTGGCCGTCGCTGGCGCTGGCGGGCACGATCCTGACCTTCAACCTGCTGTGCGACCGACTGCAGGAGGCGTTGGACCCGCGCGAGGTCACGCGTGGCGGGGCGCTGTGGATGCGCCGCCCGGCACGGCGCCGCACCGTGGCACCGATGGCAGAGGCGCAGGACGGTCCGCTGGTCGAAATCTACGAACTGGCGATTTCCGTCGGCCAGAATCCGCAGATCGACCTGGTGCGCCGGTCGGGTCTGTCGGTAATGCCCGGCGAGACCGTCGCGCTGGTCGGCGAAAGCGGGTCCGGCAAGACGCTGACCAGCCTGGCGCTTCTGGGGCTGCTGCCCGATCAGCTGCGGGTAACGAGCGGCCAGATGCTCTACCGCACCCGCGACGGGCAGGTTCTGGACCTCGCCCAAGTGGACGAAGAGGCGTTTCGCGCGCTGCGCGGTCCCGAGGTGTCGATGGTGTTCCAGGATGCCGCCGCGGCGCTGAACCCGGTCTACCGGGTCGGCGACCAGCTGGCCGAGGCGCTGCGTGCCGGCGGCCTGACGGATAAAGCGGCGGTCAAGGCCCGCGTGATCGAACTGTTGCGCCACGTCGGCATCCCGGATGCCGAGCATCGCCGCCGCGCCTACCCGCACGAACTGTCGGGCGGGCAGCGCCAACGCGCCATGATCGCACTGGCCGTGGCCAACAATCCGCGGCTGCTGGTAGCCGACGAACCGACGACCGCACTCGACCCGACGATCCAGGCCCAAATCCTCGACCTGTTCCGCAAACTGAAAGAGGACACCCCCGGCATGGGGCTGATCTTTGTCACCCACGATCTTGCCGTGGTGTCGGAACTCGCCGACCGCGTGGTCGTGATGTACGCCGGCGAAGTGGTCGAGGCGGGACCGGTGGCAGAGGTCTTTGCCGACCCGAAGCATCCTTACACCGCGGCGCTGATCGCGTCCGTACCCGAAGGCGGGGCCGAGCGGCTGCACGCCATCCCGGGCACCGTGCCGCCGCCGCGCGCCATGCCGCCGGGCTGCCGATTCGCGCCGCGCTGCGCCCATGCGCAGACGCAGTGCGAGGCAGACGCCCCGGCGATCCGCGACCTCGCCCAAGGCCGCGTCACCCGTTGTATTCGCTGGAAGGAGGTCTGCTGATGTTTGATGCCGCCGCCGACTTTGCACCACTGGTCGAGGCCCGGGGCCTCGCCCGCAACTTTCCCAGCCGCCAAGGTATGCTTGGCCGTACCCGAAACGTATGGGCGGTGCGTGACGTGACGCTGTCGCTGGCGCCCGGCGAAACCGTGGGCGTGGTCGGCGAAAGCGGCTGCGGCAAATCCACCCTCGGCCGCATGATGATGGGCCTCGAACGCCCGACCGAGGGCAGCGTCCTGTTCGACGGCCGCGACCTGGCGGGCCTGTCCTCAGCAGAGCAGCGCCGGCTGTCGCGGCGGATGCAGATGGTGTTTCAGGATCCGTTCGGATCACTCGATCCGCGCCGCAGCATCGGGGCGCAGGTGGCGGACGGGCTGCGCATCCACCAGCTGGTGCCGCCGGGTGAGATCGACGCGGAGGTGCACCGCCTGCTTGACCTCGTGGGCCTGTCTGGCGACGCCGCCGGGCGGCGGCCGCACGCGTTTTCCGGCGGCCAGCGCCAGCGCATCGCAGTGGCCCGCGCTCTGTCCACCCGGCCCGATTTCATCGTCGCGGACGAACCGGTTTCGGCGCTCGACGTCTCGATCCAGGCGCAGGTGGTCAACCTGCTGATGGACCTGCGCGCCGACCTCGGGCTGGCGATGCTGTTCATCAGCCACGATCTGCACGTGGTGCGCCACCTGTGCACCCGGATCGTGGTCATGTACCTGGGTCGCATCGTCGAACAGGGGCCGTCGGACCAGATTTTCGCCAACCCCGCCCATCCCTACACCCGCGCCCTTCTGACCGCGACGCCCAGCATGAAGCCACGCCAGAAAGACGGCGCGCCACGGATCCTGCCCGGCGAACTGCCAAGCTCGGCGAACCCTCCGTCGGGCTGCCCCTTCCGCACCCGCTGTCCGCTGGCCGAACCGGCCTGCGCCGAGGCCCTGCCAGACGCGCAGGACATGGGGCCGGACTGGACCGCAGCCTGCATCAAGGCCGCACCGGAGACCCTGGCATGACCGCGCCTGTGGCGATGATCACCGGCGGCAACCGGGGGATCGGGGCGGCCATGGCGCAGGCGCTCGCCGCGCGGGGCCTCCGGCTGGCGATGGGTCTGCGCCGTCCCGACAGCCTGCCGCCCGAGATTGCCGCGCTCGATCCGCTGGTGATGCCCTACGATGCCGCGGACAGGGCGGCCGCACGGGCGTTCGTGAACGCCGTCGAGGACCGTTTCGGCCGCATCGACGCCCTGATCAACAACGCCGGGACCGGCGGCCCGCTGGAGCTGATACCAGACGCGCCGCAGCCCGACGACGACATGGAAGATGCGCTCGACCACCTGCTGGAGATCAACGTCAAGGCGCCGTTCCGCCTGACTCGCGCCGCGATGCCCGCGCTGTGCCGATCCGGCCGCGGCAGGGTGATCGTGCTCACCTCTCTGTCCGGCAAGCGGCTGCTGGCCTGAACGGGGGCTACCAGATGACCAAACACGCCGTGGTCGCGCTGTCCCATGCCGCGCGCCGGGTGGGACCGGGGCGTGCGCGCCTGCGCGATTTGTCCGGGGTTCACCGCCACCAACATGACACTCCGCCACGACCTGCCGCGCGAAGAGATCACCCAGCCCGAGGACATTGGCCGCCTTGTGGCGGAGGTCGTCTGCCTTCCCAGCAGCGCCGGCGTGTCGGAACTGGCGGTGAGCCGGGTCTGTGATGCGTCCAGTCGTGCAGGAAGTCCGGGGGCGACGTCAGCCTGCCAGACGCGGCCGACCTCCGCCACAAGGCGGCATCATCATCGGCTGTTCCGCCGCCCTCTGGGCTTCGGAACAGGGGTTGCGGGTGGCACTGGTCGAAAAAAGGGCCGGATTGCCGAAGAGCAGTCGGGCCGCAACTGGGGCTGAGTCCGGCGCATGGGCCGCGCCGTGGCAGAGTACCCTCTGGGCATCGAAAGCCTGATGCTTTGGCAGGACCTGAAGACGCGGACCGGGCGCGATACCGGGTTTCGCCGCAGCGGGATCGTCTACGCCGCGTTTCCCGGCGCACGCCTGGCGGATACGGACGGCCTGATGACTGCCGATGACGGTCGCGCCGAACCCTCCCTCGCGGCCTCTGCTCTGGCGGAGGCCGCCCGCGATGCGGGTGCCGTCAACCTGAACAATTGCGCAGTGCGCGGGCTTGAGACCAAAGCCGGCCGGGTGTCTGCGGTCGGGACGGCACAAGGTGTGATCCGGTGTGACGGTGCGATCCTGGCGGCAGGCGCCTGGTCACGCCTGTTCTGCGCCAATCTCGGGATCGACCTGCCGCAGGTACGGGTGCGCAGTTCGGTCCTGCGGACCGCCCCGGCACCAGGCGGGCCGGACATGGCGCTTGGCAACGGTCGTTTCGGAATACGTCCGCGCGCCGATGGCGGATACACGATCACCCGCCGCGGGCGCGTCCCGGTTCAGTTGACCTGCGATCTCCTGTTGCAATCATCGCGCTTCGCGCGCGGGCTGGTGCGGAACCGGCGCGAAATCGCGGTGACGGTGGACGGCAGCCGGATGCAGGACCTGCGCACGCCCCGCCGCTGGCAGACCGACCGGCCCGGTCCTTTTGAGCAAGACCGGGTTCTGGACCCCGACCCGCAGCGCAGAACGCTGGCACGGGCCTGGCGCGACGTGGTCCGCGTCTTTCCGGCGCTTTCCGGTGTACCGGTGGTGGAAAGCTGGGGCGGCATCATCGACGTCGCGCCGGACGGCGTGCCGGTGATCGACGAGGCGCCGGGTCTGCCCGGTCTGGTGATCGCCACCGGCTTTTCCGGGCATGGGTTCGGTCTTGGTCCGGGTGCAGGACAGATGGCGGCAGAGATCGCCACCGGGGCCGCGACACTGATCGACCCCGCGCCGTTCCGGATCGCCCCGGTTCGGACCACCCAGGCCGGTCGCACGACGTCCTGGCCCGTCCACGTGCCAGCGAACGCCGTGACACCGGGGGCGGAAAATTTTCTCTATCGCGCGACAATCCCTTTGAATTGGACGCCGGTCCGCAGTGCCGTTTGACTGACACCAACACCCGAGCGCAGGAGCGTATTCATGATCGAAAAGATCCGCATGGCCGAACTCACATCCGAAGAGGCGCGGCAGCACCTGACCGCCGAGGCCGTCGTCCTGCTTCCGATGGGGTCGCTCGAGGATCAGGGCATCCATGCGCCTATGGGCGACTACCTCGCCGCCGACCTGATGGCCATGGAGATCGCCAAGGCCGCCCGCGCCGACGGCGTGGCGACCTTTGTTGCTCCAGTGATTCCCTTCGGCGGGCGCGACTACTTCGACAGCAGCCAGGGCGGAATCTCGATCAGCCATGCCACGCTTTGCGGTATCCTGGACGACATGTTCGCCTGCCTGAATCGCCACGGTATCCGCAAGGTGATGATCGTGAACGGCCACGGCGGCAATGTGCCCGCGATCACCGAAGTCACGCTGCGCTGGCGCCAGAAGGCCGGGCTGTTCGTGCCGTCGATGTACCTGTGGCAGGTAGCTTATGGCGAACTGCCGGGCCTGATCGGCAAGGAGCAGGCGGCAAAGTCGTCAGGCCACGGCGGCGACCCGCTGACGTCGGTGGGCCTGCATTTCTATCCCGATATCCTGCGCACCGACCTCATCCGCGCGGCCCCCGAAGGATCCGAGATCAAGGGCCTGCCGATTTCCGGCTTCAACAGCGTGACCGTCGACGGCGCCAAGATCCAAGTGCCGATCGAGGCGCTGGAGGCGACGGACACCGGCGCATTCGGATGCGACCCCACCCTGTGCTCGGCTGAGACCGGCAGCAAGCTGGTCGCGCGGCTGGCCACCATCGGCGCGACGCTAGTGCGCGACCACGTCGCCCGGGGCCTGCACGACTGACATTCATCCGCGGACCGGCCGACACCGACCCCGTAAAACCCAGAGGCTGCGTCGCTTACAGGCACTCACGAACCGGAAACCGGTCGGGCAGCCCACAACACGGAGAAACGACATGACCAAGAATTTGCGACTGACCCTGACGACCGCGATGGCACTGGCGCTTGCCGGTCCCGCACTGGCCGAAACCACGTGGCGCATGGCCACCAAGATGCCGGTGGACAGCCCCGAGGGGCAGGTGTTCTCCAAATTTGCCGAACTGACCGAGGAATACACCGGCGGCGAGTTGAAGATCGAAGTCTACCCGAACGAGCAGCTCGGCAAGGAAGACGCCGTGCTCGAACAGCTTCAGGCCAACATCATCCAGATCTACGCTGAAGGCTTCGGCTACATGAAGAAGTGGGAACCGGCGCTGGCCTGGGTTGCCGCCGCCTTTGCCTTTGACGACTACGACCACTGGCAGCGCTTCATGACATCGGACACCGTGAGCGGCTGGTTCGACAACGCCGCCGAGCAGTCCGGCGTCCGCCCGCTGGGCGACCCGACCCGGGTACTGCGCGGGCCCTACCGCGTGATGGTGTCGAACGTGCCCATCGAATCCGCCGCCGACATCGCAGGCGTCAAGCTGCGGATGCACGAGAACAAGGTCGCCATCGAAACCTGGGATCACCTTGGCGCCGAGGTCATCACCCTGCCGTGGACCGAGGTTTACCAAGGTATCTCGAAGAGCATCGTTCAGGCGGTCAATTCGCCCATCGCGCTGGTCGAGTCGATGCGGTTCAACGAAGTCGCGCCCTACATCACCCGCCACGACGAATACTGGCAGTCGATCGGCTTCATGGTGAACGAAGACGCGCTCGCCGCACTCGACGAAGAGACCCGTGCCGGCCTGATGAAGGCCTACGACGAAGCCGGCGACTACTCGCAGGAGGTCATGTTCGGTGTCGCGGACGAAAGCATCGCCCGCATGAAGGAGGCCGGCGCTACCTTCACCGTGCTCGACACCGCACCGCTGGTCGAGAAGATGCAGAGCTTCTACGCCGAAATGGCCGAGAGCGGCGAACTGCCCGAAGGCTTCATGGAAGCGGTCGAGGCCAGCCGGGCGCCCAGCCAGTGAACCCATTCAGCTATGAACCGGAGGGCCCGCTTCAGCAGGCTCTCTACCGGGGCGACCATCTGAACTGGAACCTCGCGGGCATCTTCCTTTGGCTGTCCAACACCTGCCTTCTGGTGATGCTCGGTCTGACCGTGGCGACCATCATCCTGCGCCCGCTTAGCCTCGCGGCCTACTGGATGTGGCCTTGGACGATGGTGTTCTTCATCTGGCTCAGCTTCTTCGGTTTTTTCGCCATGTACGCCCGTCTGAAGGACGTGCGTGTCGATTTCATCGCCGGACTTTTCGGGCCGGTGGGCATGGCGGTGACGCGGGTGCTGACCGACATCGCCACGCTGACCGTGACGGGTGTGCTGCTCTGGCAGGTCCCGCAGGTCATCGCCACGTCCCGTGGCGTCTATGACGGCGCGATCCTGCCCGCAGGGTTCGAACTGCCGCGCCTGGCGCTGTCGGTCCCGCTGTTCCTGTCCGCCGCCCTGGTGGCGATCACCGCCCTGATCGACCTTGCTAAGATGGCCGCGGGCCTGCCTGAAAACGTCGCAGACCACCACCCGGAGACCTGAGGCCATGGCTTGGATCCTGATCGGAACCTTTATCGCGCTGATCCTCGTTCGCGTTCCCGTGTCGATCGCCATCGGTGCTGCGACCGTGCTGACCTTTGCTACCTCGGATTTCTCCTCGGCGATGCAGATCATCCCGCAGCAGATGCTGGAAGGCGTGAACAAGGCGTCGCTGACCGCGGTGCCGTTCTTCATCATGGCCGGCAACCTGATGAACGTGACCGGCGTGACCGAGCGCATCTTCACCTTCGCCAACGCTCTGGTCGGGCACCTGAAGGCCGGGCTGGCGCAGGTCAACATCCTGTCGTCGATGATCTTTGCCGGCATCTCGGGCGCCGCCGTGGCGGATTGCGCGGGGCTTGGCGCGATCGAGATCAAGGCCATGCGCGAAAACGGCTACAAGTCCGATTTCGCCGCCGCGATCACCGTCGCGTCATCGGTCATCGGGCCGCTGATCCCGCCGTCCATCGGGCTCGTCATCTATGCCTTCCTCGCCCAGCAAAGCATCGAACGGATGTTCCTTGCCGGATTGGTGCCCGGACTGCTGGTCGGCTTGGCGCTGATGCTCTACGTCCGGCTGCGCGCGGGTTTCGAGGATTTCCCGACCCAGCCGCGCGCCACCCCGCGCCAGGTTGTGGCAACCGCCCGCCACGGCTTTGCCGCGCTTGTGGCCCCCGCGATCATCCTCGGCAGCATCCTGTTCGGCTTGGTCACCGCGACCGAGGCCGGTGTGCTGGCCTGCGTCTACTGCATCGGGCTGGGCATCTGGTACCGCGAACTGACCTTGGACAAGTTCAAGCAGGCGCTGTCGGACACCGCCATGATGACGTCTGTCATCATGATCATCATCGCCTTTTCCATCGCGATGGGCTGGTTGCTGGCCATCGACCAGACGCCGCAAAAGCTGGCCGACTGGACCTTTTCCCTGACCGAGAACCGCAACGTCTTTCTCGGGCTGCTCCTGGTCTTCATCATCCTCGTCGGCTGCGTGGTCGAGGGGGTTCCGGCCAAGCTCATCCTGGTGCCGACGCTGTTGCCGATCATCGACGCCTACGGCATCGACCGGGTTCATTTCGGCATCATCATCCAGCTGGGGCTCTTGATCGGCATCGCCACCCCGCCGATGGGCATCGGCCTCTACATCGTGTCCGAGGTCGGCCGCGTCCGCTTCGAAAGGGTGACGATGGCCGTGCTGCCGATGCTGCTGCCGCTCTTCGCCGTGCTGATCCTTCTCACTTACGTGCCGCAGTTCGCGACTTTCCTGCCCGACCTTGTTCTGGGCAAGCAATAAGGACCGACCATGACCAACCTGACCTACAAGATGAACCCGATGCCCGCCGCCATCCCGCAGGATAAGCTGGACCGGTTGGCGAAACTGGAAACCGCCACCATCGGCCATTTCTATCACTTCGGCTTTGCCGCGCCTGCCATCCAACCCGTCCTGCCGGGCAAGGTCGTCGCGGCGACCGTCGCCACGCTGGCGATCCCGGGGCTCGATTCCACGCTGCTGCACCATTGCCTCAGCCAGTGCGGGCCGGGCTACTTCCTGGCCGTCGACCGGCTGGGCGATACGAAATACGCTTGCTGGGGCGGCGGCGTGACCCGCATGGCAGCGATGATCGGGCTCGAAGGAGGCTGCGTCGACGGCCCGCACACCGACACCGTCGAAATCGCCGAGCAGGGCTTTGCTATGTGGTCCCGTGGGCCCTCGCCGGTCACGACCCGGCTCTACAATTCCGGCGGCGGTTTCAACGTCCCGGTTTCGATCGGCGGGGCCGCGGTGCTCCCGGGCTACGCGGTGCTGGCTGACGACAGCGGCGTGCTATTCATCGCGCCCGAAGACCTCGATGCCGTTCTGGAAGAGGGCGAGTTGAAGACCGAACGCGGCCGCATCAGCGAGGCCAAGGTGACCGGGGGCACGCATCTGGGCGAGCTGTCTGGCGCAACCAGGATTGTCGAGACGAAGCTGGGGCAGTAAGCCTCAGACACCGTCGATGAAGGTGGCATGACGCGGATGATCCCGACACCACTCGCGCGCGCATTCGCGCGCCAGGTCCAACACCAGCCGGACCTGCTTGCGCCGTGCCCGGTTGGCGAAGGTGCAGGCAAGGTCGAGCGGCGGAATCTCCTCGGTCACGCTCAGTTGCACCAGCCGGCCATCCGCCAATTCCTTTTCGACCCCGACCAGTGCCAGCGCCGAGGCGCCGTAGCCCAGCCGCAGCATTTCGTACATCGTCGCCAGCGAGTTTCCGTAGTGCCGTGCCCCGCGGTGCGAGCGCATCTCGTCGATGACCTCGGCCACCGGGTTCCAGAGCGGCGAGGTCTTGGGGTACAGCACCAGCGGCAAGTTGCGCAGCGCCTCGGGCGTCATCGGTTGTTCTACCCCTTCCACAAGGTCTGGGCGCGCCACCCAGCCGACTTCGAACCGGGTGGTGAACTCTGCTTCGGGCACGCGGTCCCCGCTGGCGGTAAAAGCCAGGTCCAGCGTGCCCGCGTCGATGAACCGCGCGAGTTGCAGGTCCGAGCTGGAATAGACGTCCAGCGTCAATTCCGGAAGGTCGTCGCGCACGCGCTGCAACAGCACCGGCCCCCAGGTCAGCGCCGCCATCCCCGCCAGCCCGATGGACAACCGTTTCTTGTGCTTGTCCAGAAGCCGGGTGTTCATGGTTTCGCGCAGGTTCAGGAACTGCAGCGCGAAATCCGCCACCTCGATCCCTTGGTCCGTCAGCCTGAAATTGGGCGCGGTCCGGTCGATCAGGGTCTTGCCCAGGTCGGCCTCCAGAGACTGGATGCGCGCCGAAACCGCAGGCTGGGTCAACCCAAGCCGCTGCGCGGTCTGCCGGTAATTCTGAATCTGGCTGAGCCAGTAAAACGCTTCCAGCTGTTTGAAATTCATATCCCTACCCGATGATGCGAACGAAGAAGGACAGTGCCATGAAAGCCGCCGTTTACCTACCCGCCGACGACAAGACCCAGTGGTGGGTGGAGATGCTGCAAAGCCTGCTGCCCGGCTGGGAGGTCACGTCTATGGACCATCCGGGCGATCCCGCGACCGTCGATTTCGCGGTGGTCTGGCGGCCGCGCACGGGTGACATTGCGCGGTTCGAGAACCTCAAGGCAATCGTGTCGATCGGTGCGGGGATCGACCACGTCCTGGCCGACATGGAATTGCCGGCGGGGGTGCCGATCATTCGCACCGTGGGCAGCGACCTGACCCAGCGCATGCGGGAATACGTCGCCCTGCACGTCCTGCGCCACCACCGGGACATGCCGCGCCAGTTGCGGGCGCAGGCCGAGGCCGACTGGCACGCTATCGTGGTCCCGGTGGCGCCGAACCGGACCGTCGGCGTGATGGGGCTGGGCAACCTTGGTGCCGCCTCGGCCCAGACTCTGGCCGGGCTGGGCTTCGCCACCCGGGGCTGGTCGAAATCGCCGAAAACGCTGCACGGCGTGACCTGCTTTGCCGGCATCGATTGCCTGGACCAGTTCCTCGACGGCTGCGAAATTCTCGTTAACCTGTTGCCGCTGACCGATGAGACGCGCGGAATCCTGTCCGCCGATCTGTTTGCCAGGCTTCCGAGGGAAGCTTGCGTCATCAACTGTGCCCGAGGTCCGCATCTTGTCGACGAAGACCTGCTCGCGGCGCTGAACGACGGTCAGTTGAAGCAGGCGACGCTTGACGTCTTTCACCAGGAACCGCTGCCTGCCGACCATCCGTTCTGGAACCATCCCGATATCACGGTCACGCCGCACGTGGCGTCGCAGATCGACGCGGGCACCGGCGGACGCATTATCGCCGCCAACCTGCTGGAATACGCAAGGACCGGCACCTGCAGCGACGTTGCCGACGCGGCGCGCGGCTACTGATCGCACAGGCGATCGTGGGGCGGCATCAGACATGCTGCCCCCCATTCACGTCGATGGATGCTCCGTTGACGTAAGTCACCTCGCCCGAACATGGGAACAGGACGACATGGGCGACCTCGTCAGGCTGGCCGAGGCGCCACATCGGGATCAGGCGGGCCATGTCCTCGGTGCCCGGTGACAGGATCTCGGTCTCGATCTCGCCCGGCGTGGCCATGTTTACGCGGATGCCCCGGGGGCCGAGTTCGGCCGCCGCCTCGCGCGTCAGCGTGGCCAGCGCGGCCTCGGAACAGACATAGGCGGTGCCCGCGAACGGGTGTACGCGCGTGCCGACGATGGAGCCCACGTTCACCACCGCGCCCTGCGTGCGCTACAGTTCCGGCAGCAGGTCACGCATAAGCGTGGCCGGGCCGATCAGGTTGACGTTCAGCACATGATGCCAGATCTCGTCGCTGCTGGCGGCCATGCCCAGACGCTGACCCTCCGGTCCCTTGGGCGAGATTCCGGCGTTGTTGACGATCGCGTTCAGTCCGGTGTCGGTCAGCGTCTCGCGGAGCCGCGCCACGAGGTCTGCGCGGGCGTCAGGATCAGTCAGATCGCCCTGAAAGTGATCCGACGTGCCGGCGTGCCACGGGCACCGCGCGTCGAACGTACTGCGCGATACCGTTAGGACGCGCCAACCGGCCGACTGGAAAAGCTTGACAGTGGCATGCCCGATACCGCGGCTCGCACCAGTCAGCAAAAGCGTCTTCTGTGCCATCAGACACCTCTCGGGGGAAGGTTCATTTTAGATATGGAACGAGACACCGGCATCCGCCAGCCCGCCTCCCATCGCCGAAACGGTGCCGTCGGCGCGCCAGCAGGCGGCTCCGGTCATCGGTCCGTCCGGGTCGAAGGCGATGGCGTTCATGCCGCCGCCGATATGCGGCACCAGCTGGACCTCGTGCCCCTTGGCCTCCAGCGCCGCACGATGGTGCGCGTAGTCAGGTTCCAGTTCCACTTGCGCGCCCTCAGTCCAGATCCGGGGGGCTTCCACCGCCTGTTGCAGGCTCATACCGAAGTCGATCAGGTTGACGATGGCCTGCATGGCGGACGGGAAGATCCGAAGTGCGCCGGGCAGACCCAGCGCAAAGCGCGGCGCGCCATCCTTCAGGACCATCATCGGCGCCATTGAGGTCGGCACCCGCTTGCCGGGGACGATGGACATCGCTTTGCCAGGGTGCGGATCGAAGTTGTACATGTAGTTGTTGGGGATGATCCCGGTCCCCGGCACCATGATCCGCGCGCCGAACAGCCCGTTGATCGTATGGGTGGCCGACACGACGTAACCGTCGCGGTCGGCCACGGTGACGTGGGTGGTGTTGCGGCTCTCGTATCCCGGGGGCACGGCCTCTGCACCGCCGATGTCGCGCAGCCGCGCGCGGCAGTCGCGGGCGTAGTCCTTCGACGTCAGCTTTTCGACCGGGATGTCCACGAAGTCGGGGTCGCCCGACGCGGCACGGCGATCCTCGAAGCCCAGTCGGATCACCTCGGCCATGAGGTGCAGCCGTTCGGCGCTGTCGAACCCCATCGCGGCCAGGTCATACCCTTCGAGCACGTTCAGCATTTGCGTCACGTGCACGCCGGACGACGCCGGCGGCGGCGGACCGGCGATCTGGAAGCCGCGATAGGTGCCGATAATCGCGTCCCGCTTGCGCGCCTCGTAGCGGCGCAGGTCATCCAGCGACAGGCTGCCCTCTGCGCCCAAGCGTTCGACCAGCGCCGCCCCAAGAGCGCCGCCGTACAAGGCGGCGTCGCCTTCGCGCGCGATCAGGCGCAGGCTTTCGGCGTAATCGCCCTGCTCCAGTCTGTGGCCCGGCGTGGCGGGCGCACCGTCCGGCAGGAAGATCGCGGCGATCACCGGATCACTGGCGAGGTCTGCGGCGATGCGCTGGATGGTGCCGTTCAGGTAGGCAGTGACGCGAAAGCCCGACGCCGCCAGCCGGATCGCGGGGGCAATGACGTCGGCGAAGGGCAGCGCGCCGTGGGCGGCCTGCATCGCGCACCAGCCGCGCAGGTTTCCCGGCACCGCCACCGCGGCTGGACCAACCAGGTTGCGGCGGCCTTCTGTTTCCATGTAGTCGGGCAAGCGGTCCGATACCGGGCGGAACATGTCCGGCTGTGCCGAGGCCCCAGCATGAGACAGGCAGTCGTAGATGACGTGGGTTCCGTCGGGTGTCCGCAGATGTGACACGCCCCCGCCCGCGATGCCGACCATCATTGGCTCCACAACGGTCAGCGCCAGAAGCGCGGCAACGGCTGCGTCCACCGCATTGCCGCCAGCCGCCAGCATCTCGTGCCCGGCGGCACTTCCCAGCGGGTGATTGGTTACGACGACACCGGCAGAACCGCTGGCCGGGGCCTTCCGGCACTTGAATGGCAAAGGGAACTGGGCGGTCATGTCGGGTCCTGTCGGTCAAGAGGATGTCAGCGTGGGAACGGCAGCCTCCAGCGCCTCGACAAAGGCGCGGGCGGCTTCGGTAAGGGGCCGGCGGGCAGGCTCCAAAAGGTAGAGACTACGCCAGAGGTCGAGTCCCTCGATGGGCACGAACCGGATATCGGGGTCGCGGAAGAGCAGCACCGCGTTTCGCGGCAGCAGCGCGACGCCCAGGCCTTCCCGGACGAGGCAGAGCTGCGCAATGGTGGAGTGCGCGGCGAGCCGGGGTTCGAGGAAAGTGCGCGGGATAGCGGTACAATCGGTAAGCAGCTGCTGCGTGCCAGTCTGCGCGTCTAGCCCGATCAGGTTGTCGGCGTCGATCTCGGCCAGCGCCACCGCGTCCCTGTCCGCAAAGGGGTGACCTGCCGCGCAAGCCAGCCCCACCGGATCGCGCAGGATCGCCCTCTGACACAGATCTGGGGAACGCTGCGCGCGCCCGGCAATCGCGATGTCGAGCCGCCCTTCCGCCACCATGATCGCCAGCCGTTCGGCGATGTCGTCGTGCAGCATGCAGCGGATACCCGCCCGTCCTGACAGAAAGTCGGACAACAGCGGCGCGAGAAGTTCGGAAATCGCCGATGGCGACGCGCCAAGGTGCAGGGTTCCGCTTTCCAGCCCTGCGCGGGCACGCAGCCGGTCGACGGCGCGTTCCATCCCCGACAGCAGCGGCGCGGTGTCATCGAGGAAGTCCCGCCCCAGCGGCGTGATCGACGGCGGCCGGGTGCGCCGGTCGAACAGGGGCGCGCCGATGTCGGTCTCGAACTGACGGACAAGCTCGGACAAGGCCGACGGCACCACGCCCAGCGACTCGGCCGCAGCGCTGAAGGATCCCTGCTCCGCAACGGCATGCAGCGCGCGGAGATGGCGAAAGTTTATGTACATTTTTCCGATGCAATTTCCGCGTATTTCGGATTTTATGATACTAAGGAGAAGAACGCAACGATTTCCCACTGTGCGACAGCCAAATTACCGAGGCCACCGCGATCTGGCAGGCAAGTGTCCAAGACCTGGGCTTGCTGACCGACGCTCTGTGCGACGCCGGTTTTCGCGGCGACCTGGATACCGACAGCGCGCTACGCGAAGCGATGTCGACCGACGGCATTGCCAAGTTGTTGTTCGCAGTGAGGATTGATTTGTGTTTGGGCTCTTCAGGCAGATATCTGGTGGGCATAGTCGTTCCATAGCCCGAATGCATCTGCCCGGGCGTGGCGATAGGAGGTCGCGGAGAGGCGATAGCGTCGAGGTTTGAAGATCGTGTTGATCTGGTCATGTGCGGCCAGAAACCGCTGTGCCTGCCTTGGCGACTTGAACCGCCCCATGATCTTCTCGCGCCTTCGGGTCGGCCTGCCGAGATAGACATCGGCAGGGGTGAGGTTGCCGAGGCTCTCGTGGTAGCGGTAGTGGTTGTAGTGGTCGATGAAGTCGCCGATCGCCACTTCCAAGGCGCCTGGCAGGTAGTAGTTCTCGAGCGGGATGCGGTACTTGGGGGTCTGGTGCCAGCGCTCGATCTTGCCCTGGGTTTGCGGATGGCGCGGGGCACCGCGAATGTGATCCATGTCCCGGCTGGCCATCCAGTCGGCCAGCTCCCCGGAGATGTAACTGCGGCCATTATCGCT
>NZ_JBGFGP010000114.1:0-342 GCF_041224545.1 Sedimentitalea sp. XS_ASV28 | reverse complement strand
TCCTTGACCGCCTGCACCTCGGCCTCAGTGTCTGTCACGAAATGATTGATCGCGACAACCACCGGCACGCCAAAGGATTTCAGGTTCTCGATGTGACGGCCCAGGTTCGGGCAGCCTTTCCTGACCGCCTCGACATTTTCTTCGCCCAGGTCGGCCTTGGCGACACCGCCGTTCATCTTCATCGCCCGCACCGTGGCCACGCAGACCACCACGGACGGTGCGATCCCGGCCTTGCGGCATTTGATGGTCATGAACTTCTCGGCCCCGAGATCGGCCCCGAACCCGGCCTCGGTCACCACGTAATCGGCCAGCTTCAGCGCGGTTGTCGTCGCCGTCACCGAG
>NZ_JBGFGP010000113.1:0-304 GCF_041224545.1 Sedimentitalea sp. XS_ASV28 | reverse complement strand
GTCGAAAGCGTCGAGGCACCTGCCGGCTCCATTTCCGTAGCGGACTGCAACTTCTTTCGCTGCTTTCTCGACCCGGAGTTGTTTGATCACGGACTGGAGTTCGCGGACTCGGAATGGTCACGACGGGACGGGGCGGTGCGTCAACGCATAGATGCCGCTGATGGGGAACGCCTAAGGGCTGTCAGAGCCATGTACGAACGCTTTGGTTACTCTGAATACGACGCCGATACGCGCGCGCGCATCCTTTATTTCATGCAGCTTGGCTATCATGCACTGGAACTGCGCGAACCGATGTCGGAACGGA
>NZ_JBGFGP010000112.1:0-260 GCF_041224545.1 Sedimentitalea sp. XS_ASV28 | reverse complement strand
TAGGTCATGTTGACAAATGACGGATCCAAAGTCGGATTGACGCGATGTCGATGAAGCCCAGGAAGCTTTCAGCCGTCTTATCGTAGCGGGTTGCGACGCGCCGGGCGTTCTTGAGTTTGTTGAAGCACCGCTCAACCATGTTTCGCAGCCGGTAAAGCGTGTGATCTACACCCACGCGCATCTTGCGGGTCTTACGCATTGGAATTTGGGTGATGATGTCGCGCTTATCCATGTTTTTGCGAATACGGTCCGCATCATAA
>NZ_JBGFGP010000111.1:0-4548 GCF_041224545.1 Sedimentitalea sp. XS_ASV28 | reverse complement strand
GTCGAGTGCGGTGGCATCTGGAAGAAGCAGAACAAGGAGACCGGCGCCGACTACTACACCCTGACGATCCGCGACCACGGCTTCAACGCCAACCTCGGCAAGGCCGCGAACCAGGACGATCTGTCCCTGCAGGCCGTCATCTCCTGGGGCCCGAAAGACGCCGCGTGACGTAAAGAATCGGCTGGTGCAACCCAGCCGATTTCCACTGTTTCCCTTCGCGCTGACACGTATTCCCCGCATTTTGCAGCCAGTGGTTGGTGGGCGTGGTGGAAGCAACTGATCACTGACTTGGCGCAAGATGATGATGACGCAATCCGTTTTGGAGGAGACGGATTCGTGGTCCCCCTAGCGTTCCGAGGCTTCGAGCGCATTGCATTTTGACAGCCGTGCAGTGCGGAAAAATAAAATAATAACAGATAGTTGAGGTCAGCTGATGCGAAGTGAAAGTTGACTGCACATCCGAGCTAGTGACAGGTCCCCCTAGATATTGGGTAACTACAATCCTCGATCGCTACACATTGTCGAGACATCTAGGCACTCTGGTGGATAGGGTAAAAGCTAACCGCCGGGCGAAAATCGTTGTTAAGACTCGTTTTTCCGTGTAGATGACACTTTAATGGGCGAAATCGCTGAAAAAGCGATATTTAGAGGGCAGGCGGATGCGAGAACGGTCTTTTGCGGCTGATACGAAGGATCAACCCTTCGACGAGATCATCCTACAGCAAGGAGAGTTGATTTCCGACCGACTCAATATGTTGCGGCAGGAACAGTATCCTCCGGACGCCCAAAAAGGTCTACGTCAGTTTTCATTGGCCGAGGTTGCCTACTATCTCGGCGTGACGCAGTCGACCATTAAGAAGCTTCATCTCGAAGGCAAAGGTCCTGAACCTGAAACGTCGTCGTCCGGGAGGCGCAGCTACTCGGCCGAGCAAATGCTGGAACTGAGAGCTTATCTCGACAAGCATGGCCGCCCCGGTAAACGCCGTTATGTCCCTTATCGTCAGCCTGGCGAAGAACTGCACGTCGTGTCTGTCGTGAACTTCAAAGGGGGTTCCGGAAAGACCACTACCGCCGCTCACCTCGCTCAGCACTTGGCGTTGAAGGGGCATCGAGTTCTTGCGATCGACTTGGACCCTCAAGCCTCGCTCACAGCTTTGCATGGCATTCAGCCTGAGCTCGACGACGTGCCTTCGCTCTACGAAACACTTCGGTATGATGACGAGCGCAAGCCGATCTCAGAGGTGATCCGGCAAACAAACTTTCCCAACCTAGATATCGTTCCGGCAAGTCTCGAGCTTCAAGAATACGAATACGATACCCCGGTTGCTTTGACGAGCAGCGATCCCCATGAGGGCCGCACCTTCTTCACTCGTATATCAAAGGCGCTTAGCGAGGTTGATGACCGCTATGACGTGGTCGTAATCGATTGCCCTCCTCAGCTGGGCTACCTCACGCTCACTGCTCTGACGGCTTCATCTTCGGTAATTGTGACAGTCCATCCTCAGATGCTGGACGTCATGTCGATGAGCCAGTTTCTCCTGATGCTGGGCGGGATCATGAAGACGATCCGTGACGCTGGAGCGAACATGCGCCTGAAGTGGTTCCGTTACCTCGTAACGCGGTTTGAACCAACGGACGGTCCCCAAAAGCAGATGGTTGGGTTCCTCCAGGCGATGTTCCCAAATCAGATGCTGTCGGCTCCTGTGCTGAAATCTACGGCGATCTCCGACGCTGGGATCACCAAGCAGACGCTTTACGAAGTTGAACGGTCTCAGTTCGTGCGGACTACTTACGACCGCGCAGTTACGTCTTTGAATGATGTGAACGACGAAATCGCCGAACTGATCCACAAGGCTTGGGGGCGTGAATGACTAAGGTTTTGACAGCCGTGCAGAGAGCCAGTTTTGACAGCCGTGCAACTGTCGAAATGTGCGCTGCGCGTCGGTTGGATTCTGGCGAAAGGGAGATGGCTTGATGGCTCGCAAAGACCTCCTGAAGAGCGTTATGGCCGGCTCGCCGGAGCAGCCCAAGGATTCCGGTCGATCTGGATACGCAATGCGCGGTGCTTCGAAATCGATGAAGGTTTCGATTGATAGCCTTGCGGAGAACTCGAAGCGTCTCCTTGAAGGCGAAACCATTGTCGAGATCGATCCGCAATTGATCGATGTGTCATTCGTTTCGGATCGGCTTAGTGATGACGATGTTGCTTTCGAAGAACTGAAAGCATCGATCGCAGCAGGTCGCCAGGACACGCCGGTTTTGCTTAGACCGCATCCGGAAGCGGATGGCCGCTATATGATCGTCTTCGGGCATCGCCGTGTGCGAGTTGCTTCGGTGCTCGGCCGTAAGGTTCGCGCAGTTGTAAAACCAATGGACGATGTGGCTCACATTCTTGCTCAAGGGCAGGAAAACACTGCGCGCGCAGATCTCTCTTTTATTGAGAAAGCCCTATTTGCGAAGAGCCTCTTGGATATGGGGCAAGCCAAGGACGTGATCCAGTCCGCTCTTACCATCGATGGGACGTTGCTTTCACGGATGCTGTCAGTGGCGCAGAACGTCCCTCGGCATGTCATCGAACAGATTGGGCCGGCCAAGCAGATTGGGCGTGATCGCTGGGAAGACTTCAAGAAGTTGGCTTCGGAACCATCGAACGACAAGATCCTCAAGGAAGCTTTGGAGTTCGACGGGTTTCAGAACCTCGACAGTGATGCTCGCTTTGAGTTCCTGCACAGCAAGCTGGCAGAAGCGGGCAGGGCGCCGAAGCGCCGAAATACGCGTGCCATGCCCAAGAAACGAACCTGGACTGCCGGCAAAGGCCGCATCAAGGGAGTCATCGGTCGTTCCGGAAAGGCATTCAGCATTTCGCTTACGGCACAAGATTCAACCGAGTTCGGGGACTTTCTCTCGGGTCGGCTTGATCAGCTGTACAACGAATTCCTCGCGACGAAAGAGGAGCAGTCAGAACAATGATCTAGGCAAAAGAAAAGCCCCCAAGCAGCGTGGCCTGAGAGCTAATCTGAAAAGTTTGGTCGCTTAGACGATATCTCTCCCGCGAATCACTGTCAACAAGAACGCCACTTTGGCGAACGGCTTTCTTTTGCCTCCACATAACTGGAGGTGAGAAACAGGCATGAAACATACAGGTTGGCGCAAGCCGACACCGGGTCTTGGCATTGCAGAGCAGCTTGCCCAAGCCGGTGAACAGGTTGCCGTACCCAAAACGCGGGCATTTGTCGCTGTGAAGCGGGTAGGAGCCTACATTGGCCTCAAGGCCGGAGACATGATGCTTCTTGATACGCTCGGGGCCTTTACGCAGGCCCAGGACTGGGAGGAGGGGCAGCGCCCGATCGTCTGGGCGTCGAACGCCTATCTGATGGAACAGACGGGCTTCTCGCTCTCCGCACTCAAGCGCCATGCACGGCGCCTGGCCGAGATAGGCGTCATCTCCTTCCAGGACAGCCCAAACGGCAAGCGGTGGGGCCGCAGGGACGCCGAAGGGCGCATCGTCGAGGCCTATGGCTTCGATCTGTCGCCGCTTTCAGCCCGTGTCGATGAGTTCGAGGAGCTTCATGCCGAATTGCAGGCCGAACGCGAGCTCTGTCAGCGCCTGAAGCGCCAGATCACGGTGGCACGTCGGATGATCCGCGCTCGGATTGAGGCCGCCGTCAGCAGCGCGCTACGCGGCCCCTGGACGCAATTTACGGGTCTCTTCGAGGAGCTTCTGGACCGGCTTCCGCGCCGCCATGAAGCCTCCGAGCAACTTGCGCGACTCCTGATGTGGTTCAAGGAGCTTCAGGAGCGTGTCGAGGCGGCGTATCTCAAGGCAACTGAGGTCGCTCAAATTGTGGAAAACACGCCTGAAACCAGGGAACAAGTTTCTGAGAAGACTCAAGAAATGAACCCCAGGGAGGTCATTTCTGACCCTCATATACTAATTACAAACCAACTTAATCCTGTAACTCGTAATTCCTCAGAAAATGAGGAAGTCGCGGCCGTGGTGCCCAATGCTCAGCCCGAAGATCAGGTTGATAGGGAGCTGGAAGAATGGGTCGCCGAAGTGCGCAAGAAGCGCGCTGCGCTGGATCTTCCCACAATCATGCAGGCCTGTCCGGAATTCGCGTCCTGGGCGCGCAATATGGGCGGGTTCCTGAAAGATTGGGGCGATCTGCACCGGGTCGCTGGTCAACTCAGGCCGATGATTGGGGTGTCCGAGCATGCGTGGAATGTGGCCCAGGACCGTCTTGGCAAACAGGTGGCGACAGCGGCGCTGGCCCTTGTCTTCGAGAAGCATTGCGCAGGCGAAGTTTCGTCGCCGGGCGGCTATCTGCGCGGCATGGTCGAAAAGGCCGGGGCAGGGGAGCTGCATCTCGAGCGCAGCTTCTATGGCAGGCTCAGCGGGCAGGCGGTGTGATGGGGCAGGGGGTCAGAGACCAGCGGCCTTGGTCAGGTTCACGCGGAACCGGTCGCGACGGCGCTGGTAGCGGCGGGTCATCTCGGCCGAGGCGTGCCCCAGCTGCTTTTGGACATAGCGTTCGTCGACCTCAGCCG
>NZ_JBGFGP010000110.1:0-60161 GCF_041224545.1 Sedimentitalea sp. XS_ASV28 | reverse complement strand
CGCGTGAACTCGTCGGTGTGGCACAGACCCGTCGCCTTCACCTCGATCAGAACCTCGCCGGCACGCGGCCCATCGAGATTCACATCCATAACCTCAAGCGGCTTCCCCGCCTCAATCGCCACCGCAGCTCGCGTTCGCATCAACTTCCCCCTGGTCAGGTGCTGGCGCCGGCAGACGCCAAATAAGATTCCAATAAGAATATGAGCGAGCACCCGCGACCGAACAATTCATACCTTGGTTGGTGTCCGCGATGGTGGACTTGCCGACACGCGCTCCGCTAGTCTGGCCACCGAGGAGGAGTGCTGATGCGATCAGAGCGGTTACTGGCCCTGGCCCTGGTCGCCACCTGTCTTGGTGGCCCCGCGGTGACAGCGGATTTCTCGGATCCGACATGGCCCTGCGTCCAGCGCAAGGTCGAACGGCTCTCTGTCGGGCTGATGTGGCCGCACCCGCTTGTCGAGCCCGAGCTGGCACCGGATACCGAAGCGGCGGTTGATGAACTCGCCGGGCGGTTTGCCTTGCGCCGGCTCGAACTGGACGAGATCGCACCGACGCTTGACGACTTCGTCGCGGAGCACGGGGCGGATCCGGCGCTGCTCGGGACGGTGTTCGCCAGGACCTTTGACCGTCTGGCCGCGACCAGGACAACGATCATCAAGGGGATCGAGGATTATTCGCTGTCGCAAATCGCGCTCTCCGAAAAGATCGGCGGGATCCGCAGCGAAATGGACGCGCTGCTTGTTGCCGAAACCCCGGATTACGACCGGATCGACGCACTTGAGGCACAGCTTGACTGGGACGAGCGCATTTATACCGACCGCCGGCAATCGCTCACCTATGTCTGCGAAACGCCGGTGCTGTTGGAAAAGCGGCTGTTTGCCATCGCGCAGATGCTTCTGGACGTGTCGGAGGGCTGATCCGCTTGCGGCGGGGGCGCGGATTACTCCCACTCCAGTTCGGTGAAGGCGACCGTTGCATTGCGCGGATTGAACGCTTCGAAAAGTTGCCAGCGGGGGGCTTCCGAGGCCGCGATGTCGCTCACAGCATCGCCCAGCCGCCGCCCGGCATCGATTGCTGCCCGCGTGTCGTTTTCGAGAATCTTCAGGTAGCGCTGTACCGCCGCGCTCCCATCGGGCCAGTCGAGAACCGGCCCGCCGTGTCCGGGTACGATTCGCGTTGCGGGCAAGCCGGCCAGTTCCGTCAGCACCGCTTGCCAACCCCCTAGAGAGCCGTCAAGCGCAGGAAGGTGACGCTCAAAGATCAGATCGCCGGTAAACAGCATTGCGGTTTTTTGATCCAGCACCGTCAGGTCGGTTCCCGTATGCCCGATAGGCCAGGACCGCAGCTCCAGCAGCCGGTCGCCGAGATCGATCTGCATGCTGTCTTGTACGATGATGTCAGGTGCCACCGCCGCAGTGCCCAGCAACTCCGAGGGGCCAATCAGTGTGGCAAGGCTCTCGCGATAATTCTCCTGCCGGTCCGCAAGCGCGCGTGTCAGGGCAGCATGTCCGACGATCCGCGCGCCCGTCCCTGCAAAGACGGACGCGCCAAAGACATGATCGGGGTGCATGTGTGTCAGGATCACGTGGCTCACCGGCAGGTCGGTGCGCGCACGTATCGCGCGCCAGATCGCTTCCCCCACCCAACGGGCCGACCCGGTATCGACGATCGCCACCGAATCCCGACCGATGATGAACCCGATATTGGAGACGTCACCACGATTGTCCCGGTCGGGCTCGGCGATCTGACCCCGATGCACGAAGATCCCCGGTGCCACCTCTTCGAAGTCCAGCGAGGCTCCGACAGGCTTGCATTCGGGACCGGACGGGGCCTGGCCCTCGGGCAAAGATGCGGGCGGGGATGCGGCAAGGGCGGTTTCGCAAGCCTCGCGTGTCGTCGCTTCATAGCCCGGCAGCAGGGCATTGCGACAGGCTCCGCCATCGGTCAGCAGGCAGATCGTGAGAATTGCCTCGAACATGCAAAACCCTCTCGTTGCGACGATTCCAGCCTGACGGTGAACGCAAGTGTGAACCAGACATACCAATGATCTATATATTTTTGATCGTTTTTATGGCATATCAACTTCCTGTTGCCGTCACCTGAAAGGAGCAATGGCATGAAGATCGCATGCGCCGCATTGCTGGTTGCCAGCCTGACTTTGCCCGCAATCGCGGAAACGCCGGCCCCCCGGAATCCGCTGACCGATGGCGAGACCTGGGCGGATCTGCGCGGGGATATCGTCGGGGAGGCGGTGATCGCGGATGGTGCGGCACTGTTCGAGGTCGATGCTCCGTACCGGGCACATGATGCGGCGACCGTTCCGATACATATCCGGCAGCTCGACGACAGTCGCGAGATCGAGAGCGCGATCATCGTCATTGACGAGAACCCGGCGCCGCTGGCGGCAGAACTGAGCTTTGGCCCGTCGATGTCACCTCTGGACATCGAGGTTCGGGTGCGGGTGAACATGTATTCCAACGTCCGCGTCATCGCCAGCACCGAGGCCGGGCTCGCGATGAACGGACGCTTTGTCAAGGCATCCGGCGGTTGCTCGGCCCCTGCGACAAAGGACCCGGAACTGGCGCTGGCGTCGATGGGGCAGATGCGGCTGAAGTATTTCGAGACCGCGCCGCAGATGTCACCGGCCCGCCGTGAGGCGCAGATCATGATCCGGCACCCGAACTACTCGGGCTTGCAGCGTGACCAGGTGACACAGCTGTTCATCGCGGCGCATTTCATCGACAGGCTCGAAGTGTTCCAGGGTGACGACATGCTGTTCACTATGGAAGGCGGTATCTCGATCAGCGAGAACCCGGTATTCAGGTTCAGCTATTCCGACAACGGAACGCCCGCCTTGCGTGTCCGGGCGACCGATACCGAGGGCAACGTGTTCGAGCAGACGCTGGTCAAGTCCGGGCAGATCTGACAGGCGATTCAGAAACAGATGATCTCGGCTTCCGCCTGCGCGCGTCGCAGGTCGGCCACGATTGCATTGGCCATGGCGGCGGTGCGGAAGATCGACATGCGCTCGCCGCCGGTCAGGCGCAGCGACAGGACGGTTTCGGCCTCGACATACCTGGAATAGGGCAGAATTGAAGCGATCACATCAATCGAGCACGCGCATTTTTCGAGCACGGCGCGGCTCTGCCCGTTTGTCGCCATGCAGCCAAAGACGTAATCGGCCCGTGCGGCGGTCGGATAGTCGTTGAGCCGATCCTGCACCGATTGCGCCGATACCTGTGGTGACGCCAGAACCGCCGCAGCCAGCAGAATGGCGGCGCGCTTCATTCCGAAGGCTCCGTGCGATCAAAGGTCATGACCGAGGAATAGACCGGCTCGTCGCCATCGGCACCGGGCACCTGCGCGCTGAGCGACAGGTACCAGCCGGGCGCATCCTCGGACATGCTGACCGTCATCGCCAGCCTGTCAAAGCCCTGCATCCGCGCGGCATTCGGGTCGTCGCGAAACGGATGCATGGTGACGTCGATGGTATTCACCGTCTCGTTGGCGATGACGGCCTGTCCTCTGTCGACCTCGGCAGGCTGGACCAGCGCCTCCTTGACGCGGTTGCGAATGTAATAGGGGCTGCCGCCCGCGGTCTCCGCCATGTCGCGCACCACGGTTTCGACGAAATACATGATGATCGGATTGCCGACACTGGCCGGAAAGCTGCCCAGATTGCGATATTTGTCGTCATGGGTGAATTTCAGTTGCGCCTCGGGCACCTGACCATCCACGAGCGACAAAACGATCTGGCCGGTGTCCCGCTCTTCGGTTTCCGGCTTGAGGCTGTTCTGAACCTTGCGATCATAGACCAGCCGGTGATCGCGCGAGAAATCATCCAGCGTCCCGTTCTTGAACAACAGGTCATATGTTTCCGGCCCTGCGGTCTCGGTCGCGGCGATCGGTCCTCCGATCACAGCCATCGCCGAAACCATGATGATGAATTTACGCATGTGCGGCATCCTCCCGGTCCGACCCTAGCTTACCGGTGGCAACTGTCATGCGATACTTTTGTCGGTGACGTCGGTGATCTCGGGCGGCCCCACACGGGTTCGGGCGCAGATCATCCGGCGCAGGCGTGACAGGTCCACTGGTTTCGTGAGCACCGAAAAGTCATCCTCGGCCGCCATCCGCGCCAGCGGCACGCCGCGTTCCGCCGTGATCATGATTGCCGGTACGTGGGTTCCGGTCTGTGCGCGCACGTTGCGGATGGTGGCGACGCCGGTGTCTTCGCCGTCAAGCTGGTAGTCCGCGAGAATGATGTCCGGAGCGACACCGATGTCGCTCACCAGGTTCATAGCCTCCCGTGTCGAACGTGCACCCAGAACGCTGGCACCCCAGCTTTCGAGTTTGCGGGTGGTGGCAAACAGCACGTCGGGGTCATTTTCCACCACAAGCGCGATCAGATCCATGGCGCTGTCCGGTTCATAATGTCCGTTCAGCGCGGGCAGGGGCGGGCTCGGTTCGTGCTGGATCACTTCCATCTCGATCGAAAAGACCGACCCGACGCCGGGTTTGGAGCGCACGCCGACCTTGTGTCCGAGATGACGGCAGGTCCGGTCCACGATCGACAGGCCAAGCCCCATGCCCGATCCTGCGGGCACGTTCTCGGCCCGTGTGAATTCTTCGAACACGCGCTTCTGATCCTTGTGGGCGATGCCGATGCCTGTGTCCCAGACCTCGAGCACAACATGATTGCCACGGCGCCGGCATCCGACCAGAACGCGGCCCTGATCCGTATATTGAATCGCATTCACCACCAGGTTCTGGATCGACCTGAGCAGGTAGCGCTGGTCACTGCGCACCCACGCGGTGCAAGGCACCATGACAAGACGCACGCCTTTCTTGGCGGCGATGGGCTGCTGGTCTTCGATCACCGCCTGTATCAGGGGGCCAAGGCAGAATTCGCTGGGGCTCAGTTCCGACCCCGTGCTTTCAAGCCGTGAAATATCCAGCAGCGCATGCAGCAGCGTCTCCATCGAACTGAACGAGCCTTCCAGCCGTTCGATCATCGCGCTGAGCCGGGTCTCTTGCGCCATGTCCCGCAGGGTCGAGATCAGCAGTTTGGCGGCGTTGATCGGTTGCAGCAGATCGTGGCTTGCGGCGGCCAGAAAACGGGTCTTGGAGGATACGGCAGCCTCGGCCACTTCCTTGGCGAGGCGCAGTTCCTCTTCGACCTTGGCCTGTTGCTCGGATTGTTCCGTCAGCAGGAGGTTGGCTTGCGTCAGTTCCGAGGTGCGCTCCTCGACACGTTTCTCAAGCAGTTCGGTGGTGCGCGATTCGAGGGTCACATCCTTGATGTCGGCAATGAAGCCCCGGTCCGGCAGCGGATGCACATGCAGGTCAAGCACCCGGCCATTGGCGTGGCGCAGCCGCTCGCGCTTGCCTCTCAGCCAGCGATCGGCGCTGATCAGTTCGTCGGCAGCGCCGGGAAAGCTGTTGCGGATAAAGTCGAGGATCTGCGAAAAACGCGTGCCGTTCTGTACCAGCGGGAAGGGGAGACTCAGGAGATCGCAGAACCGGTCATTGAAAATCATGACCGTGCCGGCGCGCGAAAAGGTGCAGATTCCGATGTTCATGTGGTCAAAGGCGGATTGCAGGTAATGCGCCTGCATATCGATCAGTTGATCTTTCTCCAGCCGGTTCTTGCGCACGATGTCGGTGATCTCGGTTTGCAGGATGATCACGTTGTCGAGGTTGGTATGCTGCTGGCTGATCTGAAACCAGCGGTCGGCCCGCAATTCAAGCACGAAGGACGACAGTTCCGGTTCACTGCTCGCACTCGCGGCTTCGGACAGGATCTGCTGCATCCGTTTGTCATCATCTGCCAGGTGCCGGCTGGATTTGAGCGCGTCATAATAGGCGGCAAGATCGAGGCCGGGCAGGATGCGGTCGGTGATGTCGGGGATCAGTGATTTGAATAGATCGTTGCAGACCTGCAGCTTGCCATCGGTGAACAGGGCGAAGCCGCCTTCCATCGCGGACAGCGCGTCGGAGAGGTTTTTCTGTGTCTGCTCGCGGTCGAACCGCAGCAGTTCAAGTTCGTTCGAGGCCCGTTCAAGGTCACGGGTCTTGGCCCAGATCTGCCCCTGCAACGCGATGGCGGACTGGAATGCCGAATAGGCGGAATTGCCCACATCGTTCTGGCGGCCGGCCCGGCGCACCAGCGCGTCGATGATCTTGGTCTGTTTGGCGATCTGGACTTCGAGCGGATCGTCGGGATTGATCAATGCAGGGTCCGCCTCTTGGGTTCATAGAATGCGACGCCCACGAATGTCTGGTTCACATGCACCCCGCAATGCTGTTCGCCATAGGTGTTGAAGCCCAGGACACGGCGCCGCCTGAGGATGCCCGATGCCGGTCCGGTCAGATCTTTCTGATCGATTTCGAGCTTGCGCAGGAAACAGTCGAACCCGAGGATGAAATCGGGCGGTTTACCCTGTGATCCGTGGACATCCAGCTCGTCATGCAGCGTGCGCAGAATTTCCTGCCCGTGCCCCAGCGTCAGCAAAAGGCCGACGTCGATGGCCGACAGAAAGGACAGGGCGTTGCCATCCTGAACCCCCTGAATGGCGCGGACGTGATAGAGTTCGTGATTGCGCACCAGCACCGGGTTTTCGGCAAAGACCTGCGGCGACAGTTCGTCGACGCGCAGCCCGACCAGACGCGCATATTCCTCGGCAGCGGGCGAGCCGTTGATCTCGAGCGCCAGCCGCTCTTCCGGCAGCGCGTCGGTCACGACCATCTGCTTGTTGGTCGGCAGGAAATGGTCAAAACCGAGTCCGGTAAACTGAAGATCGGTTTCCAGCAGCAGCACGAGCGCCGCATTGCTGTGAAAGCGGCCCATATGCAGCACCGAAGTTTCCCGGAAGTTCAGTCCGTTGCCCGCCGAACCGCCAAAGACGGGCATATCCTCCAGCCCCGATTGCAGCGCGGCCACCAGCATGTCTTCCTGTTTGGACAGCCCGTCCGAAAGGGTCAGCGCCAGCCGGCTCCAATGGGCGGTTCTCTGAAATTGCGCCGAAAGCCGGCGCGCGTCGGAGGCCACCTCCTTGATCGACAGCGGCTTGAGCGGCGATACGAGATGCGTGGCGCAGCGGAAATGCGCCTTGGGAAAGGCCAGCACCAGCAACGCGTCGGTCTCGTATCCCTGCGGCGTGATCTGGCCCGCAGTGGTGCAGCCGAACACGGGCAACCCGGCGAATTGCGCATTCAGCGCCATGGCCAGATCATCAAGAACCAGACCGTCCGGAACAAAGACCAGCAGAAAGCAGGTGCCCGATGTCTCAAGCTGGTCGGCGATATCCCTGACCGCCGCTCTGGCGTCACGCGCGTAGGATACCGCTGTGTCGACAAAGGCGGGTTTCGCTGGCGCCTGGAGCATCTCGTGGTCTCTTTTAATGGCTCAGAAAGGTCCTTGCATCGACTTCGCCATTTGCGTCAGCGCCACCCAGATTTGCGCTTTCGACCAGAACGGCGGCCTGCGTGCGGTTCTGTACCCCGAGCCGGCGCAGCAACGCGGTGATATGCGCCTTGACCGTGGCTTCGGCGAGCGAGAGTTCATAGGCAATCTGCTTGTTCGGCTTGCCCGCGCAGATCAGTTTCATGATCTTGGTCTGTTGCGGGGTCAGTTCGGCAATCTTGCTGGTGATGTCCTGAACCTCCGCGGGTCTGGAGGAGGGGCGGTAAGTTCGGCGATGCTCCGGCGGCAGATATCTCTGACCCGAGCGCACTTCGATCAGCGCATCCCGCAAGACCTGGGCAGAAGCATCCTTCTGGATAAACCCTGCCGCGCCTGCATCCATCAGCGTATAGACGATCTCGGCCGAGGTCATGGCGGATATGACGAGGATCGGCGTGTCGGCGAGCTTTTCGCGCAGACGCAGGAACCCGCTCAGTCCGGTCACGTCGGGCAGTTTGAGATCCAGCAACACAAGATCGGGTTCAAAGCCGGCTTTCAGGTGCTTGAGCCCATCACCCAGCGTCGTCGCGGTTTCGATGCGACAGCCTTGGAAGACATGCGCCAACGCAACCACCAGCGCATCACAATAGAGCGGGTGATCGTCGATCACCAATACGGAACGGATGTGGCAAGGGTCACGCGCCACTGCAACATGTTTCATCGTATCGTCCTCCCCGCGCGAAGCGTAGCAAAGTTGGCTGCGACTAGGCAACAAAACAAACGGTAACGGCCTTCAACTCGGCGGGAGCAGAAAACTGCACTCACATTGCCCGTGCGCAGTGGGCGACGCGCAGGCAATCGCCCCGTTCCGTGTCATCATCCGTTTTTCATCGCAGTGAGGAAATCGCGCGCAAATCGGGTTGTGTCCGGTGCGGGCCTGCCGGTTCCGAACACCGCGCTGTCGAATTGGACGAGCAGGCGGGACGCCTGTGCGTTCGGCCCGTCGCTGCGCAGGATGGCAGTGGCCATGCGTCGCGTGGCGGCGAGATCTTTCTGGTGCGCGGCACGCTTCAGTCCGCGATAGAGGCTGTTGAAGGGGACCATTGATGCAAGCCGTGTCGGACCGGACATCGCGCGCCCGATCATCAGTGCAGCCAACGCCGCCGCCAGCGCCATCACGCCGGTTCCCGCCAGCAAGGCGGGACGCAGCCGCACCGGCGGGGCGGGCGGTGTGGGCTCGGGCAGGTCCGTCTCGTCCATTGCCACCCGTTGTGCGGAAATGGTTGCACTCAGGGCCTTGCGAGTCGTGGTATCGAAATAGTCGAAGCTCAGCGGTTCAAGGATGGCCGAACGTCCATTGCCCGGTCGGATCGTCCACCGCCAGAAGGCCATCGAAACCGGCCCGTCCGGCGAGAGTTCGACAAAGCGCTGCTCGGGATGCGGAAAGATCATCGCGCTGGGCGAGGACAGGTCTGGCATGGGCGGGATCATGTCTGGCGAGGCACCGACCGCGGTGACACGGATCACCCGCAAGACCCCTTCACCTTCCTTCAGCTGATCGGGCGCATTCGACCATTGATCCGAGATTTCGAGCCGACGCACCGGGAACCACCATCCCTCGACCGGCGGGGCTGCGGCGACATCAAGCGTCAGCGGTTCGGAGCGGACGTCATGCTCGAACCAATCATTGCCTTCGTCCGTCAAAGTCAGCTTATGGACAAAAGAGCCAATGGTCAGCCTGCCGGCCTTTTCGGGAAACAATGCCATCCGCCGCCTGAAATTCTTGACCTTTTTGCCCCGGACGCGGGTTTCGTACCAGCTATCCTGACCCAGCTGCATCCAGTTGAAACCCTCCAGATCCGGTTGCACGAGCTTTTCCAGCGTGATGTGGCGCCGATAGGCACCGTGAATTGTCACCAGCACCATTTCGCCCTGATAGGGCGCGATCTCCGCATTCTCGACGGTCACGGTCAGTTGCAGGTCGGCGGGGTCCACCTCGCGGGTTTGTGCCTGCGCAAATCCGGCGATCAGTGTCAGACAGAGGATCAGCGCTCTCATCTCGGGTCCTCCGGTTCCGGCTGCAACAGCCCGAGTTTGGCGCGCCGTTTGTGTTCATGCCTGATACGGGCGGCAAGGTATTCGCCCGGCACGTCGGACAGGGTCGCAAGCCAGCGGGTATTGGCAACCATGAACTTGTCGTCGAACTGTTTGCGCACCTCGCGGTTGCCATGGCTTGCAAGCTCGGGAAGGCCCAACAGCGCGCCGGTATTGGTCGTTTCGTTGCCGGCACCCGCCGCGCGGGCCGCGCCCTGCGCAATCGACGATTTGACGACAGCGCCCTCGTCCCCGTCCTTTTGGCCGAACCATGCGATGGGCGCGTCGGGGTCGAGAGCCAGACCGGCATAGAACGCGGCCAGAAGGTCGAAGTTGGCGTTGGCGTCGGGGTCTCCGGCCATGCGTGCGGTGTCGAACGCCTCGAGCGCGCTGGCATAGTTCCCCGCGTGTGCTTCAGCATTCCCGAGGTTCAGCATTGCGTCACCGTCTTGAAAATACCTTGCCGCATCCTCGAAATTTCCGGCGCGATACAGGGCAACGCCTTTCCATCCCGGATCGCGCAAGATCGGAGCCGCAAGTGAGGGCATGCCAAGCGAGAGCAGGACCCGGCCAAGCGGCGCAGCACCGCCGAGCAGGGCGGACGCGAGCAGCGCCACCAGCGCCGCGACCGATATGACGCGCAGCGGCGTCATCCTGTGCGCCGCGCAAACATCGGCAGCATAAGAAGCAGCGCAGGCAGAAGGAGAAAGCGCCCCCAATCCGCCCAGAACAGCAGCGGATAGTCCTGTTTCTCGAGCCGCTCGCGGGCCGAAACGGCGAGGAATTCGGACAGATCCTCGCTTTGCCCGGCGGCAAAGACGCGACCATTTCCGGTGCGGGCGAGGGTTTCGATCTGCGGCGAAACCTGCGGCACCACGACAGACAGCCGCGCACCGCGCGCGGCGATTTCGGCGGCGGCTGACAGGGTGGCGGGGCCGATGCCTTCCCCGTCACTGATCAACAGAACGTCCCCGGCAAGCACCTCTGCCTCCTGCAACACGCGATCGGCAAGGGCGAGGCCAAGCTCGGGCCTGCTGCCGGGGTCTGGAACCGTGTCCGCTCCGACCAGAGACATCGTCAGGCCGAGTTGTATTGTGTCCGCCGTCATGTCCGTTGCGAGATAGGCATCGCCCGCATAGACGATAAGTGCGGCGGGCCGGCTTTGCAGGGCGGCAACGCCAAAACGCCCGAGCGTCTGGAGTTCCGTCCAATCGGCGCTGCCGGTGGCCGAGGGCGAGGCATCGAGCACGAAGACCACCCCGTCAAGATTGCGGTATACGGCCGCATCGCGCCGTTCGGTCGCCGGGCCGGCGAGGGCCACCGCGACAAGCGCCGCCGCCGCGAGCGCCAGCACCCCCCGCGTCCCGCCGCCAGTCTGTTCCACGCGGCCAAGCATGCGCATCGCCGCCAGCATCTGCGGATCGATCACCTGTTCCCAGTCACCCAGCCTGGCGCGGCGGCGTCGCAGCATCAGCATCGCCGCCACCAGCAGTGGCAGCGCCAGCAGCCATTGGGGGCGCAGCAACCCTAACTCCATCATCCCTGTTCCCGCCAGGCCACCCAGAGCAGCAACAGACCGCCCAGTGCCGCCGGATAGACCCAGAACTCGCGGAACACCTCGGCGGCCAATCCGTCGCTGTCGGTGGCTTCCAACCGATCCAGCGCCTCGGTCACCTCTTGCAATTCGTCGGTGGTGCGCACGCGGAAACTCGTGCCGCCGCTCAATTCGGAAATCGCCCGCAGGGTTGCGGCGTCGACGACGCCGGGCTCACCTGGTTCGCTGTCGCTGAGATCCCTCGGCCCGAGTGCGATGGTATGGACGCGAACACCGAGATCGGCGGCAAGCCTGGCGACGCCGCGCGGGTTGGTGGACCCGGCATTGCTGATCCCGTCCGACAGGAGGATCACCACGCGCGACGCGGCTTCGGACTGTTCCAGCCGCTTGAGTGCCAGCCCAAGTGCGTCGGAAATGTTGGTTGCGCGCCCGGAAATACCGATTGTCGCCTCTTCAATGCGCCGGGCGATTGCTTCGGTATCAAAGGAAAACGGGGCCGCGTAATAGGCTTCCGATCCGAACACGATCAGCGCGACGCGGTCACCGGCGCGGCGGCGTACGAAATCCGCACCGACAGATTGAACCGCCTGCAACCGCGTGATCTGCTCGCCGTTCAGGTAGAAATCGTCGCGCACCATCGAACCTGACAGATCGATGGTAATGGCGAGATCGCGGCCCGAGACCTTCAGCGCGGAAACCGGTGCAAGTTGTCGCGGTCCCGCAAGGGCACAAACCAGCAAGGCCCACGCAAGCAGGAGCACAAGCTTTTTCTGCAGGAGAACGGGTGTCGCCTCGCCTGCGCCTGAGAGCAGGCCCTTGCCGATCCGGTCCGGTACGGCCAGCACGGCGCCGCGTGCCTTGCCACCCGGCAGGATACGTGCGGCGAGCAGAGGGAGTGGCAGCAGCAGCAGGAACAGCGGATCGGCCAGTTCGATCATGTCGCCCTGACCTCGGTTTCCAGCGTTTCGACATCGGGCAACCCGCCCGGCGCATAAAGTCGGTCCGACAGGTGCCGGAATGCGTCGGGACGTTCGGCCTTGAGCAGGTGCAGCAGGGCGATCTGACGTTCGCTTGGGGGAAGGTCCCGCAACGCAGCCAGCCGCTCCGCCGCGCCGGGTTCTGGCCGGGCCTGTCTCGGGCGGCTCATGGCACGCAGCGCGATGCCGATCAGCAGGGCAATGGCCAGCGCAAGTCCGATGGTGGCCAGCAGTTCCGCCGCCAGACCGCCAGCGGCCTCGGCAGGCAGGCGAATGTCGTGCAGCCCGTTCAGCATCGCTTCCCGTGTGAGCGCGCGGTCGGCCATGATCAGGGGGCCCGGTCGGGTGGGAACGCCGCTTGCAGCACGCGGGCGGTTGTCGCGATCTGCTGTCCCGCGTCCAACGGCAGCGCCGGGAAACCGGCAATCTCGGTGACTCGGGGTGCCGCTTTGCGCCCGGAGATACGGACCCTGCGACGCGATCCGTCCGGCAATCTGATCGGGTAGACTCCGGGCGGCAGGTTCTCGGTCACATCATCCGTCACCAGCACCGGACGGGGCATGCGCCGTTGCGCAATCTGACCCAGCCGGTCGTCGAGCGACGGACCGGGGCTGTCAAAACCCGACGCGATCACGATCTCGGATCCCGCAGGCGCGATCCGGGTGACACGGGCGATTGCTTCATCCAGCGGAGGATCATCCCGATTGCCCGCCAGAGCAAGATGCAGCGCCGCGTCATGGGCCCGCACGAGGCCGCCGATAACCGCGAGCATTCCGCGCACCCGCCCCTGTATTGCCACTACCACAGGCGCGCCGGAACCTATGGCCAGCAATCCGACCCGCCCGCCCTGTTCAATCACCCGCCAGCCGACCAGCGCCAGCGCCTCGGCAGCGGCAACCGACCGCAGGGCACGACGCGTCCCCCACAACATGGCGGGCCGGAAATCGGCCACCAGCAACGTCACCCGGTCGCGCTCTTCCTGAAACGACCGCACATGCAGAACGCCGGTGCGGGCGGTGCTGCCCCGGTCGAGATGACGGATATCGTCGCCAGCGACATATTCGCGGACATCGGCCATTTCCTGACCGTGGCCGCGCCGTCTGGTGACGAAACCGCCGGGCAGGGCCGCCAGTTGCCCCTCCGCTTCCGGATGCAGCGCCAGCGGACGCAGCGCGATCAGGGCGTCGGCGTGCAGCGCGACACCGGGTATGTTCAATGCCGCCGTCACAACGGCTCTACGGTATCGACGACCTTCGCGATCAACTCGCGTGCAGTCCGTCCTTCCGACACCGCGCGCCATGTCATCACGAGCCGGTGGGCCAGTGCGTCCGCCGCGACGGCCTGCACGTCTTCGGGCAGGGCATGGTCTCGCCCGGCCAGATAGGCGCGGGCCTTGCAGGACGCGGCCAGCGCGAGCGAGCCGCGCGGCGAAACCGCATGATCGATGTCCTGTGCAAACGGCGGTTGCCGTGTCGCGGTTACGAGACGCACGATGTAGTCGCGCAGGGGCGAGGACAGGTGAACCGCCATCGCGGCCTTTTTCGCGGCGCGGATATCATCGAGCTTCAGGCGCGCGGGCGTCGCCACCGATCCCTGTTCCTCGGCTTCGACAAGGTCGAGAATCCGTCTCTCGGTCTTGGCGTCCGGCAGATGCAGGACCACATGCATCAGGAAACGGTCCAGCTGCGCTTCGGGCAGTGGAAACGTGCCGTCATGTTCGATCGGGTTCTGTGTCGCCACCACAAGAAAGGGATCGGGCAGCCGGTGGGTTTCGTTCCCGCTTGTAACCTGTGCTTCGGCCATCGCTTCGAGCAAGGCGGATTGCACCTTGGGCGGGGCGCGGTTGATTTCGTCCACCAGAACCAGGTTGTGAAATACCGGGCCGGGTACGAATTCGAATTCGCCGGTCTGTGGGCGGAATACGGGCGTGCCGGTCAGATCCGATGGCAGCAGGTCCGGGGTGCATTGAATACGGGCGAACCCGCCTTCGATGGCATCGGCCAGCCATTTGACCGCACGGGTCTTGGCCAGTCCCGGTGCCCCCTCGATCAGCAGATGCCCCCCTGCAAGAATGCCGATCAGCAGGCGGTCGATCAACACATCATGCCCGATCAGCCCCGATGCCAGATGGGATTGCAGGGCGTTCAGCCCGTTGCCTGTGGTCGCATCCATACTGCCTCCGTGTCACGTGCCAGCATGCAGGTGCACGCCCTCAGAGGCTAGCGCCAAGACGCACGGGCGCAAACACAGCCCATAGTCTATGTGCCGTGTTCGCGTGGGTCGGTGTGCACCGGCGCTAGGAGCCCGTGGTTTCGGGCAGTGCCTTGCCGGGCGCCGTGCGATAGATCAGTTCGGCCGTGTCGTTGTGAGCAAACGCATCCGCCTTGGCCTGAAGCGTGCCATGATGCGGGGATTTCACACAAACCGGATCGGTGGCGCTGGCATCGCCGATAACCGCCATTGCCTGACAGCGACAGCCGCCGAAATCCCGGAGCTTGTTGTCACAACTCTGGCAGGGTTCCTGCATCCAGTCGGTCCCGCGATAGGCGTTGAAAGCTGCACCATCGTACCAGATGTCGCGCAGGTGCCGGTCGTGCACGTTGTCAAATTGCAGGTGGGGAATGGTCTGCGCGGCGTGACAGGGCAGAACCTCGCCATCCGGCGCGACGTTCAGCCCGGTCGTGCCCCAGCCACCCATGCAGCGCTTGGGAAAATCGGAATGATAATCTGCGGGCACGTAGTCGATCACCAGCTGGCCGCGCAACTCGGAGCGGGCCTGTTTGACGATCCTGTCCGCCTCGCGCGCCTGTTCATGGGTCGGCATCAGGCTGTCGCGGTTCTGCATCGCCCAGCCGTGAAACTGAACCGTGGCCACCTCGATCCGGCGCGCGCCCATCTCGAGCGCCATGTCGAGCGCGCGGGGCAACTGATGCAGGTTGCGCCGGTGCAGCACCGCGTTCAGCGTCAAGGGAAAGCCGATGTCCCTGATCCATTCCGCCACCTGCATCTTGCGCGCAAACCCGCCGCGATAGCCGCCGATATGATCCGCCATCTCCGCATCGGTGCCCTGCAGCGACAGCTGGATATGGTCCAATCCGCAGTCATCCAGTGCCCGCAGGCGCTTTTCACTCAACCCGATGCCCGAGGTGATGAGGTTGGTATAGAGCCCCGCCTCGCGCGCGGCGGTGACCAGATCGACGAGATCGCGCCGGCTGGCGGGCTCGCCTCCGGAGAGGTGCAGTTGCAGGACACCGATTTCGGCGGCCTCGCGAAAGACGCGGGTCCAGGTCTCCGTGTCCAGTTCTCGCTCCTGCCGCGCCAGTTCCAGCGGGTTGGAACAGTATGGGCAGGACAGGGGGCAACGGTGCGTCAGCTCTGCCAGCATGGCGATGGGGGGCTTTACGGTCATGGGCGTATCTCCAGAAACCGCCGGTTCCTGAGTGCGCCCAGGAAGCCCGCCGTGTCCTTGGCAATATCCTCGGCGGGCGCATTGTAGCGGGCGGCGAGTATCCGGGTGATGTCGGCAAAGCTGCGTTCGCCATCGACCTCGGACAGGATCGCGTGGCCGATGCCGTCCAGGGTAATCGCCCGTTCTGGCGCCAGCAACACCCAGCTGTCGCGCACCTTGTCGAAATGCACGCGCACGCCACGCGGCAGAAACGGGATATCTGCGTTTTCGATCACGATGCGACGGCCAGTGCCATGCCTTCGCCCGGCTGCCATGCGCCGGGCGGGATGCGACCCGGCTCGACATAGGCGGCGTGCAGCGCGTCAAGCTGCGACCAGAGAACATCGGTCTTGAAGATCAGGGCGGCGGCGGCGGCATCCTGTTTTTCCTGCGTGTCCGCGCGGTCAAGCACCCAGGACAGGCCAAAGGCGACATCCTTTGGCGCTTCTTTCAGCCGGTTGCGGAAATAGCTCAGGCTGCTGTCATCGGCAAAGTCGTAATTCCTGAGCAGCCCTTCGATCCTGTCGGCGTGGATCTTGGGTGCAAACAACTCGGTCAGCGATGCCGCGACCGCTTCGAGCAGGGTCTTGTCGCGGACGAACCGCACATAGGCGTCGACGGCGAACCGGGTCGCTGGCAGGACGCCCCGGTTGGAGGCGACATAGTCCGGGTCAAGCCCGACCGCCGTGGCCAGCCGCAGCCACCGCCGGATACCGCCCTCGTTGGTGTCGGTGCCGTCGTGATCCTCGATCCGGCTGCGCCAGATGCGGCGCAGGTCGGGGTCTTCGACACGCGACATGAAGGCGGCGTCCTTGATGGGGATCGAGTGCTGGTAATAGTAGCGGTTGATGACCCATGCGCGGACCTGATCGGGGGAACATTTGCCGCTATGCAGCAGATGATGGAATGGATGTTTGTCGTGATAGCGTTCCGCACCGATCTGGCGCAGCCGGTCTTCGAATTCTGCCCGTGTCTGGGTCATGGTGTCACCTCCATTCCGTCCTGCCCGACGATCCAGCCCGCGGCTTCTGCTTCGGCCCGCTCTTTCGAGGCCGGGCGCAGGACCGGGTTGGTGTTGTTCATGTGGACAAAGATACGTTTGCCGACATTGAGATCCGCAAAGGCGGCAATCGACCCGTCCGCGCCGGACATCGACATGTGCCCCATCCGCCTGCCTGTCTTGTTGCTCAGCCCGGCGCGCACCATTTCGTCGTCGCGCCAGAGCGTTCCGTCAAAAAACACCAGCGCGGCATCGCGCAAGCGGTCGCGCAGGTCGTCGCTCAGCTTGGCACAGCCGGGGATATAATAGGCATCCCGTCCATCCGCCCGCAGGTGCACACCGACGGTCTGCTCGCCGACGAGTTCGGTATCGACGGTGTCGCCCTCGAGATAGAGCGGCACCTTGCCCGGTACCGGGAACAGTGTCGCCACAAGGTCGGGGGCAATCTCGGTCGGTTCCCCGAGCATGATGGTCTTGCGGGTCACGACCGACGCGTTCAGCGCCGCGAAAATCGGGTTGTCGTCAAGAACCTCGTGAATGCCCGCAGTTGCATAGATCGTGAAAGGCTGCATCTCGCGCAGTGTGAGCAGGCCCGCCACGTGATCGATATCCCCATTGGTGAGCAGCACCGAGCGCAACGGCATGTCGCGCGGGCCGGTCGGGTGCAGGTCGGGGCAATCGGCGAATTGCTGGCGTATGTCCGGGGATGCGTTGAGCAGCGCCCAGTCGCACCCGTTCGCGGAAAATGCGACCGAGGACTGTGTCTGTGACGGTATCTCGCCGGCACGGGCGAGGTTGCAGTTCTCGCAGCCGCAATTCCACTGGGGCAGCCCGCCACCGGCGGCCGCCCCTAGGATTCTCGCGCGGAAACCCAAACGGCCCCCGCCCGGGCCCTGATCAGAACAGGACGCCGTCGTCGTCGCCGTCGGGTCCGTACATGTTGATTTCCATTCCGCACTCGATTTCGCGGCATTTCGGGGTGTTCCAGGACATTCGTCTGTCCTCCTCTCTGTTTTTGTTTCGCTGCTCATACCTTGCCCGTGTTGGCGTCGCTGTTCAAAGCCAATGTTCTAAGAAATAATAAATCTGCAGTCTAATCATCGGCTTGTCCAATGACAGGTGCAAGGCCGGCAAGCATGAAACCACGGTTTCGGATGGTCTTGATCTCAAAACCGAAGGACCGCATCGGGTCGAGCTTCTTGCGAAGATAGCCGACATAGACATCGACGACATTGCCGGAACTGGCGCCCTTGTCGGCCCAGAGACTGTCAAAGATTTGCGCACGTGACAGGGTTTCATCCCGGTGTTTGGCGAACATGGACAGCAATTCGAACTCGCGTTGTGTCAGCATCACCTTGCGTTGATCAAGCTCGATGCTCCAGTCACTGGTATCGAGCCTCGCCGGACGCAGTGGCATCGGTGTCGCGCGGCGCTGCTGCACTTTGAGCCGCGCGACAAGCTCGTCGAAGGAGAAGGGTTTGACCACGTAATCATCCGCCCCGGCCTCGAGCCCCCGGGTGCGATCATCCACTTCTGACAGCGCGCTGAGCATCAGGATCGGTGTGCGGTGTCCGGCCGTGCGGACCGCGCGGACCAGATCGAAACCGCTATCCTCGCCGATCATGACATCGACGATGGCGGCGCTTACCTCGGCATCCTCAAACCGCGCGAGGGCCGAGTCCACGCGGTTTTCGGTGAGTGTGGCATACCCGTGCAGCTCCAGACCACGAGACAAGGCAGAGAGAATCTCCGGGTCGTCATCGACAATCAGGATTCGCGCGGTGTCGGTCATGGGGCGAGGTTAATCCGGCGCAAGCGGGATGCCTACAGTGACTTTGGTCCCGGTTCGGCCGTCCGGAAGGGGGCTGGTCAGGCTGATTTCGCCGCCCTGTTCCTCGACAATCCATTTGGCAAAGGCCAATCCGATGCCGAATCCTTCCGAGACCGCTCCGCCGCGCCCCTGCGCGAACCGTCCAAAGATCGTCTGCTGCTCCTGTGGGGCAATCCCCGGCCCATAATCGGTCACCGCGACGCGCCCCATACCCGCATCCAGGCCCGTATCGAGTTCGATTCGTCCGCCGTCTCGGGCATGGCGGATGGCATTCTGGATCAGACCGCCGATCACCTGGCGCACCCAATTGGCATCGCCGATCACCGCGACGGGCGAAGGCGGTGGCGCGGAGGTGGTCAGGGTCATGCCCGCGCTCTTGATTTCGGCATCCATGTTGGTTGCGGCTTCCTGCGCGATCAGGGTCAGATCAAACGGGTCGGATGCGAGTTCAAGCTGGCCCGACTCGGACCGGGCGATGCGCAACAGGTCGTCGATGCGCCGGTTCAATCGCAGGGCGCGGTTTTCAATCGTCGCAAATGCGGCTTGCGCGTCGGGCGCGGCCTGGCGACCGATCTGGGCCTCCATCAGAATGACGGTCAGCGGGGTGCGCAACTCGTGGCTGATATCGGCAAAGAACCTGCGGCGGTTCTCGTCGGTGCGCGCCAGGGCCGCGTTTGCCGCGCGCAATTCCTCGGTGCGTGCGGCGATGGTCTCGTTCAGGCGCGCCCTGTCATGCTCGACCTCGGTTCTGCCCTTTGCGAGCGCCCCGGCCATGCGATTGGTTTCGGTGAACAATTGTCCGATTTCGTCCCGGCTGTCTTCGGGCAGGGCGATATCGAATTTGCCTTTCCCGATCTGGCGCGCCGTGGCGTGCAGCTTGTCGAGCCGGCGCAATTGCGGGCGCACCAGTCCCAGATAGAACAGGGCCAGCAACAGGACGGTCGCCGCCGACACGCCCATCGCCACATAGATCAGCCGCTGGCGCAGCACGGTGATGCCTTGCAGGATCTCGTTGCGCAGCCGCAATTCCGCGGTGATGACTTCATTCAGCAGCGGATCGAACCCGATGGCGAAGGTGTCGATATAACCCTGCAAACGTTCGTTATCGGCAACATCCGACAGCAACGCGTCACGTGTCGATGCGAACAGCGCTTCCATCCGCGCGATGCCAATGCTCTGGGTGGCGCGTCGCGATTGTTCGTCAAGCCCCAGCCGATCCGCGTCGGTCACCGCCTGCGCGTGATCTGCGCGCAGCCGCGCGAAGGTGGTGCCGATGCTCTCGGACAGGTTGGCGAGACGGCCGCGCCTGTCGGCGGGAGAGATCCCCGATTGCAGCGCTTCGGACGCCACCACGAGCAAGCTGGAAACCTGGGTGGACAGCACCGAGTATCGATCGATGCGATGCTCGGCGGCAAGCGCGGCGTCAAGACGGGCGGCCACCCGGTTCATTCCGGTCACCGTCACCGCCGCAGCAATCAGCGCCACCAGACCGAGCATGCCGGCGCCGATTCCAAGACGGACCTTGAGAGAGAGGGCGAAGGGGCGTTTGCGGATCGGATTCTGCTCCTCGGGTCGGTGGCCCGGATTTCGGGCGACTGCGCGGCGACCCAAGCCTATTGGCTCGATAACAAGCGATCCGCCACGCTGATACGCTTGTCATTCAGAAACTAGTCGGAACTGTGACAGAATGGAGCCATACTATTGTATCGGGTGACAGGGTGCCATGATGATTGAGCTGGTTTTCATCGTTTGCCTTGCCGGGGCACCGGAAGATTGCGAACGGCGCAGCCTGTTGTACACGGACATTTCCCAGAAGGTGTGCGTCAGACGCGCGCTTCCGGAACTTGCCAACTGGATCATTTCCCATCCGCAATGGAAAATCGCGCGCTGGACCTGCGAGGTCGTGCGTCCGGGCGAACACGACATATGATCGCAAGACCCCGACCCGGCGGTGTTTTGCACGGGTGAAGGGACAGCGCGCTCTTGCCCCCGCACTGCGCTTGGCTCATAAACGGGCCAAGCACTGGCTCGAGTTCAAAGACCCGGAAGGACCGCTCCAAGATGACAATCCAAGCGCCGGAAACCAAGATCGTGGACAGCTATCGCGTCGCCTGTGACGGTGGCGAGGGCGCATTGGGCCATCCGCGAGTCTGGCTTTCGATTCCACAGGATCGGGGCTGGGTCGAGTGTCCGTATTGTGATTGCAAGTACCTGCACAGGGATTGCGCCGACGCGGCCTGATCGGTCGCCGGTGTGCCTGACGACGGGCAGGGCGGAGTCGAACGCGACCCGCCGCATTGGGAAAACACGGCAACCGGGGGATGCGGTTTGGGTGACACGACGTTCGGCAAGGGCTGCCATCTGCATCTGATTGACGGGTCGGCCTTCATTTTTCGCGCCTACCATGCCTTGCCGCCGCTGACGCGCAAATCCGATGGTTTGCCGATCGGGGCGGTCGCGGGCTTTTGCAACATGCTGCACCGGTATGTCGAGGGCAACAACGGCCCTGACGCGCCGACCCATGTGGCGGTGATCTTTGACAAGGGCAGCCATACCTTCCGCAATGATCTTTACGATCTCTACAAGGCCAACCGCGACGCGATGCCCGAGGATCTGCGCCCGCAGATACCACTGACGCGGCGGGCAACCGAGGCGTTCAACATCGCCTGCAAGGAGATGGAAGGCTACGAGGCCGACGACATCATCGCGACGCTGGCCTGTCAGGCGCGCGACGCGGGTGGGCGGGTCACCATCATCAGTTCCGACAAGGACCTGATGCAGCTTGTCGGCGATGGGGTCGAAATGCTCGACGCGATGAAGAACCGTCGCATCGACCGCGACGGCGTGTTCGAGAAATTCGGCGTCGGTCCCGAGCGCGTGGTCGATGTTCAGGCGCTTGCGGGCGACAGTGTCGACAACGTGCCCGGCGCGCCGGGCATCGGTATCAAGACCGCCGCGCTGCTGATCAACGAATTTGGCGATCTTGAAACCCTGCTCGATCAGGCCGACCAGATCAAACAGCCCAAGCGCCGCCAGATCCTGATCGAAAAGCGCGATCAGATCGAGTTGAGCAAGAAACTGGTGCAACTGGATTGTGAAACGCCTCTGGATTTCGGCCTGGACGATCTCGAGGTACGCGACGCCGATCCGGATAAGCTGATGCCGTTTCTGGCGGAAATGGAGTTCCGGACCCTGTCGCGCCGGATTGCCGAGCAACTGGGCGTCGAAGCCCCAACCATCGCGGAACCGGCCGCTGCGGTCGAACCTGACGGAGAGGCAGCCGAGGCACCGGCCTTCGATCAGTCCGAGTATAGCTGTGTCAGCGATGCCGCAACCTTGCAGGTCTGGATCGACAGGATCCGGGAACGGGGCTGGGTCGCGGTGGATACCGAGACCACGGGTCTCAACGAGATGATCGCCGAACTGGTGGGCATTTCGCTCTGCGTCGAGCCGGGGCAGGCATGTTACATCCCGCTGATCCACAAGGCTGGCGCCGCCGAGGACCTGTTCGGGTCCGATGATCTGGTCGAAGGGCAGATGCTCGTGCAAGAGGTGCTGGACCTTCTCGGGCCGGTGCTCGAAGATCCGGCGATCCTGAAGATCGGGCAGAACATGAAATATGACGCCAAGATCCTTGCGCGTCATGGCATTGCCGTCGCGCCCATCGACGATACGATGCTGATGTCCTATGCGATGCATGGCGGCGAACACGGGCACGGCATGGACACGCTGAGCGAGCGTTATCTTGGGCATACGCCGATCCCGATCAAGCCGTTGCTGGGCAGCGGGAAATCGGCGATTACCTTTGACCGCGTCCCGCTGGACAAGGCCACGGATTATGCCGCGGAGGATGCGGATATCACCCTGCGCCTGTGGCAGATCTTCAAGCCGCAACTGCACCGCAGCAAGGTGACGACCGTCTATGAAACGCTGGAACGGCCGCTGGTGCCGGTGCTGGCGCAGATGGAAATGCACGGCATCAAGGTCGACCGCGACACGCTCAGCCGGATGTCGAACGCCTTTGCCCAGAAAATGGCGGGGCTTGAATCCGAGATTCACGAGTTGGCGGGAGAGAGCTTCAATGTCGGATCGCCCGCGCAGCTGGGCGAGATCCTGTTTGACAAGATGGCGCTCGAGGGCGGGAAACGCGGCAAGACCGGCAAATATTCCACCGGCGCGGATGTTCTCGAAGACCTCGCAACGGAACACGAACTGCCGCGCCGTGTGCTCGACTGGCGGCAATTGTCCAAGCTGAAATCGACCTATACCGACGCGTTGCAAACCCATATCAACCCCGACACGGGGCGGGTGCACACGTCATATGCGATCACCGGGGCGAACACCGGACGGCTCGCCTCGACCGATCCGAACCTGCAGAACATCCCGGTACGCACCGAAGAGGGACGGCGCATTCGCGAGGCATTTGTCGCCGAGCCGGGCAATGTTCTGGTCAGCCTCGACTATTCGCAGATCGAACTGCGCATCCTGGCCCATATTGCCGACATTTCCGCGTTGAAGCAGGCCTTTGCCGAGGGGCTGGACATCCACGCCATGACCGCGAGCGAAATGTTCGACGTGCCGCTCGACAAGATGACCCCGGAAATCCGCCGGCAGGCCAAGGCGATCAACTTTGGCGTCATCTATGGCATTTCCGGCTTTGGACTGGCGCGCAACCTTCGGATTCCGCGGGGGCAGGCGCAAGAGTTCATCGACCGGTATTTCGAACGCTTCCCGGGTATCAGGGCGTATATGGACGACACCAAGGCCTTTGCCAAGGAACATGGCTATGTCCAGACGTTGTTCGGGCGCAGGATTCACACGCCCGAGATCAACGCCAAGGGACCGCGCGCCAGCTTTGCCTATCGTGCCGCGATCAATGCGCCGATCCAGGGCACGGCCGCCGACGTGATCCGCCGCGCAATGGTGCGTATGCCCGCCGCCATCGAAGGCCTGCCCGCCCGGATGCTGTTGCAGGTGCATGACGAATTGCTGTTCGAGGTTGCCGAGGATGCGGTGGACACGGTGATCGAGCGCGCGCGAGAGATCATGGAATCGGCTGCCGATCCGGCGGTGCATCTGGATGTCAGGTTGACCGTGGATGCCGGGCAGGGTGCAAACTGGGCCGAGGCTCATTGACCAACCGGCGCGTTCCGGCCATAGGGGCGCGGTGCCCAACATGACCGGCTCTCATGCGGCACCTGTTCGTTTCAGCCAAAGGGTGCCCCATGACCAAGCCCAACGAGGATAGCCCGCGCGGATTCGCCTTTGCGGTGTCCGCGTACCTTTTGTGGGGCTTTTTGCCGATCTACATGAAGGCCGTGTCCCATATTTCTCCGGCCGAGGTGATTGCCCACCGGGTGATCTGGGCGATTCCCGTCGCCGGCCTCGTGCTCATCATCATGGGGCGCACGCGGGATCTTCGTATTGCCTTGACGACGCCCAAGATGCTGGCGATGGGGTTTGTCACTGCTGCGCTCATATCCGTCAACTGGGGTATATACGTTTGGTCTATCGCGACAGGTCATACGCTTGATGCAGCATTGGGTTATTATATCAACCCGCTGTTCAGCGTGTTCCTGGGGGCCATCCTGCTGGGTGAACGCCTGACGCGGGCGCAGTTCGTCGCGATTTTGCTGGCGGCGGCTGCGGTCGGTGTTCTGACCTATGACGCGGGCAAGCTGCCGATCGCTGCCATCGGATTGACGCTGACCTGGGGCTTTTACGCATTCTTCAAGAAATGGCTGCCGATCGGTCCGAATCAGGGCTTCATGCTCGAAGTGCTGCTGCTCGCCATACCTGCGCTGATGTTGATCGGATACCTTGTGGCGACCGGCGAGAACCACTTTTTCGTCGGCAACCCCCAGGACACCCTGCTGCTGCTTGGCTGCGGTGTGGTGACCGCGGTTCCGCTGATGCTCTATGCGAACGGGGCCAAGCTGCTCCGTCTGTCCACCATAGGCATCCTGCAATATGTCGCTCCGACGCTGATCTTTCTGGTGGCGGTATTCCTGTTCGGCGAAGAGTTCGGGCGCGCCCGCATGATCGCCTTTCCAATGATCTGGCTCGCGCTGGTCATCTACTCGGCATCGCTTCTGCGGGAATCGCGCAAAGGCAGAAAAGCACGCGAAAAGCCCGCTCCCTGCGATGCCTGATCCGGCAGTTCCGGCCGTACCGGTGTGTTCGCGTGTGTCACGGGCAGAACACGCCGCTCTGTTGTCAAAGCCACCTTCACGAGGTCCGCTGAGAACGGTTGCGGGATAGCCGCATCGCCCGAGTCACGATTCCAGGTGACGTCCGTTGCGGCAGAGTGGCGGCACGACCGCACGCCCTGCTGCTCGGGGCGAGGGGTGCTTGACACGCCGGTCTGTGCGCGCCAACGCTGCGCCCCATGATGGACCTGCGCCCAGTTGGACATGTGATCGGATTGCTTATCGCCATTCTCGGCGGCGCGATGCTGTTGCCGATGCTGACCGATCTCTATTACGGCAACGGTCACTGGACGGTATTTTTCGAATGTGCGGTCATCACCATACTGGCCGGCGGTGCGACCGCGCTCAGCTGTGCCAATGGCGTCAAGCAGGGCTTGACCATTCAGCAAATCTTTTTGCTGACTTCCGCCGTCTGGGTGGCACTGCCATTGTTCGGTGCGCTGCCGCTGATGCTGGGTGAAACGCAATTGTCCTTTACGGACGGCTATTTCGAAGCCATGTCGGGCCTCACGACCACCGGCTCCACAGTGATCAGCGGATTGGATGATCTGCCAAAGGGTCTGCTGCTGTGGCGCGGCCTGCTGCAATGGCTGGGCGGTGTCGGGGTGGTCGTCGTCGCGATGGTCTTCCTGCCTGAGCTGCGGGTGGGCGGGATGCAGATTTTCCGCTCCGAAGCCTTTGACACGATGGGTAAAATCCTCCCCCGTGCAACGGAAATATCGAGCAAGATCTCGGTGATCTACGTCATCCTGACACTCGGCTGCATCGCCAGCTACGCGTCGCTTGGAATGGATATGTTCGACGCGGTGGTGCATGCGCTCACCACGGTTTCAACGGGCGGATTCGCCAATTACGACGCCTCGTTTGCGACCTTCTCGGGACCTCTGGAATATGCCGCCTCGATCTTCATGATCCTCGCCGCGCTGCCATTCGTGCGCTATGTGCAACTGATGAACGGCAATTCCAACGCGTTCTGGCGGGATCCGCAGATCCGGGCGTTCCTTGGCACCATTCTGTTCCTGGTTCTGGTCATGTGGTTCGAACTTCAGCGCATCTTTCCGCACCACTGGGAACAGTCTTTCCGCGAGGCGCTGTTCAACATCACCTCGATCATCAGCGGCACGGGATATGCGAGTGTCGATTACATGGCGTGGGGGCCATTGCTGATCACGCTGTTCTTCCTGATCGGATTGATCGGGGGCTGCGCGGGTTCGACGAGCTGCTCGATCAAGATCTTTCGCTTTCAGTTGCTCTTTGCCTCGATCCGGGTTCAGTTACAGCGCATCCGGCTGCCCAACGGGGTGTTCGTTCCACGCTATGACGGAAAACGGGTGGATGACGACGTGCTGAATTCGGTCATGTCGTTCTTCGTGTTCTTCATCGTGACAATCGGTATCGTCAGTTGGGCTCTGGCCATGACCGGGCTGGATTTCGTGACGGCGATTTCCGGTGCGGCGACGGCGGTTGCCAATGTCGGTCCGGGTCTCGGCGATATCATCGGCCCGTCGGGCAACTTTGCCTCGCTAAACGATTCCGCGAAATGGATCCTGTCCTTTGCGATGCTCTGTGGCCGTCTCGAACTGATGGCGGTCTTCGTAATCTTCACTGTTCAATTCTGGAGGGCTTGATGCCTGACTTTGCATCGTCCATTCGTCGCCCGCTTGGCGCGCAGATTTCCCACATGCTGCATGATCGCGGTGTCGATGTCATTTTCGGCATTCCCGGCGTGCACAACCAGGAAATGTATCGCGGCATCGAGGAGGCGGGGATCACCCATGTTCTCGCTCGCCACGAACAGGGTGCCGGCTTCATGGCGGATGGCTATGCGCGCGCGACCGGCAAACCGGGCGTGGCCTATGTGATCACCGGGCCGGGGCTTTGCAACATCATGACGCCGCTGGGACAGGCGCAATCGGACTCGGTGCCGGTGCTGGCGATCTCGTCCTGTCTGGATGAAACCGCGTCGCGCAAGGGGCAATTGCACCAGATGAATGATCAGGAGATCGCCGCGGCCACCGTGTGCGACTGGTCCGCAACCGCGCAGAGTGCCGCGTCGGCCTATGGGCTGATCGACCGCGCGCTTGAGGAATTCGACAGCGACCGACCGCGTGCGAAACATATCCAGGTGCCGATTGCACAGCTCGAAGCGGTCGCCGATCCGGCTCCGGCCCCCAACATGCCGGCCACGCGCTGCACGGCCGGTGCGAAAGAGATCGCGCCGATCCTGTCCCTGCTCAACGTGGCGCAGCGTCCACTGTTCATTCTGGGCGGTGGCGCAAAGGGCGCGTTCTGGCGCCAGATCATGTCGCAAACCGGCGCGGCCTGTTTCACCACCTATGCCGGTCGCGGCTGTGTCGGCGCGGGCTATCCGCTTGATTTCGGGTCGATGCTCGCCCGGCCGGGCAGTGCCGAGATCATTGCCAGCGCCGATCTGGTCATCGCCATCGGCACCGAACTGGCCGAGGTCGACTTGTGGCGGGACCATCTTGGCCATACTGCACCGCTGGTGCGGGTCGATCTGGATCCTGTCTGCCTGTCTGATGCGCAACGCGCGACGGTCAAGATACGCGCCGATGCGCGCGACGTGGCCGCAGCGTTGCAGCAGGCCACCGAAAACCACAGGCCAAAGACCGGCTGGGACGTCAGCGAGGTGTCGGACATACGCGACCGCTGGCGCGCTGAAACATCGGCCGAACGCCCGGGTATCGCACCGGTCTGTGACGCGCTGAAAGACGTGCTGACGCCGGACACGATGATCTATTCCGACATGACGCAGTTTGCCTATGTGGCCAACGAAATCTGGCCCATGCATCGTCCGGGCCAATGGCATCATCCCAGCGGCTTTGGCACCCTTGGCTATGCGCTGCCTGCCGGTATCGGCGGGGCTGTGGGCCGCCCGGGCAAGCAGACCATGGTGATCATCGGTGACTACGGGTTCCAGTATACCGTTGCCGAACTTGGGGTTGCCGTCGAACTGGGGCTACCGCTGCCGATCCTGCTGTGGGACAATGGCAAGCTCAAGGAAATCGAAGACAGCATGACCCGCGCACAGATTGCGCCGAATGCCGTGATTGCCCGCAATCCGGACTTCTGCAAGCTGGCAGAGGCATATGGCGCGCGCGCGACCGCGCCGCAGAGCCTGGCGGATTTGCAGCAAGACATACGTGCCGCGTTTGACGCTGACGGTCCGACGCTGATCTACGTGACGCCGGCGATCACCGGAACCGGCGGAGCATGAGAGCTGCCGCTATCGGGTGAGGGTCAGCCCAGCACCCGATAGCCGCGTCCGGACATGCAGTTTCTCACGATGTTCTCGCGGCGGCTGTTCTGGCGCGCGATGCCGGATGCCAGCCCGGCAATTGCGCCGACGGCGGCGGCTTCTCCGAGGTTGCTGCTGTTGCCATCCCAGATGACGGCAGACGCCGCGCCGATCCCCGCGCCCGTCGCGGTGGACCCCGCAACGCGCCCGTCCACAGTGCCGCCCGAGGCCGCGAGTTGCTGGCATGCGGCGAGGTCGGCGTCATAGGTCGGCCCCCTGGGGCCGTCGATGACCGGCGTGTAGTTGGCGCCGCTATTGGCGCAGGCCGTTGCAATCAGCAGCGCGGGCAAGGCGGCGAGCAGGCGCAATCGTGGCATCCGAGTTCCTCCCTGATCCCATGTATGACGACACAGGTGACTGCGTAAGTCCAGAAAAACGCCGCCCCCGGCGCAGATCTAGCGCAGATCTAGTCCCAGCAGCTGACCAGAACGGTCATGCCGGTCGCGATGCGGCTTATCTCGGTCGGGGCGAGTTCGGCGTCCTCTTTATCATCCTCGGCACTCAGACCGGCGGTCTGCATGATGCCGCGAATTGCGTCTGCATCGGCGGCAAAGTTCACATCCGGGGGAAGTTGCTTGCCGTCATCCGACGTGCCGGGCAGCAACATTCCGAGAACGCCGCCGCTTGCATCGAGCACCGGGCCGCCCGCGTCTCCGGGCAGCGCATTCAGCGCCAGCCGGCTCAGTCCGGTTTCGCCGCGCAGCCCTTTCACGTCCGTCAACGTGCCAAAGGTCATGGTCGGCGCACCCAGCTTGCCCTCATAGCTGAACCCGGCAACCGCGATTTCCGATTGCAGCCGGCCCTCGCCTACGTGGAAACGCGCCACGGACATCGGCGCCAGCGATTGTTGCGGGCGCAGTATCGCGATTCCCAGCCGCTCGTCACTGGTCACCACGTCCGCCTGATATTCGCCGTCCAGCGTGATCCGCGTGCATCCCGCTGCCACATCCGACGTGGTGATGACCGTGCCTTTGGCATCGGCGAAAAAGCCCGACCGCGACAGGCGGGGTTTGCGCACCTCGAGCCCGGCGACCAGATCGACATCCTGTGACCTGTCCGCCCCGGCACCAGGGTCCAGAACGCCCGGGAGACGAGTGAAGCTGTCTTTCATCGCGTCCAGCACCCGTTGCCGGCGGGCTTCGTCGCCGTTCGGCCAGATCAGGGTAAAGCCCTTGATCTCGCCATTTTCGAGGCTTGCTTCGGTATAGGAGGTAAAGGTCTTGCCGTGGCCTTCCAGTGTAAAGCTGTTCCTGCCGCGCTCGCGGGCACCGTCCAGAGGAACGATTTCGAGCGTCTGCATGATGTCATAGAGGCCAAAGAGCGTCGATTGTGTTCCCGGCTGGCTGATCAGCATCACCTTCGCCGCAAGATCGCCGGAACTGGTCTTGTAATGGGCGAAGGGCGGCTCATAGCGATCGAACTCGACGACGCCGGCGGGCAACTCCATTTCGATTCCGGTCTGGGCATCTCTGACGGTTGCCATGCCGACACTGATCAGCGGTTCGTTATACTGATCCATCAACGTCTTGCGTTGCGCGGTGGTCAGGACCCCGGTGACCTCGAACCCGTTGTTCAGCTGCCAGTCGGACATGGATTGGCGGGTGCCACGGCCGAACGAGCCGTCGATGACCGAGTTGTAGAACCCTGCGGCGCGCAGGGCGATTTGCAGGTCCCGGCGCTCTTGCGCGCTCAGCGCGCGTTCGCCGCGCCGGGCCTCTGCGGGCGTTTCGTCTGCCGGTGTGGCGGGGACGGCGGGCACGTCCGCCTGTGGCGCGGCCTGCGCGACGGGTGCCGCGACAACGCCATGGTTCAGAACATTTGCACCCTCGGGCCAGAATTGCGCCCCGAGGTCGCGCGAATAGGCGATAAAGGAATCCGACGGAATCAAGCGATCACCGCGATAGACCTGAAGCACCCGCTGGGCGTCTTCGGGCAGGTATGGCCCCAGCAGGATGCCGTACCATGTCCCGCCCAGCGAAAATCCGTTCACATCCGAGAGCCGTGCCGCGAAGTCCTGGGCGCGGGCGCGGGCAACCTGCAAATTCGGGTGCGCCTCGATCTGAACCCAGACGGCCTCTTCCTCCGCCTGCTGTGCCGAAACTGCACCGCTCAGCATCAGCGCAGCACCCAGCAAAGACACAAAAAACTTCCTGACCATGTAAAACCTGCCTCGAACCGTTTGAATTTTCGGCACCTAAGCAGGAATTTTCGCCGATTGCCACGGGTTTCGGCACCGGACCCTGCGCTCTTTGCGGCGTTGACCCCGCTGTGCCACAGGCATAGGTAAAACCCGCTTCGCCCGGCCATCCGCGCTGCGGCAGGGCAGATATTCTCCGGACCGCAACGGGACACGCCGCATGACCGACCAGACCACAGCCCCACGTTCCTTTCAGGACATCATCCTGAGGCTTCAATCCTACTGGGCGTCCAAGGGCTGCGCGATCATGCAACCCTATGACATGGAGGTCGGTGCGGGCACGTTCCACCCGGCGACGACGTTGCGCGCGCTTGGCAACCGGCACTGGGCCGCCGCCTATGTGCAACCGTCGCGCCGCCCCACGGATGGGCGCTATGGCGAAAATCCCAACCGCTTGCAGCACTACTATCAGTATCAGGTGCTGATCAAACCCAGCCCCCCGGATTTGCAGGCGCTTTACCTCGGATCGCTGGCGGCGATCGGCATCGACATGGACCTGCACGACATCCGGTTTGTCGAGGACGACTGGGAGAGCCCGACGCTGGGCGCCTGGGGCCTTGGCTGGGAGGTCTGGTGCGATGGCATGGAAGTGAGCCAGTTCACCTATTTTCAGCAGGTCGGCGGCCACGACTGCGCGCCGGTTTCGGGTGAATTGACCTACGGGCTCGAGCGGCTCGCGATGTATGTGCTGGGCGTCGAGCACGTGATGGACATGCCCTTCAACGACCCGGACGCTCCGATTGCGCTGAGCTATGGCGATGTGTTCAGGCAGACCGAGGAGGAATACGCCCGCTGGAACTTCGACATTGCCGATACCGGGATGCTGCTGCGTCATTTCGAGGAAGCCGAGCAGGAATGCGCCGCGATCCTCTCTCAGCCTGCGCAAGACCCCAAGACCGGCAAGCGGATCGTCATGGCGCATCCGGCCTATGACCAGTGCATCAAGGCCAGCCATATCTTCAACCTGCTGGATGCGCGCGGCGTGATTTCCGTGACCGAGCGGCAAGCCTATATCGGCAGGGTGCGGGCGCTCGCCAAGCAATGTGCCGATGCTTTCGTTCAGACCGCCGCCGGCGGATATGCCGCATGAACCGCGCCGACCGAAACCGCGCCCGACGGGTGGCGTCATGACGCTGGGCCGAATTGTCATCGTGCTGCTTCTGCTTGTTGCGCTCGTGGCGGGCGCGTCGCTCTATTACCTGCAGATCTACGGCTATTATTATGCGGTCGAACCCGATCCGGGGCGGGACGTGCTTCTGGTCTCGGATGCGACCAACGCGCCCGAACCGATTCCCTATGATGCGTTTCAGGGCATTGACGCCGACAGTTCGCCCATCCGTTACCGCGCCTGTTTCAGCACCAGTGCCACCCCCGAGGCGCTGGCGGAGTCCTATGTCCCTGTGGCAGATGCGACCCCGCGCAACGCGCCGTTCTGGTTCGAGTGTTTTGATGCGAAAGATATCGCCAGCGAGATCGAAACCGGAAATGCGCAGGTGTTTCTGGGTGGCAAGAACATCCGCTACGGCGTGGACCGCTATGTTGCGATTACGTCGGAGGGGCGCGGCTTTGCATGGAACGAGTTGAACAATTGCGGAGCCAAGGCGTATGACGGCACCGTCATCGGCGAGGAATGCCCGCCGCTCGATCCGCCCAGCGACTGACCCGGAGCGACCGCCGTGGCCAGATTCCATCGACCGCCCCTTTGTCAGACCGCCCTTTGTATCCGTCTTGTTCGTTGATATTGCCAACGCGCCGATCATCCAGACGATCCCGAACTTCTGAGGACCAACCATGCCCGACCTGCTCATCGAACTGTTTTCCGAAGAGATTCCCGCGCGGATGCAGGCCCGCGCCGCCGAGGACCTGAAGCAACGGGTAACCGACGGGCTGGTCGAAGCCGGACTGACCTATGCGGGTGCGGCGGCCTTTTCGACCCCGCGCCGCCTGACCCTCGCGGTCGAGGGGATGCTGGCCGGATCGCCGGCCCGGCGGGAAGAGCGCAAGGGCCCCCGCGTAGACGCACCCGAAAAGGCGATTCAGGGCTTCCTGCGGGGCGCGGGCCTTACGGTAGAAGACCTGGAGCAGCGCGACACGCCAAAGGGCGCGGTCTATTTCGCGGTGATCGAAAAGCCGGGTCGCCCCGCCGCCGAGATCATCGCCGAGGTGCTGGAAACCACCATTCGCAACTTTCCCTGGCCCAAATCGATGCGTTGGGGCAGCGGCAGCCTGCGGTGGGTGCGCCCGTTGCATTCGATCCTGTGCATCCTGACTGATGAAACCGGCACCACCACCGTGCCGTTGGCGCTGGAGGGGCTGACCGCGGGCGACCGCACCGAGGGGCACCGGTTCATGGCTCCCGGAAGGTTCCCGGTCGCGTCATTCGAGGATTACGAGGCCAAGCTGAAGCGCGCCCATGTGATGCTGAACCCGTCGGAACGGGCGGATCACATCTGGGCCGATGCCACCAACCTCGCCTTTGCCGCCGGTCTCGAGGTGGTCGAGGACAAGGGGCTGCTGGCCGAGGTGGCGGGGCTGGTCGAATGGCCGGTGACACTGATGGGGCGGATCGATGACGCATTCCTCGATCTGCCGCCCGAGGTGTTGCAGGCGTCGATGCGCGAGCACCAGAAATTCTTTTCCGTGCGCAACCCCGCATCCGGGCGGATCGAGCGCTTCATTACCGTGGCCAACCGCGACACGGCCGATCAGGGCGCGACCATTCTGGCGGGAAACCAAAGGGTACTGTCGGCGCGACTGGCGGATGCCAAGTTCTTCTGGGACAACGATCTGCGCATTGCCAGGTCGGACATGGGCATCTGGTTGCAGGCATTGGAAAACGTGACCTTCCACAACAAGCTGGGCAGCCAGGGCGAGCGCATCCGCCGGATCACCGCGCTGGCCCGCGAACTGGCCCCGATGGTTGGCGCCGACGCGGATCAGGCAGGGCTGGCCGCAGAACTGGCCAAGGCCGATCTGTCCAGCGAGATGGTCTATGAATTCCCGGAATTGCAGGGGCTTATGGGGCGTTATTACATCGAAGCCGCTGGCCATCCCGCCGAAATCGCCGCCGTGGCGCAGGAGCATTACTCGCCCCTCGGCCCCTCGGATGACGTGCCCACCGCACCGCTCTCGGTTGCCGTGGCGCTGGCCGACAAGCTCGACACGCTGACGGGGTTCTGGACGATTGACGAGAAACCCACCGGGTCGAAAGACCCCTTCGCGCTGCGCCGGGCTGCCTTGGGCGTGGTGCGGTTGATTCTGACACAGGACCTGAAACTCGGCCTTCTTGATCTCATTCATCATCATCTTGTCGGCTCGGTTTATGAGTCGCGACATTCTGTGGTGCGCGAGCAACACAAGGGAAAGGGGAGCACTTTTATCGCTTTCGGTCAGTCATTGAGAACATTGCCTGATGGCCGAAAGCTTGATCAGAATGCAATAGACCTGCTCGCCTTCATCCACGACCGCCTCAAGGTCTATCTGCGCGATCAGGGCATTCGCCATGACATCATCGATGCCTGCATCGCGATGGAAGGAAATGACGACCTGAACCTTCTGGTCAAACGGGCGCGGGCGTTGAATGACGTGCTGGCGACCGAGGATGGCGAGAACCTGTTGCAGGGGTTCAAGCGCGCCAACAACATCCTGTCGCAGGCCGAGGAGAAGGACGGGGTCGAATATTCCTATGGTGCGGATATCAAATTCGCCGGGGATGACAGCGAAAAGGCGCTGTTCGCGGCGCTGGACGCCGCCAAGGCCAGGATCGACCCGGCGCTCGCGGCGCAGGATTTTCCGACCGCGATGGCTGCAATGGCAAACCTGCGCGCGCCGATCGATGCGTTTTTCGAGAATGTGCAGGTCAACACCGACAACCAGACGGTGCGCCGCAACCGGTTGAACCTGCTGAGCCAGATCAGGAGCATCTGTAGCTCGGTGGCCGATCTGACCCGCGTCGAAGGCTAGCGGACCCCACATACGCTTTCTCTTGCGCCGCCGCCCCCTGCGCCTATGCTGCGGCGCAGGAATTTTTACGAGCGGCGGTGCAGAAAACCCATGCAGAACAACCCGCATACCACGTTGATCACCCCCGACGCGCCGCTGGCCGCCTCGACCCATGGTGGCCGTGCCAAGTGCTTGCAGCGGCTGGTGCGCCTTGACATGCCGGTGCCGCGCACCGTGGCGCTTTCGTTTGACGCGGTGCATCGCATCGCCGCCGACGAATTGCCCGATATCGTCGCCATCGTCGGGCAGTTCGAACCCGACACGCTGCTCTGCGTGCGCCCGTCCTCGGAGGATCCGGACTGGGGCGGGCCGGGGGCGGTGCTGAATGTCGGGATGAACGATGCGCGCTATGCCGAACTTTGCAAGAGTCTCGGCGAGGATGCGGCGGCGGCGCTGTATCTGCGGTTCGTGCAATCCTATTCCTTCCATGTCGCGCGCCTGGATCCGGACATGTTCGACGGGGTGGCGAGCGACGGGGCGCAGGGGTTGCGTGAAACCTTGCTGGCTTACGAAACCGAAACCGAAGAGCGTTTCCCGCAGGACCCGGCGGATCAACTGGCGGCGGTGCTGCGGTCGATGGCACGGGCCTGGGAGGGCACTTCGGCGCGCCTGCTGCGGCAGGCCAAGGGGGCGCCGGCGGATGCGGGGCTTGGCCTGGTGGTGCAGCAGATGATTCCCGGCGTGGGGCAGGGTGAATGCGGCTCGGGCGTTCTGCAACTTGTGGATCGCGAAACCGGCAAGCCGCAGATCACCGGCCGCTATCTGAGCCAGAGCCAGGGTCGCGATGCGCTCGGGGCCGGGAGCGAGGCACTGTATCTCGAAATCGACGATCGTGGCCCGTCGCTGGCCGAAGTCGCACCAGAGGCTTATGTCGCTCTCAAGGAACACGCTGCGCTGATGCGGCGCAAGCTGCGCGAAGAGATGCAGGTTGAGTTCGTCATCGGGGATGGCCAGGTGCATATTCTCGATGGGGTGCGGGTGTCGCGCAGCAGCCGTGCGGCGGTCAGGATTGCCGTGCAACTGGCCCGCGACGGCATCATCACGCCGCAAGAGGCAGTGATGCGTATCGACCCGCACGCGGTGACGGAACTGCTGCACCGGCAGGTCGCGCCAGACGCCAGACGGGATGTGCTGGCCACCGGCATTGCCGCCAGTCCCGGCGCCGCGACCGGGCGTATCGTGTTTACCTCGGCCGAGGCGCAATCGTCTGCCGCGCGCGGCGAGGCCTGTATCCTGATCCGCCGCGAGACCTCGCCCGAGGATATTCGCGGCATGCATGCTGCCGCCGGGGTGCTGACCGAGCGCGGCGGTATCACCAGCCACGCCGCGGTGATCGGGCGCGGACTGGGCCTGCCCTGTATCGTCGGCGCCTCGACCTTGCGTTTCGTCACCGGCAAGCGGCAGCTTATCGCGCCTGATGGCCGGGTGCTGCGCGCCGGTGACATAATTACCATCGACGGCGGCAACGGGCAGGTGCTCGCCGGTGAGCCGGCGACGATCGAGGCGGCGCTGGACGATGCGTTCCAGACCCTGATGGGCTGGGCGGACGAGGCGCGCGACATTGGCATCCGGGCCAATGCCGACAGCCCCGCCGACGCCCAGACCGCCCGCAATTTCGATGCGCAGGGTATCGGGCTGTGCCGCACCGAGCACATGTTTTTCGATCCCGGTCGCATGACGGTCATGCGAGAGATGATCTTTGCCCAGACCTCCGCCGGGCGCGCGGCGGTGCTCGAGCGGCTGTTGCCGATGCAGCGCGACGATTTCGTTCAGCTGTTTCGCATCATGGAAGGCAAGCCGGTCTGCATCCGCCTGTTCGACCCGCCGTTGCACGAATTCCTGCCCAATACCAAGTCCGGACAGCGGGAACTGGCCGAGGCGTTGAACCTGCCGGTCAGTGACGTGGTGCGGCAGGTCGAGGCGATGGAAGAATACAATCCGATGCTCGGACTGCGCGGTGTCCGCCTCGGGATGACGGTGCCGGAAATCTACGACATGCAGGCCCGCGCGATCTTTGAGGCGACGTTGCGCGCGAGCGAGGATGGCGAGCCGGTTGTTCCGGAAATCATGATCCCGCTGGTCTCTGCACGGCGCGAGGTCGAACTGGTCAAGAAGCGGGTGGATGCGGTGGCCGCTGCGGTGCGGGCCGAGCAGGGCAAGACGTTCAACTATCGCCTTGGCGTCATGGTCGAGACCCCGCGCGCCTGCCTGCGTGCAGCCGAATTTGCGCCCTACACGTCGTTTCTCAGTTTTGGTACTAATGACCTGACGCAGATGACCTATGGCCTGTCGCGCGACGATGCCGGCCGGTTCATGTCGGATTACGTGCAACAGAAGATCTTTCCCGAAGACCCGTTTCACGTTCTGGATACCGAGGGGGTTGGCGAACTGGTGCAGTTGGGGGCCGAGCGGGGCAGGATCAGCAATCCGGACGTTACCCTGTCGATCTGCGGCGAACACGGTGGCAACCCGGAATCCATCGACTTCTGCCGGGCGGCGGGATTCGACTACGTTTCCTGCTCGCCGTTCCGGGTTCCGGTGGCACGACTGGCGGCCGCACAGCTGGCGATCGCGGACAAGATTTCCGGGGCGAAATCGGGAAAACATTCCTGATTTTGATCATTGCATGAGTGATTGATCCAAATCGGAACGGTTCATACGCGAAAATCCGCCTGCAATGCCCGGAAAACTGGATCTTGCACGGAAAAAAGTCTAAGGCCTGCCCTGCGCTTGTCGCGGGAGGGTCCGGCGCGGATCATTCTTTGGGGAATTGTACGAAATGTTTCGCTCGAAAACCGCAATTGCGGCAATCTGCCTTGCCGCGATTGAGCTTGGTCTTGCAGTCGACGCGGCCCGTGCCGATGTCAAACGCACCGACCCTGTCGAAGAGACACAGGAACGCACCAAAACCAAACGGCTGGGCCTAGGCCCGTATCTGAAATCGCTGCTGACAGCGTCGCAACCGCGTGCCGAAGTCAAGCCGATCGCGGCGACCTATTCCAGACGATGGATCGACAGCCAGCCGCCTGCCAGCGGCGGCGAACAGTGGCGCTGCCTGTCCGAAGCGTTGTATTTCGAGGCGCGCGGGGAAACCGTGAAGGGCCAGTTTGCCGTTGCGGAAGTCATCCTGAACCGGGTTCAGAGCAGCCGCTTTCCCGACTCGGTTTGCGCGGTGATCAACCAGGGCACCGGCCGTCGTTATCAGTGCCAGTTCACCTATACCTGCGACGGTCGCGAAGAGGTGATTGCAGAGCCCGGCGCATTCCGCCGCGTTGCCAAGGTCGCCCGTGCGGCCATTGACGGGGTCGGGGTCGATCTGACCGATGGCGCGACCTATTACCATACCAATGCGGTCCGGCCGTCCTGGTCACGCCGGTTTCAGGAAACCGCACGCATTGGTGTCCATGTATTTTACCGACCGGGTATTCGTACCGCGAGCAGCGAATAGCCATACCCGGACGGGTGATGTCATTTGGCGTCGTCAGGCACGGTCATTCTGGAGGGGGCTTCCGCAAGGAAACTATGGGATGGACCGCAGCAATCCTGATCGGCGCACAGCACCGACCGCCACCTTGGTGATGCCGGACGGTCCAGGGCCAGTGGTCATGAGCTTGGGAGGGTTCATGGGCGCTGGCCACTTTATTTCCGGGGCGCGGAACTGATCCGCCGGATGGAAACCGATTGGCGTCTGGCCGCGCTGTCCTTGTACTGCTAGGTTGACCGGAACACGCGGCGTGTCACCTCTCTGGACGCAAACAAAAGGCTTTTTGATGACTTCTGAAATCCGACTCGCCTTCGCGCACCCTTCCGAACGCGCCGAGGCAACCGCTTCGCAGGACCCGCTCGACAGGATTTCGCTGCGCGACCATATCGTTGCCGTGGATATCGGGGCTTTTCAGGCCGAGCGCGGCAAGACCCAGCGGATTTGCTTTAACGTCGTGGTCGAAGTGCAGCCGCTGACCGGGCCAATAGACGATGACGTCGACCGGATCCTCTCCTATGACAAGGTGACCGAGGCGATCCAGCACGAGCTGGCAGAAGAGCGGCTCAATCTGCTGGAGACACTTGCGGCACGTATTGCCGAGCGTATCCTGCTCGAACCGCAGGCGATGCGGGTCTTCGTGCGTGTCGAAAAGCTCGATCGGGGGCCGGGCGCGCTTGGCGTCGAGATCGTGCGCGGCCGTGACCAGATTGCCCCGGAGGCGCTGGACAGCCCCGCACACGATGATGACCGCCCGCATCCGCGCCTGACCTACCTGTCAAATCGCGCGATCGCATCGGATAACCTGTCCGGCTGGATCGACCAGCTTGCCGGGGGGGACCGGCCTTTGGTCCTGTGCGTCGGGGCGCATGATCAGCCGCGCCCGATGACCGGCCACAAGATGACCCAGCGCCGGATCGACCTTCTGGCCATCGAGCAGAACGCCTGGGCGCTTGCCGCGCGCGACCTGCGCTGCAAGGTGGTATCGACCAGAACCGAACTCGACTGGGCGATGAAGAATGGACAGATCTGTGTCTGGGCCCCGTCCAAGATCGTGCTGGATGCGGTCGATGGGCCCTCGGCCGCGCCCTCCGATGCGGTGGCGCTGGCGGCGTGGTTCGCGGCGACGTTTGCAGCCGACGAAATGCTGGTGATCGGCTCCGACCTGCCGCAGGATCCGGGCGTTCCCCTTCGCGCCGTGTCCGTGGAACAGCAAATCCTGTGACCCTGGCCGCGCGACCGCTGGTCCAGCAGGGGCCTGCAAGACCCGGCGACGCGGTGCCGTTGGCGGGCACACGGCACCTGTGGTTCACCCATGCGGAACTTCACGGGCGCGGCGCACCGCCTTGCGTGGTGCCGGCGTCGAGCCTGCCGTCGCGCCTGCTCGCAAACCTTACCGCGCCACGTGCGCCGGTGATGGGGCTCGATATGGCCGAGCCGCAGATCATGGGCATTCTGAACGTCACGCCGGACAGCTTTTCCGACGGGGGGCAACATAATGACGCCGAAGCGGCGCGCAGGGCTGCGCTGTCGATGGTCCGATCGGGCGCGTCGATTATCGATATCGGCGGCGAATCGACACGGCCCGGCGCCGACACCATTGATGAAGAGATCGAGACAAGGCGCACGGCGCCGGTGATCTCCGCCCTCATGCGCGACACCGACATGCGGATTTCCATCGACACGCGCAAGGCCGGCGTCGCCAAGGCGGCAATTGCGGCGGGCGCGTCGATGGTCAACGATGTTGCCGGGTTCACCTATGACGCGGCCCTTGCCCCGCTCTGCGCCCGCGCCGGCGTGCCGACCTGTATCATGCATGCGCTCGGTGATCCGGCCACGATGCAGCAGGACCCGCGCTATGACAACGTGATCCTGGATGTCTATACCTATTTGCAGGATCGTGTGACGGCGCTGGAACGTATCGGCATCGCGCGCGAGCGCATGGTGATCGATCCGGGGATCGGGTTCGGCAAGACCGAGGCGCATAACCTGGCGCTGTTGCGCAATATCGGCGTGTTTCACGGCATCGGTTGTCCGATCCTCCTGGGTGTTTCGCGCAAGCGTTTCATCGGTTCGATCGGTCAGGCCCCGGAACCGGCCAGCCGTGCACCGGGTTCGATTGCCGTGGGGCTTGCCGCGCTGGCGCAGGGTGTGCAAATCCTACGGGTACATGACGTCGCCGAGACGGCGCAGGCGCTGCGTCTCTGGTCGGCAGCGAGATAGCGACAAGGACTTCTGATGCGAGAACTGTTTGGAACCGACGGCGTCCGTGGCAAGGCCAACGTTCATCCGATGACCGCCGATATGGCCTTGCGGATCGGTGCCGCCGTGGGGCGGTACTTTCGGCGCGAGTCCGGGGGGGTGCACCGGGTGGTGATCGGCAAGGATACGCGCCTGTCAGGCTACATGTTCGAGAATGCCCTGACGGCGGGGCTGACCTCGACCGGTATGAACGTGCTTCTGCTTGGTCCGGTGCCGACGCCAGCGGTGGGGTTGATGACACGGTCGATGCGCGCGGATCTGGGCGTGATGATCTCGGCGAGTCACAATCCGGCAGAGGACAACGGCATCAAGTTCTTTGGCCCTGACGGGTACAAGCTGTCCGATCAGGTCGAGGCCGAGATCGAGGCGCTGATCGACGCGGGGGTCGAAGCCGCGCAGGCGGTCAATATCGGGCGGGCCAAACGGATCGACGATGCAAGGTTCCGATACGGAGAGCGCGTCAAATCGTCGTTGCCACGCGATCTGCGGCTGGACGGGCTGAAGGTGGTGATTGATTGCGCAAACGGCGCCGCCTATCGCACCGCGCCTGAAACGCTCTGGGAGCTCGGGGCCGACGTGATCCCGGTGGGGGTCTCGCCCGACGGGCATAATATCAACCGTGAATGTGGATCGACCAAACCGCGTGTTGCGGCCGAAACATTGGTGGCGCATGGGGCCGATGTGGGAATTTGCCTGGATGGCGATGCAGACCGCGTCATTCTCATCGATGAAACCGGAACCGTTGCGGATGGCGATCAGCTGATGGCGCTGCTGGCCACGCGTCGCGCCGCCGAGGATCAACTCGCCGGGGGGGCACTGGTCGCGACCGTGATGTCAAATCTCGGTCTTGAGCGGCATCTTCAGGCCCAGGGGCTGCGGCTCGAACGCACCGGCGTCGGGGATCGCTATGTGGTTGAACGCATGCGCGAAGGTGGCTTCAACCTGGGTGGCGAACAATCGGGACATATCGTGATGACCGATTATGCCACAACCGGTGACGGGTTGATGGCCGGGCTCCACTTTCTTGCCGAGATGGTCCGGTCGAACACACCGGCGAGCGCGCTGGCGCGTCAGTTCGAGCCGGTGCCGCAATTGCTCAGGAACGTGCGCTATGGCGATGGGCAGCAACCGCTGCAACTTCCCACGGTGCAGAGCGCGATCGCGGATGCCGAGGCCGAGTTGAATGGGACGGGCCGGTTGCTGATCCGCAAGTCGGGCACCGAGCCGCTGATCCGGGTGATGGCCGAGTGCGAGGACCCGGATATGCTCGACCGAACGGTGAACAGCATCGTTCAGGCCGTGACCGATGCGGTCGGATCTGATGCCGCGGCGCAATAGTGGCGTCTGACGGCTCTCGGCGCCGGTAAATACAAGACCCCGGCGCAGGGCCGGGGTCGGGAAGGATGCGGTCGATGTTACGCGGTGGGTGCGCGCGGGCGCACCCGCGCCGGATCAGTTCTTTGCCTTGTCGACCATCTTGCCGGCGCTGATCCACGGCATCATGCCGCGCAGCTTCTCGCCAACCTGCTCGATCTGATGCTCGTCGTTCAGGCGGCGCGTGCCTTTGAAGAACGGCTGACCGACCTGATTTTCCGCCATGAAATCACGAACGAATTTCCCGGTCTGGATGTCGCGCAGAACGGCTTTCATCCGGGCCTTGGTTTCGTCGTAGGGCAGGATGCGCGGACCGGAGACATATTCGCCATATTCCGCCGTGTTGGAGATCGAGTAGTTCATGTTGGCGATGCCGCCTTCATAGATCAGGTCGACGATCAGCTTCACTTCGTGCAGGCATTCGAAATAGGCCATTTCCGGGGCGTACCCGGCTTCGACCAGTGTTTCGAAACCCATGCGGATCAGTTCGACCAGACCGCCACACAGAACCGCCTGTTCGCCGAACAGGTCGGTTTCGCATTCCTCGCGGAAATTGGTCTCGATGATGCCCGAACGGCCGCCACCAATGGCCGAGCAATAGGACAGGCCGATTTCCAGCGCCTTGCCCGATGCGTCATTGTTGACCGCAACAAGGCAGGGCACACCGCCGCCTTTGGTGTATTCGCCACGCACCGTATGGCCGGGACCCTTGGGGGCCATCATGATGACGTCGACACCCGGCTTGGGCTCGATCAGGCCGAAATGCACGTTCAGACCGTGGGCAAAGGCGATGGCGGCACCTTCGCGGATGTTGTCATGCACGTATTTGCGATAGGTTTCGGCCTGCAATTCGTCGGGCATGGTGAACATGATCAGGTCGGCCCATGCGGCGGCTTCCGCGATGCCCATCACCTGCAGGCCTTCGGCTTCTGCCTTCGCGGCGCTCGGGCTGCCCTCGCGCAGCGCCACCGCCAGGTTCTTGGCACCGGAATCGCGCAGGTTCAGCGCGTGGGCGTGGCCTTGGCTGCCATAGCCCAGAATGGCTACTTTCTTGTCTTTGATCAGGTTGATGTCGCAATCGCGATCATAATAGACGCGCATTTTGGCGTTCCTTTTGCTGTCATGTCTTCTGTGCAGGGTGTATCGGGAGAATTGCATAAAGGGCAGGGGACAGGAGTGGAATAAATCTCTGATTTATGCCATTCCTATTCTCGAAATATATAAAATGCGAAAAATTCATGCTCGACGACATTGACCGCCGGCTGTTGCGCCTGCTTCAGGCCGAACCGACCCTGACCAATGCAGAGCTGGCGGCCTCTGCCAAACTCAGCACGTCCAAGGTGTTCCGTCGCATCGAGAAAATGCAGGCGCAGGGGCTGATCCTCGGGAAAGAGGCGGTGATCGACTGGGCGGCGCTTGGCTATGCGGTCGAGGTCAGTCTCAGGATCACGCTGGACAAGACGCAGCCCCGCGCCTTTGACGATTTCATCGCGGCGGCGCGCGAGGTGCCGGAAGTGCTCGAGATCCAGACCTTCCTGGGGCGGGTCGACGTGCGATTGTCGGTCATCGCGCGGGACATGGCGCAATATCGGCAGGTCTATCGCACCCGCATCCTGAACCTGCCGCATATCGCAGATATCGAACCGCTGATGCATCTGTCGCGAATCAAGAGCAACGAGGCGTTGCCGGTATGATCGAACTCGACGATATCGACCGCGAGATCCTTCGGACATTGCGTCACGATGCCAGCCAGAGCGCGGGGGGCATCGCGCGCAGGCTCGGGATGTCGCAGCCGGCGGTCTGGCGGCGCATCCGGCGGCTTGAAAACGAAAAGGTGATCAGGGGGATTCGGCTGCGCCTGAACGCCGAGGCGCTCGGCTTTGGAGTGACGGTTTTTCTGGGCGTCAAACTCGCCCGCAAAGGTCACGTCAGCTTCGAGGATTTCGAACGCGCTGTCAGCGCCATTCCCGAGGTTCAGACCGTCGAGCATGTGCTCGGCCTCTATGACTTCCGGCTGCGGGTGGTGGCGCGGGATCTTTCGGATTTCGAACGGGTGCTGCGCCGGCGGATCATGACCCTGCCCGGCGCAGGCGAGGTCGAGGCCAATGTGCTGCTGAGCGAAGAGCGCCGACCCGGGCCGCTCGGCTAGTGTGACATGGGGCGAAATGGCGGTTTGCCAACCCGTCTTGCGCGGGCTAAGGAAAGGCGCATATTTCCACGGAGGACCAAATGCCCGCGCTGCTCGATACCGTTGATCCCGAAGGACTTCAGGAATTTTCCGTCGTCTTCACCGACCGTTCGCTCAACCACATGTCCGCCGTGTTCCAAAAGGTCATGCGCGACATCTCGGACATGCTCAAAGAGGTCTATGGCGCCCATGCGGTGGCCATCATTCCCGGCGGCGGCACCTATGGCATGGAAGCCGTGGCACGGCAATTCGCGCGCGATGCCAAGGTTCTCGTGGTGCGCAACGGATGGTTTTCATATCGCTGGAGCCAGATTTTCGAAACCGGCAGCCTGACCGCGCAGACCAGCGTGATGAAGGCGCGGCAGACCGCAAATACCACACCGTCGCCCTTTGCCCCGGCCCCGATTGACGAGGTCGTCGCCGAGATTCGTGCGATGCGCCCGGACGTGGTGTTCGCACCGCATGTGGAAACCGCTGCGGGTGTGATACTGCCCGATGACTATGTCACCGCGATGGCCGCCGCCGCGCACGAGGTCGGCGCGTTGATGGTGCTCGACTGTATCGCGTCGGGCTGTGCCTGGGTGGACATGCAGGCCACCGGGGTCGATGTGCTGATCTCGGCGCCGCAAAAGGGGTGGAGCGCGTCGCCATGTGCGGGCCTCGTCATGCTGTCGGAACGCGCCGAGGCGCGTCTGGCCGAGACCAGTTCGGACAGCTTTGCCATCGACCTCGGCAAGTGGCGGCAGATCATGGTGGCCTATGAAAACGGCGGCCACGCCTATCACGCCACCATGCCGACCGATGCGCTGCGTGATTTCCGTGACACGATGCAGGAAACCCGCGAATACGGGTTCGAACGTCTGCGCGAGGCGCAGTGGGCGCTTGGCAACGGTGTGCGGAAAATGCTCCGCGACAAGGGCGTGGTGTCGGTCGCCGCCGACGGGTTCGGTGCGCCGGGGGTGGTGGTCAGCTATACCAGCGATCCGGAGATTCAGAACGGCAAGAAATTCGCCGCGCTTGGGATGCAGATTGCAGCCGGTGTGCCGCTGCAATGTGATGAGCCTGCGGATTTCAGCACCTTCCGCCTTGGCCTCTTCGGGCTCGACAAGCTCTATGACGTGGACGGCACCATCGCGCGTCTCAGGGCAGCGCTCGACCAGGTCCTCTGAGAGGTCGGCTGGAGGCTACCTGACGCCCAGCCCCATCTGCATCAGGGTGCGGCGCACCTGCGGCAGCGCGTAGAGTGCGTTCAACCCCGCCGCGCGCGCATCGCGCAGCGGGCGCGCCTGAGCCATCGAGGCGCGGTTGAGCAGGTCGATCCCCTGCGCACGCAGGCTGACATCGCGGAACCGGGCCGCGTGATAGGCGTCAAGCATTTCCGCATCGCCCAACCCCTCCGGGTGGGCGAGCGCGAGGTCCAGCAGGCAGCGCAGATCGGCAAGCGACATGTTCAGACCCTGCGCGCCGATCGGCGGCACCACATGCGCGGCCTCGGCCATCAACGCGATGCGTTCCCCCGACATCCGCGCGGCCTTTTGGCTGATGATGGGCCAGATGCTGCGTCGCGTGGCAAGTTTCAGCGGGCCCAGAAGGCCGCAGGACCGTTCCGTCATCGCAGCTTCAAAACCGGAGACTTCCAGATCGTAGAGCGCCGCGGCCCGTGGCCCCTGTTCCATCCAGACCACTGCCGAAGACGGATGACCTTCATGATCGGGCAGGGGCACCAATGTGAAGGGGCCGCCGGTGCGATGAATTTCGGTCGAGACGTTCTCGTGCGGTACGGGGTGGGTCACGGCGAAGGCCAGTGCCTTTTGCCCATAGCGTATCGTATGCACGTCGATTCCGGCGGCCTCGCGCATTGCCGACCCTCGCCCGTCGGCCGCGATCACCAGCCGCGTCCTGATCCGGCGACTGTCCGAGAGGCCGACCCTGGCTTCTGTCTGTCGGGTAAACAGGCTGACCGTGCCGGTTCCGGGGCGGAAATCGACATTTGACAGCTGCTCCAGCCGGGCCACGAGCTCGCGCCGCAGCAGCCAGTTGGGCAGGTTCCAGCCAAACGGATGGTCGGACACATCCGCGGCGTTGAAATCGCGCACGACCCGTGGTTCGGGCTGCGCGCCGCCCGCATCGACGATACGCATGGTGTGAAGCGGTGCGGCATGCGGCGCAAGGCGCGCCCAAAGACCACATGGTTCCAACAGGTCGCGCGCCGGTTGCAGGATCGCGGTGGTGCGCAGGTCGGAGCCTTCGGCATCACGGTTGGTAATCGGCGGAGCGGGGTCGACACAGATCACGTCGAAACCGGCATTGCCGAAGACCACGGCGGCGGTCAGCCCGGCAACCCCGCCGCCGGAAATAAGGATATCGCAGGTATCAGCCATCGGATCGGTCCCTTTCATTGGCGCAGGCTAGTCCGGCGGATCACCGGACACCAGACGACACGCTGTCCCGGCCCAGGGGCGCGGCGCGTTCGCATTAGATCACTGTCCGCAGAAAGCTGTTCAGGTTGTCGGTGTAGTGATGGATATGATCGGCGGCAACGGGCGCCGGTGCCACGTGAACGGTGCGCATCCCCATGTCATGAGGCGCCGCGAGATTGCGGTGATCGTCTTCGAACATGGCCGCGTGGCGCGGATCGCTTTGATCCTGGGCGAGAATGGTCTCAAAGGCCTGACGTTCCGGCTTTGGCAGGAATTCGGCATGTTCGACGCCATAGACCGCGTCAAACAGACCCGAGAGACCACGCGCGCCAAGAACCCGTTCGGCATAGGGTGCGCAGCCATTGGTATAGACGATCTTGCGACCCGGCAGGTCGGCGATGCGCGCGCGCAGATCGGGGTCCGCGTCAAGATGATCGAGCGAAATGTCGTGCACATCCGTCAGGTAGGGGCCGGGATCGACGTCATGTTCGCGCATCAGCCCCGCCAGCGTGGTGCCGTATTGATGCCAGTACTGCTTGCGCAGCAGATCGGCCTGGGCGCGCTCGACACCAAGCGCATTCATCACGAACCTCGTCATGCGCAGCTCGATCTGGTCGAACAGCCGGGCCTGGGGTGGGTAGAGGGTGTTGTCCAGATCGAACACCCAGGTGGTGACATGAGAGAAAGCGGCTTTGACCATATGTGTCACCCAGAGCGTTTCGCGATTGACTTGCAATATCGGACATCAGCTAACACGTTGAAATATCTGGTTTCAGACAGTATCAGCTGATTCAGGTTCGTCGCGAAACGCTTTAGGACACAGGCGCGCACAAATCAACGGCGGGGTTGATTGCACGATGCACCGGCCTGTAGACATGATGGACCCAAGGCCGGAAAGGACCGGATGACCCAGATCAAACAACCGCAGACCGACGCCTACAGCCTGATTCTCGAGGCGATCGATGTCGGTGTCTACAAGCCCGGCGACCGGCTGGTGGAGAGTGATCTTGCCGAGCGTTTCGGCGTGTCGCGGACGCCGATCCGCGAGGCGTTGCAGCGCCTGGAGACACAGTCGCTGCTCGAACGCGACGGGCGGTCGCTGATTGTTGCGTCGCTGAATCACAACCAGATGGCAGAGCTCTATGTCGTGCGGCGCGAGCTCGAAGGGCTGGCGGCGCGGCTGGCGGCACAACATGCCACCGCAGAAGAGATCGCGGTGCTGCGGGCCATGGTGTCTGCGGATGATGCCCTGGTGAACGACCCGGCGGCGCTGGCGCGCGCCAACCGACGGTTCCACAAACAGATCCATCTGGCCTCGCATAATCGCTATCTCGTGCAGCAACTGGACCTTGTGCATCGAACGATGGCGCTCATGGCGACAACCTCGCTCGCCGCACGGGGGCGGGGGCAGATCGCGCAGAGTGAACATGATGGCATCGTCAGCGCGATCGAAGCGCGCAACGAGGCGCAGGCCGAGGCTGCCTTGAAAGAGCATATTTCGGTGGCCTTCATGACGCGGCTGAAACAGGACGCGGACGCACGGGAGCGTTCAGACTAGACCGTCCTGCAATTGGCTTGAAATCTCTGATTTCAGGCCGCGTTGCCTTTGTCGGCTGATCCTGGCGTTGCACGTCGTTTGGTTCCGCTGTCGACCGCCGGATCGCTCGATTTCCGACCGACGGGGGCGTGACGCAGGGCTGTCACCGATCCGCGCCGCTGAAACCAAGGGGCCTGGACATCAGCTTCGCCAGCGCAGAAGCCAGTTTTCGAGCCGTCCGATGGCCCAGCTCGTGACGACGCCGAGGCTGGAGAGGATGACCACGCCGGCGAACAGCCGTTCGAGATCATAGAGCGAACCGGCCTGAAGGATGTAGGCACCGATACCGTATTCCGCGCCGAGCATTTCGGCGGCGACCAGCAGGATGATCCCGATGGCGATGGATACTCTCAAACCGGAAAGGATGCCGGGCAGCGCGCCGGGCAGGACGATCTTTCGCACGATCGACAGCCAGCGCAGCCCGAAACTCTGACCCATGCGCACCAGTGTCCGGTCCACGTTGTCGACCGCGCCGTAGGTCGCGACCACGGTCGGGGTAAAGGTGCCGAGCGCGATCAGCGCGTATTTGCTGCCCTCATCAATGCCGAACCAGATCACGAACAGCGGCAGGAGCGCGATCTTGGGTATCGGAAACAGAGCGGCGACCAGCGGGATCAGCCCGGCGCGCACATAGCTGAAAAGACCGATCAGGATACCCACACCGATGCCCGCCGTCACGCCCAGCAGAGACCCGACCAGCAACCGGGTCAGGGAGGGGACAAGGTGGGTCCACAACAGGCCCGAGCGCGCGAGATCGACAAGGGTTGCGGCGACGTCGCTGGGCCGGGGCAGGGTCAGGGGTGAAATCCATCCGGCCCGCGTGCCCCACTCGATGACGGCGAGCAGCAGAACGAACACGACAAAACCCGCGCCGCGCTTGGACACGGGGCGGAAGCCGCCGCCGCGAAAGGGAACCGGGCGTGCGGTCTCAGACATCGAGCAACTCCTGGTCGGCCGCCATGGCCTCGTCCTTCATGATCTGCCACAACCGCGATTGCAGGTCCTCAAGATGCGGGTCGCCGGGTGCCCGGTCGGACAGGGGGATATCGACCTCGATCACCTCGTGCACCTGCCCCGGACGACGCGACAGCACCGCAATCCTGTGACCCAGGCGCACCGCTTCGGCGAGGTTATGGGTGACGTAGACGGCGGTGAACGGCTGGCGCTGCCAGAGGGCGACCAGATCCTCCATCAATAGCTCGCGGGTCTGCGCATCCAGCGCCGACAATGGCTCGTCCAGCAGCATGACCGCCGGATTCACCGCGAGCGCCCGCGCGATCGCCACCCGCTGTTTCATGCCGCCGGACAATTGCCGGGGCAGGGCATCGCGAAAATCGCCCAGTTTCGTGCGCGCCAGAACGTCGCGGATGATCGTGTCAGCCGCCTGACCGCGAATCCCGTGATCCTCAAGCACCAGAGAGATGTTTCCGCCGACGCTGCGCCAGGGCAGCAGGGCGAAATCCTGAAACACGAAGGTCAGCGGGTTCAGGCAATCCGCAGGTGCCGAGCCCCGTTGCAGGACCTGCCCGGTGTCGGGCCGTTCAAGCCCGCCGATCATCCGCAGGAGCGTGGATTTCCCGCAACCCGACGGGCCGATCACGCACAGGATCTCGCCCGCAGGGATGTGCAGGGTGATGTCCTGCAACACCGGTACGTCGCCATACCGGTGCGTCAGTTTCTCGACGGTCAGTTCCACGGCGGCTAGATCACCTCGACATAGGAAGGATCGACCAGCGTTTCGGTGGTGATGCTGTCCTTGATCAGACCTTCCGACCGGAACCAGCCCAACTGGTCCTCGACCGACTTCATGTTCAGCGCCGCGTTCTTGTTGATCCGCATCGCGCCGTTGCGGATGGATGGTGCGGCCTTTTCATAGGGACGGTCGGTATAGACATATTTGTGGATCAGCGTGACCATTTCTTCTGCGGCGTCGTCGCCCGCCGTCCTGTCGACCAGCGCGGCATTGAAATCGTCCGCGCCCTTGCTGAATGCGCGCAGGAAGGCTTCGGTCCTGCCGCGCTCGTTCGCGGCATTGGCCGCCGAGGTAAAGACGGTCGTGACCTGATAGTCGGGGATATAATCCGAGACCATGCCGATGTGCTGAACCGCGCCGGCGCCGGCCAGTGCCTTGCCGATATGCGGCACGATGGTCCAGGCGTCGACCTGTCCGGATTTCATGGCGCCGATGATCGCGCCGACCTTTTGCAGAGGCTTGAAGCTCACCTTGGCGTTTTCGGCCCCGGCGATCCTGGACCCCATGTAGTGAAAGGACGACCCCGCCTGCGTCATGGCAAAGCTCTTGCCGTCCAGCATCGCCGCATCGGTCAGACCGGCCTCGAAGGCGGCGTTGCTGGCGAGGATCATCTGCCCGTCAATGCCCGGTTCCTCGCTCAGCGCGCCGCCGATCACCTTGGTTGCGCCCTTTTCGGCCAGTGATACCAGGCCGCCGGAAATGGCGGTGACCGCGTAATCCGCGTCGCCCGAAGCGATTGCCACCGCCATCGGTTGCGCGGCCTGAAAGAACTTGAACTCGACATCGAGACCCTCGTCGGCGAAATATCCGCGTTCATATGCGACAAAGCTGGGTGCGTGGCTGGTAAAGCGCAGGGCAGCGACATTGATCCTGGTATTGGCGAAGGCCGGGCTGCCCAGCATGGGCAGTGTCGCCGCCCCGCCGATCAGGCCAAGCGCGCCCCTGCGTGAAAAATCGCTCATTTTCGTTTCCTCCCTGTTTCCCTGGCCTGTGCCGGCCCTTCGATGATGCGCTTTTATCGCGCTATGTCGCGGTGAGGGCAATCCGTTGGCGAGATTCAATGGTCAGTCCCGATGCAGGGGCTTTTGCATGGTTGCCAGCCCGGCCCCGGCCAGAAGCACAGCGGCCGCCGCGAGCAGGCTGGTGCCGATGCTGGAGGTGCGGTCGCCAAGCCATCCGGCGGCATAGGGGCCAACGGTCTGAGATACCGCAAAGACCACGGTGAACAGGCTTATCGCCGCGCCCCAGCTTTGCAGGGGCAGGTTGTGGCGGATGAAATTCGTCACCGCGCCGGGGGACATGAAGACAGACAGACCAAAAACCGTTGCCGAGACCAGAAGCCCGAGCGGACCCGGAACCAGCACCGGCAAGGCCGAGCCCAGCGAGATGCAAGCAAGGATCATCGCGAGCGGGATGCCCGAATTGAAACGGGCAAAGACCGGACGCCAGACAAAAGGCGAAATGCACAGGCACAGGCCCAGCATGACCCAGACCATCGCGATCAGCTGGGCGCTGGCCTGTTGTTCGGTCATCCAGGCCGAAAGAAAGGTCAGGTAGACGAAATAGCCCAGTCCGAAACTGCCATAGCCGGCAAAGAGCGACAGCATCCTGCGCACCGGCAGGCGGGCCGGGGCGGGCGCATCTTGGCTCGGGGCACGCAGCTGACGCGCGGCCCAGAGACCCAGCGGCAGAAAGCAGACGCTCGTCACGCCGATGAACAGCCAGCCGCGCGGCCATGCGGTCGGTCCATAGGCGTCCAGAAGCAAGGGCAGGACCGCGCCCGACAGCACGATGCCCAGACCGCCGCCAAATCCGAACAGCAGCGCGATCGCCAGGGCATTTCGCCGGGCATCATTCTGGAAAAGCTGCGCCGCGAGCGCGCCCGAGGAGGCAAAGGACATGGCCCCGAACAATCCGGCTGCGAGCCGCCACAGGGTCTGCCACCACATTGCCTCGTGCAGGCCGGTCGCGATCAACGCCACCGTGGTTGTCGCCATGCCCAATGCGAACAGGCGCGAGGCGCTCATCCGGCCGATCAGCGCCATGGTGAGCACCGACCCCACGATATAACCCATTGCGTTCGCGGTGTTCAGCCATCCGGCCTGAGCATAGGTCCAGCCCATTTCGGCCTTCATCGCTGGCAGCATGAGGCCATAGGCAAACCGCGCAAAGCTGTTGGTGACGCACATGCCGAGCGCCAGGCCAAGCAGCACCAGCCAGGGACGGGCGGGTTCGTTACTCATGATCCGGCGACCGGATACACCTCACAGCCCGGCATAGACTGCCTGCTCATAGGCCTGATAGGTCTTCAGAAAGCGGGGTTCGAGAAAGGGCAGCGACTGGGTCATGATCACCGCGGCAAGATCTCTTGACGGGTCGATCCAGTAATGCGTGTTGCACACGCCCGCCCAGCTCAGCGAACCGGCGCTGCGCATGCCGGGAATGTCGGTCTCGTTGCGCAGAAAGGCAAAGCTGTGCGTGGAGCCTTGGGGAAACTCGACATCGGCGCTGACCAGGGGCGCGACGCTCTGCATGGGTTGGAATGTCAGCCCGTTCATCTGGTCCGAAACCATCGCGTCCAGCGCGTGTTCCGACAGGATCCTGTTGCCGTCAAGCTGCCCGCGGTTCAGCACCATGCGCAGGAACCGCAGGTAATCGGGGGCCGTGGAATAAAGCGCGTGGCCCATGCCATAGAATTCGGGATCGGCGGGGGGCGCGAGGTTGTGTGGCCGGAATTCACCATCTTCGCCACGCATCGCAACCGCAGAGAGCCGGTCCGCCAGGCGGTCCGGATCAAACGCTGTGTCGTTCATGCCCAGCGGTTCGAGGATTTCCTGCCGGCAAAACGCATCGATCCGGCGTCCGTCCACCGCTTCGACCACCTGACCCAGCCAGTCGATGGACGGCCCATAACCCCAACGGGTGCCCGGATCGGTGGTCAGCGGGTACATCAACGACGATTTCAGCCCAGAAAGCACCGTGGGGTGCCCCGTCAGTTCCATGTATTTCGGCACGTCGGGGTTCCAGAATTCGTATTCCATGCCGCTGGTGTGGGTGGCCAGATGTCGCAGTGTTGCATGGGTTTTCGGGGCACGCAGGACGGGTTCATTGCCGTCGAAGCCGTCCAGAACCCTGAGATCGTTCCAGGCTGGCAAAATTTCGGCCACGGGCGTGTCCATGCCGATCGTGCCGCGATCGATCAGGATCATTGCGGCGACCGATCCCACGGCCTTGGTCATGGAAAAGATTCGGAAGGCGGTGTCCTCGCTCGCGGTCAGACCCTCGCGCGCGTCGCCCGCCGCGCCGCTGAAGGTCACACCCCGGGCATTGGCGGTCATCGCGACGACAAAGGGCACGTCCCTTGCGTCGGTGGCCTGGTCAAGTACGGATTGCAGATGGCTCATCACGTCCTCCCGGTGATCTCGCGGCCACGCTAACGCCAGGTCGTGGCGCATGTCCATCGCTGCCTTGCAATTGCGGGGCGGTGCGGCTAGCAGGGCGGGAAAGAAAACCGGGGGCCACGATGGACGATCTGAAAGCCAAATATCTCGGGCAAATTGCCGAGGCTGCGGATGAATCCGCTCTCGAAACCATACGTGTCGCGGCGGTGGGCAAAAAAGGCGAGGTTGCCCTCAAGATGCGCGAACTGGGCAAGATGACCGCGCAAGAGCGCCAGAGCGCCGGCCCTGCGCTCAACGCGCTCAAGGACGAGATCAATTCCGCCATTGCCGCCAAGCGGGCCGCGCTTGCCGATGCGGCGCTGGATGAACGCCTGCGCACCGAATGGCTGGATGTGACGTTGCCCTCGCGCCCGCGTCGCCAGGGCACGATTCATCCGGTCAGCCAGGTGACCGAGGAACTGACCGCGATCTTTGCCGAGATGGGGTTTTCTGTGGCCGAGGGGCCGCGCATCGACACCGACTGGTATAATTTCGATGCGCTGAACATCCCTGGCCACCATCCCGCGCGGGCCGAGATGGATACGTTCTACATGCACCGCGAAGACGGCGATGATCGCCCGCCGCACGTGCTGCGCACCCATACCAGCCCGGTTCAGATCCGCACCATGGAACAGCGTGGCGCACCGCTGCGCATCATCTGCCCCGGTGGCGTATACCGCGCGGATTACGACCAGACGCACACGCCGATGTTCCACCAGGTCGAGGGCCTTGCCATCGACAAGGATATCAGCATGGCCAACCTGAAATGGGTGCTTGAGGAATTCTTTTCGGCGTTCTTTGAAATCGACGGTATTAAGACCCGGTTCCGCGCGTCGCACTTCCCCTTCACGGAACCGTCGGCCGAGGTCGATATCCAGTGCTCGTGGGTGGATGGCCAGTTGCGCATCGGCGAGGGTGACGGCTGGATGGAGGTGCTGGGCAGCGGCATGGTGCATCCGCATGTGCTGCGCTCGGGTGGTGTCGATCCCGAGATCTGGCAGGGCTTTGCCTTTGGCATGGGCATCGACCGGATTGCGATGCTGAAATACGGCATACCGGATCTGCGTGCATTCTTTGATTCAGATTTGCGCTGGCTGCGCCACTACGGGTTTTCCGCGCTGGATATGCCGACCCTGCATGGTGGCCTGAGCCGCTGAGCGGGTGACGACCCGGCGCATTTGACGATCTCTGAAATTGCCTTCACGGCGGCATGACAGGGTGCCTTCGACATCTTGCGACCTATTGTCCCCAATGCCGACTTTGGTCGCGGAACGGGTTCAGGCCATTGGAAGTTGGCCCGCAAGCGCGTTAGATACCGCCGTACTAAGAGGAGATTTTCATATGATCAGACCCATACTCAGCACCGCTGCGATACTTATGGCTTTGACGGCACCGGCCTTCGCGGAAGGTGATGCGGACAAGGGCGAAAAGGTATTCAAGAAGTGCAAGGCATGCCATGCTGTCGGTGAAGACGCCAAGAACAAGGTCGGCCCGGTCCTGAACGGTATCGTCGGCGCGCCTGCGGGGGCAAACCCGGACTTCAGCTATTCCAGCGCCCTGACGGAAAAGGCGGCAGAAGGACTGGTCTGGGATGAGGAATCCCTGACGGCGTTCCTGACCAAGCCCAAGGACTTCATGAAAGGCACCAAGATGTCCTTTGCGGGGCTGCGCAAGGAAGAGGACAGCGCGAACGTCATCGCCTATCTGAGCACGTTCAACTGATCCTGCACTGATCGCTGCGGTTCGCTCGACGCCACCGCATTCGTCAACAGACGCAGACATGTATTCGGGTCCTGCCATATGACGGGTCGGACCCGTTTGCTGATAGCGGCGAGACGTGTTGTCGGGCTGTCAGCCGCCGTGATTGCGCAGAGCGGCGGCGATCATCGCCGCGATTTCGGGATGCGTTCCGATCGGAGCCAGCCGAACTCCGCGAAACGCCGCCTCATCCAGCGCTTGCGGGATGTCGTCGATCACATGACCGCCCCGTGCGGCGAAAAATGGCAGGCATACCGCCTGATCCGTGTCAAACCGCGCAGCGTCCTTCAGAAAAGGCGTCTCCTCGATATATCCGGCACGAGCCAGCGCGAATTGCATCTGCCCGGATAGCGCGCCGAGGAAATTCTCGGTATCGCGTGCCGAATTCCGGCTCTTTCCCGACCCGTGGGAAGCCACGACGAGGCAGGTTTCCGCGGCGTGCCAGTGTCTTTTGCCGAGTTCGCCCCGAATGATTCCGGCCGCCAGGTCGGGCAGGCCGGGATCGGTGCCCAGAGGGGGCAATATATGCGCTTTGGCGCCGCCCAGCCGTTTGGGCAGCATGGTTCGCGTGAACCAGCCATCGGTCATGAACAGCGGATAGACGACAGGCGTCGCTCGGCATTGCTGCATGGCCGCCTCAAGCGCGCCCGTCTTGGCAAGCGTCGCGCTGCGCACCGTCCATCCGGGCAGGTTCCCGGCCACCCGTTGCGCCAGTTCAGCCAGGATGGCTTCGGCGGGGTCAGGGTCCGAAGGCTGGCCGTGGCTGACGATGATTGCCTGCGGAAGGTCGTGATCCGAGGTCATTGCAAAGAACCGTCCCGTGCGCCGCTCATGTCCGAAACGCGGAGGCAAGGTTTTCGGGCAGGTCGAATTCGCGCAGGACGCGGGCGCGGGCTTCTGCCGACATCTTGCGGGCAGTCTTGGCGACAATGCGCTGCATCTTCTCGGGCTCCTGGGTTTCGGAGAATGGCGCGAAATACCATTTCAGAAACACGAAACAGATCACGTCCTCAAGCATCTGCACGTCTTCGTTGCGTTTGATTCCTTCCTTGCGGATCATGCGACCGGCGGATTCGGCATCCTCCTGCGAATAACCGGCCTCCCGCATGATCTCTCCCACGCGGTCGGCATGGTGTTTCGCCAGATCGCGACGCCAGTTCAAGTACCCTTCGCGCCCCTCGGGATAGTCGGACCGGCTCTTGGTCCAGCGTTCGATATGCTGGCCGCGCGCCGCGATCTGCAACGGGTCCGGCGCATCCGGGAACAACCGCGCCAGTTCCGCGGTCATGCGCTGGCCGTAGAGCTGTGCCGCCGGGGCGCCTTCACTGGTATCCGGGTCATGTGCATTGGCCGCGTCGATGGCGGCGAGGGCGGCGGCAAGGTCGGTCATTGGCTGTTCCATCGTCCTGGGGATCGCTGTGTTAAAGGTGCAGCGCATCGTGCCGGCATTCAAGGGGCGATCGGTCAGACCATCTCTTCGGGGATGCCGGGCAGGGTGTGGCCAAAGCGCCGCGCAGGACGCGAGGCATAGGGCAACAGAAAACCGGTGCGCTCGTCCGGGGCGATCTTGGCATTGGCCTGCGCCCTGAGCCGCCAGGCGGCAACCGCATTGCCCCGGTCGAGACAGTCCTCGCCGGCATCGCGGCCCAGCCACTGGTGTGTGCAGCGCGCCCACAGCGCGTCAATGCGGTCCGGTTCGCTCAGGCAAATTCCGGCCTCGGTGTCCCACCTGAAACTGCGCCCGTTCAGATTGGCCGAGGACACGATCGCGAGATCATCGTCAAAGATCGAAACCTTGGTATGCACATAGATGATCGGTGCGTCATAGAGTGTTGCGCGCCCATCGTCATCGGCCCTGCGGGTTTGCGCCGGTGAGCCGATGAACACCCGGTCGCCAAAGGCGTCTGCGATCATCTGGATGCATTTCGCCTGAAGGTATTCGCCGTATTTCTCGGCCTTGCCCGGGTCCTGTTCGAAGGCCACCTCTTCCGGCGCGGCCGGCAGGATGAGAATAAGCCCGAGTTCAGGGTTGTCACGCGCGCGCCGGGCGAGTGTGCGGGCGAGTCTTGTATCGCGGAAATATTGTGTTTCCAGATAGATGAAGCGTCTTGCATTGGCGATTTTGCTCAGATGTGTATCGGCAATCTCGCGCAGGACGGTTTTGGGGGACATGCGGGTAATCGACAGGTAGCGCTTGCGCGACACGGTCCGGATGAGCCCGGTCAGGTGGGGAGGGCGCGCGCCTTCAGCGATATCCTGAAAGGTCTGAAGGTGACGCAGCGCAGAGGCGGCTTGCGGGCCACGCAGGCAGATTTGAACGTCATGCCATGTTTCTTCGGGCGGCCGGTCATGGCCCGGATCGTCATACCGCCGTTCATTGAGGTCAAGGCCGCCGATATAAAGTACGTTTTGGTCGATCACGGCCAATTTCTGGTGATGGGTCGCCGGATAGACATGCGGAACCGGCCAGAGTCGCGCCGTCAGGCGCCCGGCCTTGATCGCAAGATGCTTGCGCAGGCCGGGGGCCTCGCGCAGATAGGTATCGCGTTCGGATGGCGGCAATTCGTTCAGTTGCGAGGCCGTGCCCCGGAGTTCAAGATAGGCACCCGGCCAGAGCAGCAGTCGCGGTATCAAGCCGATTCGCGCGGGATGCATCGCGGCGCGCGCCCTGAGTTGCGCGGGGCGACCGGACAATTCCGCGGCAGTGTGCAACGCGCGCAGGGCTGACCAGGTGGCCCGATGGGCATCGGGAAGGGCGACGGGGTCGAAATCGCTGATTGTCACGTCAATGTGGATACCGCGACCCAACAGATGCGCAATCAGGTCCATCCATGTCTCGCCGAATTCGCGTGCCTCGGCACTGCGCAACCGTGTCGTCGGATCGAACACGCGGAAACACATGGTGATCTGGGTCCGTGCCGACAGGCATGCACGTTCGAATTCGGGATAGGCCTCCTGGGCGGTCAGCAGGATGTCGAAGTCTTGCTTTTTGTTCTTGTCGCTCGCTACTGACATCGCTGATGGTCCTGTCCCGATGCTCGGTTTGCTGGCTTGTTGTGGGAAGTATACGGCCCTGGTCATGCCGGCGTTCTGGATGACCGGGCATTCTCTCCAAACCTCGCCGCAAACGGGGTAATTTGAAAGTGGCAGGCACCCCAGATAAGCGACATTTCGCCTCTTGGTCGATGCGATGACAGCGATGGGCACGATATTTCTCCGCCAGATACATGTCGCATTTGCAGGCGAGGCGGGTTCATGCTTTGTTTATTTGAGAGTCGAAAAGGAGACATCTCATGGCGACATCCAGTTCCAGCGGGTCCCGCAAGGCCCCGACAGTCGAGGATCTCGAAAAGAAGATCGACGTCCTTCAGCAGGACATCGGAGAACTGACCGGCCTGATGGCGGAAATGGGCAAGGCACAGGCCGCGAAGCTGAGCGACGAGGCCGAGGCGCAGGCCAGGAAGTTCCGGGAAAAGGGCGAACAGGCGGCGGCCGAAGCAAAGGCGCAGGTCGAACAGCTGCAAAGCAATGCCAATGATTTCATCCGCACACAGCCAGCCACCGCAATCGGCATGGCAGCGGGGCTTGGATTTCTGGTCGGTATGCTGATGACCCGCCGGTAGGATGGTTCCGCGTCAACTGAAACGGGCGGCGGCCCGGACCGCGATGCGCACCGGGTTGCTCACTGCCGGAGCGTTGCTCGTGCTCGTGGGCATCGGGTTTTTGACCGCGGCATTGTGGGTGGCCCTGGCGCTGCAAATCGGGGGACCGTTCGCATCTCTGATCGTCGGGTCGGCCTATCTCGGGCTCGGTTTGATTGTTATCGGTGTCGCCGTCTCGAAACCGTCGCAGGAAACGGCCCCGCCGAGCGAGCCGGAACAGGAGGAGCAGTCGTTGGGACTCGATGATGCCCCGCCACTCATCCAGGCACTGCTTCAGGCGTTTCTCTATGGAATGCAGACCGGGATGAAGGCCGGCAAATAGTGTTGCCCTGAACCCGGCGCCGGCTGCCGTCAGGCGGGTCGCAGGATCAGTCGAAGGTCCCCGCGACCCGCCCCAGCAGCATGAAGGCGCGGGCGGTGCGGGTGTCGCTGAGTGCGGAGATGTCGGCATCGCTTGCATCGGTTTCGAAATCGGCAAACATGCGGTCGAACAGGCGCAGGAAATGATGCGCCGCATCGCGAAAGATCGGATCCTGCTTGATGCGGCTGGCCGTCCGGGACAGCGCGGTCCGGTCGTGGACGCCCCCAAGGGCTGCGACCTCGCGGCCGCGTGTGCCATGTGCGAACTGCCGCCATACGTCCGGACGCGCCATATCAGGACTCAGATCATCCATATAGATGCCTTCCTGACTCAGCAGGGTGAGCACATCCTGGCTCGCCTGGATCAACTGCGCCGCCTGTCGGTCACGCAGGGCAAGGCGCATGGCGTCGAAGCCGGCCTTGTCTTCGGCGTTCTCGGGAAAGTTCAGCGCGCGGACAAAGCTCTCTGCGGCGAGCGGCGGCGTCGCGGGCTCGGCAGGGGGGGCAAGCTCCAGTGCAGCCTGTTCTTCCCGGGCGGCAGGTCCGGCAGATAGCTGGCCGGGATCTGCGACGGGTTGCGCAAGCTGTGCCGCCAACGCCGCCAGCGTCGCCTCGGTTCTCGTCGTTGCGGCGGCGATGTCGTCCAAACGCTTTGACAGCGGGTTGTCCGTACTCGACCGGCCTTTTTGCGCTTGCGCGACATAGGCCTGTCGCAGGCCATCCACGGCGGCATGCAGCCGCTGGCTCTCATCGCGCAGGGCGCGGTTGGAGCGTGCAAGTATCGTCACCGCCCAGATCAGCGCGACCGGCAGGAACGCCGTCATCAGCGTCGTGAGCAGCCCAGGCCCTCCGGCCCCGTCGCCTGCTTCGGCCGGGATGCGCAGGAACAGGACCAGCGAAACCGCAAGCCACAGCACCGAGAACGCAATCGCGGCGATCTCGACGCCCGACAACCGGTCGTTGCTGGGTCTGCTATAGGTCCCGAGCGACCGGGGGACGGTCGTCTCGGGATCGGGAGAGGGCTCCGACATGACGTGCTCCGTCAGGAATAGGCGATGCTCACCACTTCATAGGATCGTTCACCGCCCGGCGTGCGTACTTCGACGCTGTCGCCTTCTTCCTTGCCGATCAGAGCGCGCGCGATGGGGGACTTGATGTTGAGAAGTCCCTTTTCGATGTTGGCTTCGTATTCGCCCACAATCTGCCAGGTTTTCTCTTCGTCGGTGTCTTCATCGACCAGCGTGACCCGTGCCCCGAACTTGATCGCGCCCGAGAGCTTGGACGGGTCGATCACGTCGGCAAGGCTCAGCACGCCTTCGAGTTCCTTGACGCGACCCTCGATGAACGACTGTTTCTCGCGCGCGGAATGGTACTCGGCATTCTCCGAAAGATCGCCGTGCTCTCGCGCTTCGGCGATGGCTTTGATGATGGCTGGCCGCTCGACGGTCTTGAGCTGCTTGAGCTCGGTCTCCAGTGCAGCGTGACCTGCCGGCGTCATCGGAATTTTGTCCATGGGTGTCGATCCGCTCAAAATGAGACGCCCCGCCGTATGAAACGCCGGGACGGTAGATAAGTCAGACCTTACCTGACCCAATCGCGCGACGGATTGCAAGGGGCAGGATGCCCCGCAGCACGCGAGATTTGGCCGAATGACGGTCGAATCGATGCCGAGGACGCGCCTCTCGGTCGCTAGGCCGTGTTGACAAAAGGTGTTAACAGGGCGGGCTGAACGTGATTCAAACTGGTATCTGCAATGGAGACCAGCTTGGCACGAGACCTGATGTCGGACGAAGAGTGGGCGTTTCATGAACGCTTCATCCTGGCCGCCC
>NZ_JBGFGP010000087.1:0-96311 GCF_041224545.1 Sedimentitalea sp. XS_ASV28 | reverse complement strand
TCCACCCGATCTGCCCGTTGCAAGCCCGCACCCTCTGGGTGATCCATAAAACGCGCCCCTCGCAGCCTTCAACACCATGTTTTATATAGGAAATATAATGGTCAGGACAGCGAAATCAGCGCCTTACTTGGGAAATGTGGGATGACATCACTGCGCCGGGGAAACTGAGATGGATCTCGTACTCGTCAATCTGATCGACGGGCTTGTGACCGGATTGCTTCTGTTCATGCTGTCCGCAGGCCTGACATTGATTTTTTCGATGATGGGGGTTCTGAATTTCGCCCATGCCAGCTTTTACATGCTGGGGGCGTATTTCGCCTATCAGATCAGCACGTACATGGGGTTCTGGATGGGGCTTCTGATTGCTCCGATCATCGTCGGAATCGCCGGTGCCGGCATCGAACGCTATGGTCTGCGCAGGGTGCATCAATACGGGCACGTTCCGGAACTGATCTTTACCTTCGGGCTTGCGTTGCTGATCGAGGAAGTCGTGCAGTTCATCTGGGGCAAGAGCCAGATGCCGTATGAGCCGCCGGAAATCCTGCAATTCACGCTGTTCTCGATCTCGGGCAATGCAATTCCGGCCTACAAGGTCTTCATGATCTTCGTTTCGATCTCGATCTTCCTGGCGCTGCTCTACGTGCTCACCCGAACCCGCGTCGGCATGGTGATCCAGGCCGCGCTGAGCTATCCGAAAACGGTCGAGGCGTTGGGGCACAACGTGCCGCTGGTCTTCATGGGGGTGTTCGGCGTCGGCACGGCGCTGGCCGGTCTGGCCGGTGTCATTGCCGGCCCGGTGCTGGGCACGTTCCCTGGCATGGCATTCCTGCTCGGCTCGATCGTGTTCGTGACAATCGTGATTGGCGGTCTGGGGTCGTTGTGGGGGGCGCTGGTGGCATCGCTGCTGATCGGCTGGATCACCACCTTTGCCGCCAGCTACAACGTGGCGATGGCGGATGTCCTGATCGCCATGGGCTTTGAGCGGCCCGTCGACCTGTCAGAGAGCCCCTGGCGAGACCTGTGGTCGCTGACACTGCCGCAGATCGGACCGATCCTGCCCTATCTCCTGATGGTGCTGATCCTTGTGTTCCGCCCCTATGGCCTGTTCGGAAAGCGCGACGTATGAGCGACACAGCAAGCAATAACGGCACCGCGCGGCGGGGCGGATCCCCTCTGGGTGCGGCAACGCCCTGGATCGTCTCGATCATCATCCTGGCGATCATCCCGTCCGTCTTCACCTCCAACAGCGCCATCACGATCATGAACCAGATGGCGATCACGATCGTTTTCGCGCTCGCCTACAACATGTTGCTGGGGCAGGGCGGCATGCTGTCCTTCGGGCACGCGGTATATATGGGCGTCGGCGGGTTCATGTGCGTGCACATCATGAACTATGTCGAGGATTACAGCCTGCCGCTGCCGTTGCCGGTGCTGCCGCTCTTCGGAGGGCTGTTCGGGCTCGGGCTCGCCACCATTGTCGGCTCCTTCTCCACCCGCAAGGCGGGCACCGTCTTTGCCATGATCTCGCTCGGCGTGGGGGAATTGATCGCCGCCTGTTCGGTCATCATCGTGGCGTTCTTCGGCGGCGAAGAGGGGGTCAGCGGCGACCGCACCTATGGGCTGCCGTTCTTCGGGATCGAGTTTCTGCACCAGATCGAGGTCTACTATCTCATCGCCTTCTGGCTTCTGCTCTCGGCATTGCTGATGTTCCTCTATTCCCGCACCCCGATCGGCCGCATGGCCAACGCGGTGCGTGACAATCCGGAACGCGCGGAGTTCCTCGGCTATTCGGCCCGCTGGGTGCGGTTCTTTTCCTTCTGCGCGTCGGGCTTCTTTGCCGGGATCGCGGGCGGACTTTTTGCCATCAACTACGAAATCCTGACCGAAGAAAACCTGAACCTCGTGCAATCGGGCAGCATCCTTCTGATCACCTTCCTGGGCGGGGTCGGCTACTTTTTCGGACCGATCATCGGCGCGGTGGTCTTTACCCTGCTGCAAACGGTGCTCAGCCTCGAAACCGAACTCTGGCAGCTTTATGTCGGGGCGCTGTTCGTGGCGACGGTGATGTATTTTCCCGGTGGGCTGGCCGGCATCCTGATGATGCACATGCCGGCGATACGGATGGGCAAGGCCGGGCTGCTGGTGATGCCCTATATCAAGACCGTGCTGCCCGCGATCATCGGAACACTTGGCCTCGCGGCACTGATCGAGACCATCTTTCACATCCGTCACGCCGCCACCGGCGATGAGGAAATGACCCTGTTCTGGACGACATTCAACAGCCATTCGGTTTTGCCCTGGCTGGTCATGATCCTTGTCACCGTAACCGGATTCTGGCTGACCCGACGCAACCTGCCCGAGCTGCGCCGCGCATGGCACGAGGCCAACACCATCGAGGGGAGCCCGTCATGAGCAACGCAACACCGGCGCTCCAGATCGACGATTTGCGCAAGAGTTTCGGCAAGGCCGAGATCATCCGGGGTGTGAACCTGACGATCGGGCGTGGCGAGCGCCACGCGGTGATCGGCCCCAACGGCGCGGGAAAATCGACCCTGTTCAACCTGATCACCGGCCGTTTTCCGTCAAGCGGCGGCAAGGTGCGGCTGCACGGCAATGACCTGACAGGGCTGGCCCCGTTCCAGATCAACCGGATGGGGCTGAGCCGGTCGTTCCAGATCACCAATATCTTCCCGAACATGAGCGTGTTCGAGAACGTGCGCTGCTCGTTGCTCTGGAGCCGGGGCTACAAATACTCGTTCTGGCATATCGTCAGCAAATCCCGTGAGCTCACCGAGGCGGCGGATGCGGTGCTTGAACAGATCAACCTGACGGAACGGCGCGACCTGCCGGCGGGCATGCTCTCATATGCCGAGCAGCGCGCGCTCGAGATCGGCATCACGATGGCGGGCGGCGCGGATGTCATCATGCTGGATGAACCGACCGCCGGGATGAGTCATTCGGAAACCGACTATATCATGGACCTGATCCGGCAGGTGACCGAGAACAAGACCTTGATCATGGTGGAGCATGACATGGGCGTGGTATTCGGGCTGGCCGACTATATCTCGGTGCTTGTCTATGGCGAGATCATCGCCACCGGTCGACCCGAAGAGGTCCGTGCCAACCCCAAGGTTCAAGAGGCGTATCTTGGCGCCGCACTGGAGGCCGAGCACTGATATGCTGGAAGTCGAAAATCTTCATGCCTTCTACGGCAAGTCGCACATCCTGCAAGGGGTCAACATGAACATCCAGGAGGGCGAGATCGTCGCGCTTCTGGGGCGAAACGGCGTGGGTCGGTCGACCACCTGCAAAGCGATCATGGGCGAGGTGCCGCCGCGCGGGTCGGTACGGTTCAAGGGGCAGGAACTCGCCGGCAAGAAAGCGTTCGAAGTCGCAAATCTCGGTCTGGGATACGTGCCGGAAAACCGCGATATCTTTCCCGGTCTCACCACCCGGCAAAACCTCATCCTCGGTCTCAAACCGGGACAAAAGGACGGAAGCGGCCGCTGGTCGATGCAGGATATGTTCGATCTGTTCGAAAATCTCAGAAACCGCGCCGATGTCGAGGCGTCGGTGCTGTCGGGCGGCGAACAGCAGATGCTGACTATGTGCCGGACCCTGATGGGGGATCCGGATTTCATCATGATCGACGAGCCGACCGAGGGGTTGTCGCCCCAGATGACGCAGAAGGTCGCCGAACTGTTGCAGGAAATCGCCCGGCGCGGCATTGCCACTTTGCTTGTCGAACAAAAGCTCGCCATCGCCATGGATATTGCGCATCGCGTCTATGTCATGGGCCACGGCCATGTGGTGTTCGAAGGCACCCCCGACGAATTGCGGGCGCGCGATGACGTGCGCAAGGAGTGGCTCGAAGTCTGAGCACGCGGCATCGCGGCAATTGTCATGTGGCAGAGACAGCTCCTTGATTTTTCCCGCTTTTGCCCGTTGCGATTTGGCGGCCAAGGCGCATAAATTCCGGGTAGGTGGCCCGGTTTTCGTCGGGCTGTGAAGGGAGACCCGAGCATAAAGATCACGACAACGGTGTTTCAGAAACCTGCCTGCGGCGCAGTCCGTGATCGTATCGAACATGCGATGACGCACCGGGGCAACGCGCCCTCTGGCGGCTGGTTCAATGATGAAAGTGTTGCCGCGATGAAACGGATGATTGGATAACCTGTCCGCACGCGGACATGAATGTACTTGGAAAGGCGAACTGAGATGCAGACCATCAAACCGCAGGATGCGGGTTTTGACAGTGACCGTCTGAGCCGGATCTCGGCGTGGATGGATCGCTATGTCGAAGATTGCAAATATCCCGGTTCTTCGCTTCTGATCGCGCGCGGTGGCCAGGAGGTCTATTTCAATGCGAGCGGTCGCCGGAACATCGCCGCCGACCTGCCGTTCGAGCGGGACACGGTGGCCCGAATCTATTCGATGACCAAGCCGATCACCACCGTGGCTGCCATGACACTGGTAGAGCAGGGGGTGTTTCACCTTGATGCGCCTGTTTCCGAGTTTCTGCCCGCGTTCCGCGACATGACCGCCCTTGTGCCGGGTGCCGAGCGGCTGGATCAGGTGGAACCCTGCGCCAGCCCGACCATTCATCAATTGATGACCCATACAAGCGGGCTCAGCTATCCGTTCAATCCCGGCGTGTTGTCGCGCGAAATGGACGAGCAGAAAATCATGTTCGGCCCGAACCAGGGCAGGCTCGCGGATATGGCCGACCGGCTCGGAGAACTGCCGCTGGCCTTCCGGCCGGGAACACGGTGGGAATATTCGGTCGGTATCGACGTGCTCGGGCGGGTGATCGAGGTCGTGTCCGGTCAATCGCTGGATCGGTTCCTTGCCGATACCATCCTTGATCCGCTCGGGATGACCGAAACCCGGTTTCGCGTGCCCGAAGGGACCGGCAACCGGTTTGCATCGCTCTATACCCCGCTTGCGGGCAGCGCGATGGACCTGAATGCGGTCGAGAAGAGCGCCGACCCCCTGCGGCTGACGGACGAGGCGGGGTCCTCGCCCTTTGAAACGGCCGAGATGTACTCCGGGGGCGGTGGGCTGGTCGGGACCATCGACGACTACATGGCTTTCGTCGAAATGCTGCGTCGCGGTGGCGCTTTTGACGGCGGTCGAATCCTGTCGCCCCACACGCTTGGCTTCATGATGCGCAATCATCTGCCCGGCGATATCGCCTCGATGGGGCCGCAGAGCTTTGCGGAACAACCGATGGAAGGCATGGGCTTTGGCCTTGGCGGGTCGGTGGTCCTGGACCCCGGTCGCGTGCGCAGCCCGGGCAGCATCGGCGATTTCAGCTGGGGCGGCATGGCATCGACATTCTTCTGGATCGACCCGGTTCTGGACCTGTCGGTGGTGCTTTTTACCCAGCTTTCGCCCTCAAGCTCTTATCCCGCGCGGCCGCAACTCAAGGCGCTGGTGCATGGGGCGCTGGTCCGATGACGGCGGCGCGACCGATCCTCTGGCAACCGACAGCCGCACAGGCCGAGGGTTCCCGAATGGCCGCGTTCATCCGTTGGCTGGCTGAGACCCGCGATCTGACATTCACCGATTACAACGCGCTCTGGACGTGGAGCATTTCCGATCTCGATGGCTTCTGGTCGGCGATCTGGGAGTATTTCGACATGCGCTCCAGCACGCCCTATGATGCGGTTCTGCAAGACCGGGCGATGCCCGGCGCGGTCTGGTTTCCCGGCGCCCATCTGAACTTTGCCGAACACATCCTGCGCAACGCGACAATCAAGCCGGACAGCACCGCGCTGATCGTACAGTCGGAAACCTTTGGCGAGACACGGATGAGCTGGTCGGAACTGTCAAGACAGGTCGCCAGCGTCGCCGAGCATTTCCGCGCCATGGGGGTGGGGCAGGGCGATCGCGTTGTCGCCGTGCTGCCCAACACGGAAACCGCGATGATCGCGTTCCTCGCCAGCGCCAGCATCGGAGCGATCTGGTCGCTTTGCGCGCCGGACATGGGGCATGTGGCGATCCTTGACCGGTTCCGGCAGATCGAACCCAAGCTGTTGATTGCGCAGGATGGTTATGTGCATGGCGGCAAGACCATCGACCGGCGGGAAGTGCTGAATGAAATCGCAACCGGTTTGCCAACGCTGGAGCAGGCGGTCTGGATACCGGTGGTCGGCACGCTGCCCGCGGGCGGCGTTGCATGGTCGGATCTGACCGATGGCGACGCGGACCCGGATTTCGCGCAGGTGCCGTTCGACCATCCGCTCTGGATCGTCTATTCCTCGGGGACGACCGGCAATCCGAAACCCATCGTTCACGGGCATGGCGGTGTTTTGCTCGAAGGGGCCAAGCAATCGCTGCATCAGGATCTCGGGGCCGATGACCGGTTCTGCTGGTTCACCTCGTCGGGCTGGATCATGTGGAATGCGCAGATGACGCCGCTGGCACGCGGTGCAACCGTTGCGCTGTTTGACGGCGCGCCCAACCATCCCGACCTGCTCGAACTCTGGCGATTTGCCGACCGGCATGACCTGACGGTCTTTGGCGCCGGTGCGGCCTTTGTAACCGCCTGTATCAAGGCGGGTATCCGCCCCGGCGACGTGCTCGACCTTGGCCACCTTCGCGCGATTGGCGTGACCGGATCACCGTTGACGGCGGATGGCTATGACTGGGTCTATGATGCGGTCAAATCCGATATATGGCTTGCGCCGTTCTCGGGTGGCACCGATCTTGCCGGGGCGTTTGTCGGTGGCAACCCGATGCTGCCGGTGCGCGCGGGCGAGATGCAATGCCGGTTTCTCGGCAACGCGGTCCGGGCCTATGACGAGGCGGGCAACGATCTGATCGGGCAGGTGGGTGAACTTGTCTGTACCGAACCGCTCCCCTCGATGCCGCTGTTTTTCTGGGGTGACGAGGATGGTTCGCGGCTGCGCGACAGCTATTACGATACCTATCCGGGGGTCTGGCGCCACGGGGACTGGATCGAGATCACGGAGGAAGGGGGCGCCATCATCTATGGCCGCTCGGACGCCACGATCAACCGCAAGGGTCAACGCATGGGCAGTGCCGAGATCTATCAGGCGGTCGAGGCGCTGCCCGAGGTGACGGATTCGCTGGTTGTCGATCTCGAATACCTGGGACGTGAGAGCTTCATGCCGCTGTTTGTCGTCTTGGCCGAGGGAGAAACCCTGACCGACACGTTGCGCGCACGCATCGATGCGGCCATCACGCGCTCGGTCTCGGCCCGGTTTCGCCCCAATGACATTGTCGAGATTGCCGAGGTTCCACGTACCTTGTCCGGCAAAAAGCTGGAAGTACCGGTCAAAAAAGTGTTGTTGGGCGGTGATCCGGAGAAAGTGGTCAATCGTGATTCCATGGTCAACCCGGACAGCTTTGATGCGTTCATCGCCTATGCACGTTCGCGGGCGTGAACCCAGATCGAAAAAGGAACAGAGCGCATGACGGGTGTCGGAGAAGAATTGCTGAACCTGCTGGATGTCGAGCAACTCGAAGTCGACCTGTTCCGCGGCATCGGGTCGGGCGGAGAAACCACGACGCGCATCTTTGGCGGGCAGGTGATCGCGCAGGCGCTGGCGGCGGCCTACAAGACCGTGCCGGATCGGCTCTGTCACTCGTTGCATGCCTATTTCATCCGGCCCGGCGACCCGTCGATCCCGGTGATCTACAGTGTTGACCGCGCGCGCGACGGCGGCAGCTTTACCACGCGCCGGGTTGTCGCGATCCAGCACGGGCGGCAGATCCTGAACATGTCGGCGTCGTTTCACGTTGCCGAAGAAGGCTGGGATTACCAGCATCCGATGCCGGATATCGAGGGCCCCGACGGGCTGTTGTCCCATGCCGAGCGCCGCAACGAATTCGCTGACCAGATCCCCGAAAAGCTCCGTTCGGATTTCCTGCGCCCGCGTCCCATCGAGATCCGCGAAGTCGCGCCGCGCGATTTCCTTGCGCCGGAGCCGGCGGATGACGTGAACCACATCTGGTTCCGGATGCCCGACGCCAGGGGAACCGACCGCAAGACGGAACATGTTCTGCTGGCCTATGCCTCGGACATGTATCTTCTGGGCTCGTCGCTGCGCCCGCATGGTCTGACCTGGTTTCAGGGCCGGACGATGACGGCCAGCCTGGACCATGCCATGTGGTTTCATGCCCCGATCCAGTTCGAGGACTGGCATCTTTATTCCATGGACGCGCCGTTTACCGGCGGCGCGCGCGGGTTCAATCGCGGCTCGATCTATCGGCAGGACGGCACGTTGGTTGCCAGCGTGGCGCAGGAGGGTCTGATGCGCCCGTTGCGCAAACCGTCCGAATGAGCGATGCGCGGCGATATCCCAACTGGACTCCGGGCATCGAACTGCGCGAGGACTGGCTCGCCTCTGTCCGCGAGGAGATCATCGATCCCGACCGCGAAATTGTCGATCCGCACCATCACCTGTGGCGGCACGGCGATGCGATCTATGAACTGGACGCGCTGCACGCCGATACGGGCGCCGGACACAACGTGGTCCAGACCGTCTATGTCGAGTGCCGCTCGTATTACGACGCGAACGCCGAACCCGCCTTCCGGCCGGTCGGTGAAACCGCCCATGTCGCGGCGCTTGCGGCATCCATCCCTGCGGAAAGGGCACAGATTGCCGGGATCATTGCCCATGCGGACCTGCGCCGGCCTGACCTGCAGGATATCCTTGATGCGCATGTCGACGCGGGGCAGGGGCGCTTGGTCGGCATTCGGCATTCCGGTGCCTGTGACAGCGAACCCGAAAAGCTGATGATACCGGGCCGCGCGGACGCCGGGCTGTATGCAGATCCGGATTTCCGGCGTGGCCTTGCCCAACTGGGCGAGCGTGGTCTGACCTATGACACGTGGCATTATCATCATCAGGCCGACGCATTCCTGTCGCTCGCGAGGGCTGTGCCCGGTACGACGCTGGTGCTCGACCATTTTGGAACACCGCTGGGTGTCGGGCGGTTTGCCGGTCGGCGGGATGCCATTTTTGAACAATGGCAAAAAGACATGGCGGCGCTGGCAAACTGCCCCAATGTGATCGCCAAGCTCGGCGGGTTTTCCATGCCGGACAATGGCTGGAACTGGCAGACCCGCGCGCAACCTCCTTCGTCAGACGAATTCGTGGACGCGCAGGGCGCATGGTATCAGCACATGATCGCGTGTTTCGGCGCGGACCGCTGCATGTTCGAAAGCAACTTTCCGGTTGACCGCGTATCGCTGGGCTATGGCGTATTGTGGAACGCGTTCAAAAAGATCGCGGCGCTTCACGACGATGATGCACAGGCCCGCATGTTCGCGGGCACTGCGCGCGACGTTTACGGATTGCCGTCATTGCCATAGATGCGATTGAGCTTGCGCATCCCGCCAATCCAGCGGTCGTAGTTTTCCGTCTTCGCCCGCATGTAGCCCAATACTTCGGGATGCGGCAGCACGAGAAAGGTCTCGTTGCGGATGGCCTCGACACAGGCCTCGGCAACCGCTTCGGGCTCGAGCATCCCGTCCAGAGCCGCGACCGACTCCTCGTGGCCACGCGTCATTTCGCTGCGCACCGCCTGCGGACACAGCACGGAGACACGAATGCCCTGATCGCCGTGACTGAGCGCCAGCCACTCCGCCAGACCCACGGCGGCGTGCTTGGTGACCCCGTAAGGCGCAGCGCCGACCTGGTTCAGCAATCCGGCGGCCGAGGCGGTGTTCAACAGGTATCCGCCGCCGCGTTCGATCATGCGAGGCAGCAGATGGCGGGCCGCCCAGACATGGGACATCACGTTGACATCCCATATCTTTTGCCAGTCGTCGTTGGAGACCTCCATGCCTCCCGCAGTGAGGATTCCGGCGTTGGAACAGAACAGGTCAATCGGGCCGATATCGCTTTCGACCCGCTCGATCAGCGCCGCGATGTCGCCCTCGCGCCCGACATTCACCGCAAACGCCACGCCGTCGATCTGTTCGGCGGTTTCAATGGCTCCGTTCAGGTTGAGATCGGCGCAAATCACGCTCTTGGCACCTTCGGCGGCGAACCGCAGCGCCAGCGCGCGACCGATGCCACTGGCCGCGCCGGTCACGACAATGATCTTGTCCTTCAACTCCATGATCTTGTCCTCATGTCCACATGTTGGAACCGCCACAGACCGTGAGCGCCTGACCGGTCATGTAGCGGCTCGCGTTTGACGCAAGAAATACCGCAAGCCCTTCGAAATCATCGGGTTCCCCCAGACGACGCAACGGTATCTCCTTGCGGATACGCTCTTCGACCTCTGGCTTGTCCCAGAGTTCGCGCGCGAAATCGGTCTTGACAAGTCCCGGACAGATGGCGTTCACGCGGATGCCCGCGGGCCCGAGTTCGGCCGCAAGATTGCGCACGAGACCGATCAGCGCCAGCTTGGACATATTATAGGTTCCAAGGGTCGTTGACGGCTTGAAGGCTCCAATGGAACTGGTGAACATCATCGAGCCGCCGCCGGCCTGTTCCATGTCCGGTGCCACCATACGTGCCAGCCACAGGTTCGATTGCACGTTCGCGGCCATGGTTTTTTCATAGGCATCGTCGGGAATGTCCGAGATCGGCCCGAAATACGGGTTCACACCGGCATTTCCGACCAGGATGTCAACCGGGCCGGCGCGGTCACGGGCGGTGTCCACAAGCGCCTGCAACTGCTCTTTCGAGCCGATGTTGCAGGCCACCGGGATGGCACGGTCAGAGCCGGTCGCCGCATTGATCCCGGCCGCCGCGACATCAAGCTGCTCCTGCTTGCGCGCGGCGATCACCACCGTGGCGCCGTGGCGGGCGAGGGCGGTTGCCATATGCAGCCCCATGCCCTTGGAGGCCCCGGTGAGCACCGCGACCCTGCCAGTCAAATCAAAGAGATCCGCCATGATGCTCACGGCCCCTCGAACATGCGGCCCTGCGACTGGCTCCTGCCGTCGGATTTGCGGTGGTTGGAGTTCTGGAAATCCTTGACCTCGGCACGCGCAACCACGTGATGATGCACCTCGTCGGGTCCGTCCGCAAAGCGCAGGGTTCGCTGACCGGTATACATCTCCGACAGCGGCGACCATTGGGAAATGCCCGTCGCGCCATGTACCTGCATCGCCTGATCGATGATCTGGCAGACCTTTTCAGGCACCATCGCCTTGATCATGCTAACCCAGATGCGTGCTTCCTTGTTGCCCAGCACATCCATCGCCCGCGCGGCCTTGAGGACCATCAGGCGCATGGCCTCGATTTCGATCCGCATCCGCGAGACGGTCTCCATGTTCTTGCCCAGATCGATGATCTTCTTGCCGAATGCCTCGCGCGACAGGCCCCGTCCGATCAGCAGGTCGAGCGCCTTTTCCGCCTGACCGATCGAACGCATGCAGTGGTGGATGCGGCCCGGGCCAAGGCGCACCTGACTGATCTCGAAGCCGCGACCTTCGCCCCAGAGCATGTTGGAGGCCGGGACCCGCACGTTGTTCAGCCTGATATGCATGTGCCCGTGCGGCGCGTCGTCATGGCCGAACACGCACATCGGGCCGACGATCTCGACACCCGGCGTGTCCATCGGGACCAGAATCTGGCTTTGCTGACGAAAGGTCTCGGCCTCGGGCGAGGTCTTGACCATGCAGATCATGATCTTGCAACGCGGATCACCGGCGCCGGAAATGTAATATTTCTCGCCATTTATGACCCATTCATCACCTTCGAGAACCGCACTTGTCGAGATGTTGCGCGCATCCGAGCTGGCCACATCCGGCTCGGTCATCGCAAAACAGGACCGTATTTCGCCCGCCAGCAGCGGTTTGAGCCATCGGTCCTTTTGCTCTTCCGTTCCGACCCGCTCCAGAACCTCCATGTTGCCGGTGTCGGGCGCGGAACAGTTCAATGTCTCGGGCGCCAGCGGGTTCTTGCCCAGTTCCGCAGCGATATAGGCGTAATCCAGGTTCGACAGTCCTTCGCCGGTTTCGGCGTTCGGCAGGAAAAAGTTCCACAGGCCGGCTTCGCGCGCCTTGTTCTTGGCACCATCGAGCAATTCCAACTGTCCCGGCGCATATGACCACCGGTCGCTGCGACCTTCGCCCAGCCGAAAGAACTCGTCCGTTATCGGATCGACATTCTCGCGGATGTGCTTGATGACCGCCGCCAGCAACGGCTTGGCCTTGTCCGACATCTCCAGATTGTTCAGCTCCAGTGGCGTATTGTCGTGGACCATGTGGTCTTCCTTTCATTTTGCTGTGCGGCAGGGGGTGGCGCTTTCAAATAGATGCGGTTTCCTGCGATCTCTTCTGAATTGCGTTTAGTGCAATCAAATAGCGCATTGATTTCATGACCTATAAATTTTCGCGTGGCGTCATCAGGAGTCTGGCCGCATGTGCCGTCCAGAACGACGGATCCGAGATCCCGCACGCTCGTGACCCGGAACGCGCCGGTGAAAGTGAAAGCGCGCAGACTGTGAATCACGCATGTCGTTTCCTCCCAATACCCGAGTCTCGATATCGCGACTCCAAGGGTTGGGTAACGTTAGACCGAATTCTCCGGGCTTCCAACCGATACCGCAGGACGAAACACCGTTTCGCAGGATCATAAGGCAACTGGAACTAGCATGCGCACAGTTATATTTACATAATACTGATTATAAGACTAAGCGATGCGCACAGGGGCGCGCTACTTTGAAGTGCGAGGTTCCCCTGTCTTCGGCAGACCAGACCGCGCCGCAGGATTGCCCGCAGCGCGGTCCGTTGGGTCAGAAAAACGCCTGCAAGCCGGTCTGCGCCCGCCCCAGGATGAGCGCGTGCACATCATGGGTACCTTCGTAGGTGTTCACCGTCTCAAGATTCAACAGATGGCGGATGACCTGATATTCAAGGCTGATGCCATTGCCGCCATGCATGTCCCGCGCCATCCGCGCCACGTCGAGCGCCTTGCCGCAATTGTTGCGTTTGACGATGGAAATCATCTCCGGCGCCGCATTTGCATCGTCCATCAACCGTCCGACGCGCAGACTTGCCTGAAGTCCGAGCGCGATCTCGGTCTGCATATCGGCCAGCTTTTTCTGGTACAATTGCGTTTGCGCCAACGGGCGGTTGAACTGTTGGCGATCCAGCCCGTACTGACGTGCCGCGTGCCAGCAAAATTCGGCGGCGCCCATGGCGCCCCAGCTTATACCATAGCGCGCGCGGTTGAGACATCCAAACGGGCCTTTCAGGCCCTGCACATTGGGCAGAAGCGCGTCTTCACCCACTTCGACGCCATCCATGACGATCTCGCCGGTGATCGAGGCGCGCAGGCTCATCTTGTTTTCGATCTTGGGTGCGCTCAGCCCCTTCATGCCTTTCTCAAGGATAAACCCACGGATCTTGCCGCCATGTTCCTCGGACTTGGCCCAGACCACGAACACATCCGCCAGCGGCGCGTTCGAGATCCACGTTTTGGACCCGGTCAGCTTGTAGCCGTTTGCGGTCTTGATCGCACGGGTCTTCATGCCCGCCGGATCGCTGCCGGCATCGGGTTCGGTCAGCCCGAAGCACCCGATGAACGCGCCACTTGCCAGTTTCGGAAGGAATTTCTGGCGCTGCTCTTCGCTGCCATATGCATAGATCGGATACATCACCAGAGAGCTTTGCACCGACATCATCGAACGATAGCCACTGTCCACGCGCTCGACTTCGCGCGCCACGAGCCCATAGCTGACATAGCCCGATCCCAGCCCGCCGTATTCTTCGGGAACGGTCACGCCCAGCAGACCCATTTCGCCCATCTCGCGAAAAATCTCGGGGTCGGTCTTTTCGTCGGCAAAGGCTTCGCGGATCCGTGGTTGCAGCTTTTCCTGCGCATAGGCACGCGCGCTTTCCGCGATCATGCGCTCGTCCTCGGTCAGCTGATCCTCCAGCCGCAGCGGATCTTCCCAGGTGAAACGGCCCAGATCCGGCGCATCCTTGGCCTTGAGACTGGGTTTATGCGGAATGTTCATGTGATGCTCCTGGCTGAATTGCGATTTATTCTACCCTACCCCGCCCACACGCCAATAAACAGCGAGACATTCACATGAATGCATGAGTATATCGCATACATGAGTGCCCCTCGCCGTCTCCTGCCGTCTCTGTCTTCGCTGCGCGCCCTCGAAGCGCTGGAGCGGCTGGGCAGCGCCACCGCCGTTGCCGACGAACTCTCGCTCACGCAGAGCGCCGTCAGCCGGCAATTGCAGACTCTGGAGCACCAGATGGGGCTTGATATGATCGTGCGGGATGGTCGGCGCCTGACCCTGACACCAGCCGCGCGCAAATACGCGGGCGATGTCCGGCAGGCGCTCGATCAGATCGCGCAGGCTTCGCTGCGGCTTCGCATCGCGCCGGATGGCGGCACCCTCAACCTCGCGATACTGCCAACCTTCGGCATGCGATGGCTGGTCCCCCGGTTGCCGGAGTTTGCACGCCTGCACCCGCAGGTGACGGTCAACATGAATACTCGGCTGCAAAGCGTTGATTTTTCAAGTGAAGGGTTTGACGCAGCTATTCACTTCGGGCGGCCCGACTGGCCGGAGACCGGCCACCTTCTGCTCCGGCACGAACAGGTCCTGCCAGTTTGCGCACCGTCGCTGGTGGCGGATGATCGCGCACGCAGCCCGAGGGATCTGTTGCAGATGCCGCTCTTGCATATCGAAACGCGGCCGGATGCCTGGGCCGACTGGTTTCGCGCCCAGGGGGTCGCGTTGACCAAACCGGTGACCGGGACACTTTACGACCAGTTCTCGACCATAACCCAGGCCGCGCAGCACGGGCTCGGCGTTGCATTGATGCCGGACTATCTCGTCGAACAGGATCTCGCACAGGGGCATTTGGTCGCGCTGCATGACAGGCCGACCGAGGCTCATGGCGCGTATTACCTCGTGTGGCCACTGGACAAGGCCAGCGATCCGGCGGTGCTGCGGTTTCGCGACTGGTTGGCAACGCAGGTCGAACCCGAAGATGCCCTGCCCCGATAACTCCTGCTAACGCGGCAGGATAACAGTAAAGGTCGCGCCCTGCCCCTGTTCGCTCTCGACTTTCATACGACCACGATGCCGGTTGACGATATGTTTCGCGATTGCCAGTCCAAGACCCGTCCCACCCAGACGCCGGGACCTGTGATTATCGCCGCGATAAAAGCGTTCGGTCAGCCGCGGCAGGTGGATCGGGTCGATCCCCGGCCCCTTGTCGCGGACCGTGATCTTGGCGGTTGGCGCGCGCAGCGCCGCGTCGCGTTCACAGAGTTCGATCGTCAACGAGACCTCTTTTCCGGAACCACCGTATTTGATGCCGTTTTCGACGAGATTGGTGAAAACCTGTCGCAACTGATCTTCGTCCGCGGGAACGATGACAGGCTCCTTCGGTCCGTCCACCATCAGCTTGACGCCATTGGAATCCGCCAGCGGCCTGAGGGATGACAGGGTCGAATTCAGCAAGGGAAGCAGGTCGACACGGCCGGTCGGGCGCACGCGCTCTTCTGCCTCGACCCGGCTCAGCGACAGCAGGTCACCGACCAGCCGGTTCATGCGCCCGGCTTCCTGTTCCATGATCGTGAGAAAGCGATCGCGCGCCTCTGCGTCGTCGCGCGCGGGACCGCGCAGCGTTTCGATAAAGCCGATCAGCGCGGTCAGCGGCGTGCGCAGTTCGTGGCTGACATTGGCCACGAAATCGCGGCGCATCTGGCCCGCCTGCTCCATGTCTGCCCGATCCTGAAAGCTGACGACCGCCACGCCGGGCTGTCCGCTTCCGGCGATCTCGATATACCGGCATGTCACATCCAGCGGCGCATCCTTTGCTGCGCTGCCCAGCTTGTGTCGCGACAGATGCTCGCCATGATCCGCAAGCGTCGCCTCGATTGCCGCAATCACCTGAGGCTGGCGCAGCACCGTGGCGAAATGGCGGCCGACCATCTCGGCGCTGAACATCTTGAGCGCCTCGGCATTGGCCGCGACGATGCGCTCGGCCTCGTCGATGATCACCGTGGGCAGCGGCGTCGCGCGCAACAGCACGTCAAGAGCGGTTTCAGGCATCGCGTCCCACGTCGCTGGCGGCGGCGACCGCGTCGCTGAAGATCGTCCTGAGCTGTTCGGGGTCTTCCAGCCCGACGGATACGCGAAAAAACCCTTCGTGCAGGCCGTTCGCGGCACGGTCGGCGGCGCTCATGCTGCGATGCGAGGAGGACGCGGGATGCGACAGGGTGGTGCCCACATCGCCAAGTGTCGGCGCAAAGCTCAGCCCGTCCGCCGCGCGGGTAAAGGCATTCGCCGCCCCCCGTCCGCCGGTCAATTCAAAGCTCACCATGTTGCACCCCTGCCCCTGCAACAGGCGGTTGGCGCGGTCATGATCCGGATGGTCCGGGCGCATGGGGTAGATCACGCGCTTGACGCCGGGCAGCGTGGCGAGGTGATCCGCAAGAATGGCGGCGGTCTGCTGTGCGCGATCAAAGCGCAGGCCGAAAGACAGCATCCCCCGTTCCGCCAGCCAGCAATCAAAGGGGCTGGGCGTCAGCCCGGTCGTCACGGCGAACACCCGCAGCTTTTCGGTCAGCGCCGGATCGCGCGCGACCGCATATCCCAGCATCACGTCTGAATGCCCCGCCAGAAGCTTGGTCAGTGAATGGATCACGATATCCGCGCCGTGATCAAAGGGGCGGAACGCACGCGGCGTGGTAAAGGTGTTGTCCACCGCCAGCAGGATATCCCGTTCGCGGCACAGCCTGGCAAGCCCCTCGATATCGGCGACGCGCAGGGTCGGGTTCGACACCACCTCGACCAGCAACATGCGCGTTTCGGGACGCAGCGCCGCCTCAATCGCCGCCGCATCTCCGGGATCCGCGAGCGTCGTGGCAACGCCCAGCCGCGGCAAATCCTCGTTCATGAGCCGCATCGAGCGCCCATAGAGCTGATTGCCGCCGACGATATGATCGCCGGCGTTCAAAAGCCCCATCAGCACCGCGCTGACCGCTGCCATGCCCGAGCCGGTCATCACGCCGCCGCTCGCGCCCTCCATCGCATCCATGCGCGCGGCGACGACATCGGCATTCGGGTGGCCCTCGCGCGAATAGGTATAGCCATGCAGCCGTCCTTCATACTGATCGTCGAGCATGTCGGGCGTTTCGCTGGCATAAACCACCGAGGGCGACAGGGGCGTGACGACCGGTCGGCTGGCGCTGTCGGGCAAGGGGTCTGGCCGCACCAGCGACCCGCGTGTGTTCTTCATTCGTCGACGACCCTCAACTGTTCGCGGAATATGGCCATGTTCTTGTGGTAATGCGCCGCCGCCGTGGCCAGCATCTTTCTCGCCTTGTCGTCCAGTTGCTTGACCACGCGGCCCGGCGCGCCCATCACGACGCTGCCATCGGGAATCTCCTTGCCCTCGGTGATCAGCGCCCCCGCCCCGATCAGGCAGTTTTCACCGATCTTGGCGCCATTCAGCACCGTGGCGCCCATTCCGATCAGAGAATTGTTCCCGATGGTGCAGCCATGCAGCATGACCTTGTGCCCGATCGTGCAATTCCGGCCGATCGTCATGGGAAAACCGGGATCCACGTGCATGACGCAGTTTTCCTGCACGTTCGATCCCTCTCCGATATGGATCTGTTCGTGGTCCGCGCGGATCGTGGTGCCGAACCAGACCGATGCGCCGGCGTCCATCACCACCATGCCGATGACATTCGCGTCCGGCGCGACCCAGGTGTCGGGATGCAGTGTCGGGACTTTTCCATCCAATGCGTAGATCGTCATGTGTTTTCCTCGAATTCTGCCTGAAGGGCGCGGACATGGTCGGTCAGGTCCGGTTGTTGACTGCGGCGCAGGCGTGTCGCCGTCACGATGGTCTTGAGCCGTGCTTCCGTCGTGTCGAGCGCGTCGTTGACCAGCACGAAATCGTAGCCGTCCCAGTGGCTGATCTCGTCCCAGCTTTTCTGCATGCGGCGCGCGATGGTCTCGGGATCGTCCTGGCCCCGGCTTTCGAGCCGCCGGCGCAATTCGGTGATCGACGGTGGCAGCAGGAAAATCGACAGGGTGTTCTGGCCAAGCGCCGAATTGCGGATCTGCTGCGCCCCCTGCCAATCGATGTCAAACAGCACGTCTTGCCCGGCATCGATCGCCTGTTGCACCGGAGCGCGGGGCGAACCGTAGAAATTTCCGAAAACATGCGCGTGTTCCAGCATGCCGCCATCTCTCACCTGCGCCTTGAACTCCGGGACCGAGGTAAAGAAATAGTCCTCGCCGTCGACCTCGCCCGGACGTGGGGTGCGGGTCGTGGCGCTGACCGAAAACAGGATAGAGGGATCCCAGTCGCGCAGCCGCCGGGCCAATGTGGATTTGCCCGCGCCCGAAGGCGAGGAAAGGATGATCAGGAGCCCGCGCCGGTCTGCCATTTCAATTGATTGCCTCTTGTTATTCCACGTTTTGCACTTGTTCGCGCATCTGATCGATCACCGCCTTGAGATCGAGCCCCACCGCCGTAAGCTCGGTGGATTGCGATTTGGAGCACAGCGTATTCGCTTCCCGGTTGAACTCCTGCATCAGGAAATCCAGTTTGCGTCCCACCGCGCCGCCCTTGCCAAGCAGATCGCGCGCGGCGGCGACATGCGCGGCCAGCCGGTCGAGCTCTTCGGTGACATCCGCCCTGACCGCGATCAATGCAAGCTCTTGCGCCACGCGCCCTGGGTCGGCCCCGTCGGAATTGTCCAGCACCAGCGACAGGTTGTTTCTCAGCGTCGTTGCCATCGCGTCGCGACGCGCCTCGGCGAGTTGCACCGCCTGCCCCGTCAGGTCCGCGATCCGGTCGAGATGTTCGCCAAGCACCTTATGCAGCGCAGCCCCTTCGCTTTGACGCATGTCAAGAAACCCGGCAACAAGTGACGGGAACTCCGCGCGCAGGCGCGCAATCAGCGCCGCATTGTCAGGCTCGGCCGCCACCGCATCGAACATGCCGCGCAGCGCCAGCAGATCGCTGGCCCGCGACGGTGCAAGCGTCATCCCCTGCTCTTTCGCCTCGGCCTCGATCTCGGACAATGCCGACAGTGCGGCCCGCATTGTCGGACGGTTGAGCGCAAGCTCTCCGGCATCATCGGAACGCGAGATGCGCAGGGCGAGGGTGACGTTGCCGCGCATCACGGATTTGGCCAGTTCGCTGCGCAGCGCCGCCTCCAGACCCTGCAGCCAGTCCGGGACCCGCAGGCGCAGATCGAGGCCCTTGCCGTTGACGCTGCGCAGTTCCCAGCCCCAGGAATACGGCGCGAGTTCCCCCTTGGCAAAGGCAAACCCCGTCATCGAATTTATCATTTCCGCCCTGCCCGCGATCTGCCGGATATTCTGTCGTCGTTTACCTAATGGCATTGCTACCTAATGGCATTGCCCGAGACAGGGCAAGCCCTCGCCGGCAAACGCGACAGGCCGTCGCCGTGAAAGGGTTAACCAATTCCTAAGGTTTGTCTTCAAATTCTTAAAAAATATGCGACGTTAACGCTTGGGTAACCATTATGAAGCAAGTCCTACGGGTGGGTTTCGCCAGAAGGCAAATACCAGCATCCGGGGCGGCTGTGCGAGAGAGTTGAAGACATGTTCAGTATTTTCCGCCCGAGAGAAACGGGAAAGGTGGTGACGATGGACCGGTTCCGCAGTGGCGCAAGCCTGTCGCCGATCCGGCAGGCCGAAGCCTATTGGAGTGCACTGCGCCAGGGGGCGGACATCCCTTTCCGCTCGCAGATCGATCCACGCGGACTTGAACAGGTTCTGGAATACGCGTTCATTCTGGAACGTGTCGCACCCGGCGTCGGCCGCTTCCGGCTGGCCGGGCAGCATCTGTGCCAACTCGCCGGCATGGAAGTGCGCGGCATGCCGATCACCTCGTTCTTCACGACCGACGGGCGCGAAGGCATGGCGGCAACGCTGGAATATGTCTTTGACACGCCTGCGGTGGCGGAAATGAGCCTGAAAGGAGAACGCCAGAGCCTGCGCGGCGCCTGCGAAGCGCGCTTGATCCTGTTGCCGCTCAAAAGCGACCTGGGCGATTGCAGCCGTATTCTCGGGGTGCTGGTGGCGGATGGAGATTTCGGCCGCGCGCCGCGCCGTTTCGATATTGCCGATACCCGGATCCGCGATCTGGCGACAGATCAGACAGCCGCAACACCCGCCGTCGAAGCCGCGCGCGGGTTTGCGGAAGCACAGACCGTTCTGGGGGGCAAGGCCCCGCATCTGCGCCTGGTGAAAACCGACAAGCGGTAGACCAAGACGCGTCAGGCACCAGTGCTCCCGGCGCCTGGCTCGGGTGTCAGACCGCCTCGCGCTGCTGCTGCCTGGCCCGCAGGCCCGACAGTTCCTCGGCCACGAGAAATGCCAGTTCCAGAGACTGGCTCGCGTTCAGGCGCGGATCGCAGGCGGTGTGATAGCGATCGGACAGATCCTCTTCGCTGACCGCCTGAACGCCGCCGGTGCACTCGGTCACGTCCTGACCGGTCATTTCGAAATGCACGCCGCCGGGCACCGTGCCTTCGGCCGCGTGGATGCCGAAGAACTCGCGCACTTCACGCAGCACCGACTCGAACGGCCGTGTCTTGTAGCCGCTGGACGACTTGATGGTGTTGCCATGCATCGGGTCGCAGACCCAGACGACCTCGGCCCCTTCCTCGCGCACCGTCTGGATCAGGCGCGGCAGGTTCTCTGCCACCTTGCCGGCGCCAAAGCGCGAGATCAGCGTCAGGCGACCCTGCTCGTTCTTCGGGTTGAGCGTGGCCATCAGCACCTTCAGGTCTTCGCTGGTCATGCTCGGACCGCATTTCAACCCGATCGGGTTCAGCACGCCGCGCGCGAATTCCACATGCGCACCGTCCGGCTGACGCGTGCGGTCCCCGATCCAGATCAGGTGCCCGGATCCGGCCAGCCAGTCGCCGGTGATCGAATCGCGCCGGGTAAGCGCCTGTTCGTATTCCAGCAACAGACTTTCGTGGCTGGTGTAGAACTCAACCGATTGCAACGTATGTGCCGTGTCCTGGTTGACCCCGGCCGCTTTCATGAAATCAAGCGTGTCGCTGATCCGGTTGGCAACTTCACGATAGCGTTCCGCCTCGTCGCTTTCGGTAAAGCCCAGCGTCCATGCGTGGACCTGGTGCACATCGGCATAGCCGCCGGTCGAAAAGGCCCGGATCAGGTTCAGCGTCGCCGCAGCCTGCGTATAGGCCTGCAGCATCTTGCCCGGATCCGCGACGCGCGCTTCAGGGGTGAATGGCAGCTCGTTGATGATGTCGCCGCGATAGCTGGGCAATTCAACACCGTTCACCACTTCGGTCGGTGCGCTGCGCGGTTTGGCGAACTGCCCGGCCATGCGACCCACCTTGATCACCGGAACCTTGGCGCCATGCGTCAGCACCATCGCCATCTGCAACATCACCTTGAAGGTGTCGCGAATGCTGTCGGCGCTGAACTGGTCGAACGCTTCGGCGCAATCGCCCCCCTGCAACAGAAACGCTTCGCCCCGCGCCGCAGCCCCCAGATGCGCCTTGAGGCGCCGGGCCTCGCCGGCAAAAACCAGCGGAGGATATTTCGAGAGTTGCGCCTCGACCGCGTTCAATGCCGCCTGGTCGGTATAGTCGGGCATTTGAATCCGAGGCTTGCTGCGCCATCCGGCTTTTTGCCACTCACTCATCGCTCTGATCTCCGTTCCGCATCTCAGGTGGCCTCTATACAAAAGCGCGACGCAGGTTGCCATATCCGAAATGCGTCTCTTGACGTCGCAGATCGGGTTTGAGCAAGGTGAATATCGCAGGGTGCCGTGCGAAGGAAACAGAGCCATGACAGAGCGACGCAAAGTTGTCGATGTTGACATCACGGCGACAAAGCCCCGCCGCTTCGTTTTTGTTCTGCTGGAAAATTTCACGATGCTGAGCTTCGCCTCGGCTCTGGAGAGCCTGCGGATCGCGAACCGCATGGCCGGGCGCGAAATCTATACCTGGCGGCTCATCGGGGAAGGTGGAAATACCATGACCTGTTCGGCTGGCACCGTATTCCCGCTGGATGGCGACCTTGACGAATTGAACCGCGACGACACGGTGCTGATCTGCGGCGGTGTCGACGTGCAGGGCGCAACCACCAAGCGCCTGCTGGGATGGGCCCGCCGCGAAGCGCGCAAGGGGTTGCTGGTCGGGGGGCTGTGCACGGCGGCGTTTTCGCTGGCCAAGGCCGGGTTGCTCGATGGCAAGAGAGCCACGATCCACTGGGAAAACTCCGATAGTTTCGCCGAAGAGTTCGAGGACGTCATGCTGACCAAATCGGTTTTCGTGATCGACGGCAACCGCATGACGACGGCGGGCGGCACGTCCTCCATCGACCTCATGCTCAAGCTGATCGCGGATGAGCACGGCGAGGATCTGGCCAATTCGGTGGCCGATCAGTTGATCTATTCCAGCATCCGCACCGATCAGGACACACAGCGCCTGTCGGTTCCCACGCGGATCGGGGTGCGTCATCCCAAGCTGAGCCAGGTTATCCAGATGATGGAACAGAATATCGAGGAGCCGATCAGCCCCTCTGTGCTGGCCAGGGATGTCGGCATGTCCACCCGCCAGCTGGAACGCCTGTTCCGGCGCTATCTCAACCGGTCGCCCAAGCGATACTACATGGAACTGCGCCTGCAAAAGGCGCGCAACCTGTTGATGCAGACCGATATGAGCGTGATCAATGTGGCGCTGGCCTGCGGGTTTGCCTCTCCCAGCCATTTTTCCAAGTGCTACCGCGCCCATTACGAGACGACCCCCTACCGGGAACGTGGCAGCCACGCGGCGCGGCTGTCGGTGTGATACGGCCGGTTGCCTGAAAGCCCAACCGGAGGATCACGAAGCGGGCGAGATACGATAGACCGTGCCCTGCCCGACCGAGATGAACCAGATCGTTCCGTCGGGTGCCTCGACGATATCGCGTACCCGTTCGGTCTCGGGCCCCGATATCTGCTCGGCTTCGCGCAGCGGTGCCCCCTCAAGTCGGCTGATGTGATCGAACTTGAGCGAGCCGACGAAAATATCCCCCCGCCAGTCGGGCCACAACCGCCCGGAATACACCATCAGCCCCGATGGCGCGATCGATGGATCCCAATAATGTTCCGGTTGCTCCAATCCGGGCTTGGCGGTGCCTTCACCGATCTTCCCGCCAGAGTAGTGCCGGCCATAGGAAATGACCGGCCAGCCATAATTGCGCCCCCCATCGACCAGGTTGATCTCGTCGCCGCCCCGCGCCCCGTGCTCCGAGATCCAGAGCCGTCCCTGCGCATCCAGCCCCGCGCCCTGCGGATTGCGGTGGCCCAGCGACCAGATTTCGGGGCGAGCATTCGCAACCCCGACAAACGGGTTGTCAGGGGGAACCGACCCGTCGCGGTTTATCCGCACGATCTTGCCGTTATACGTTCCCAGATTCTGGACAAGATCGTCATTGCCCCGGTCGCCGATGGTGACAAAGAGCCTGCCATCGCGCCCTTCGACCACGCGACTGCCGAAATGGCGGCCGGTGCTACCGCCATCCGCCGCTTCGAACAGGACCCGCAGGTCGGACAGCGCGGTTCCGTCCCCGGTCAGGCGCGCCGACGCGAGCGCGGTTCCGGCACCGCCGCCCTGCGGTTTGGCAAATGTCAGAAGGATCTCGCGACTGGTTGCAAAATCGCGCGGCACCGTGACGTCAAGCAATCCGCCCTGCCCCGATGCATGCACCCGCGGCACGCCGTCGACACGGGTTGCGCGACCGTCGCGCACATGCAGCAGCGCGCCCTCGCGCTCGGTCACGAGAAAGCCGCCTCCCGGCAGAAAATCGACGGCCCAGGGGGTGTCCAGCCCGGTGATCATCGCATCCACGCGGACATCCCCGTCACGCGTTTGCAGTATATCCGCCTGAACGGCAAAGGCGCCGAAGGCGGCCATGGCACAGATCACGACACGCAGCATGCTCAACCCTTTCTTCATCATTCTACCTAGGCCGGTATCCGGAACCGACAATACCGCGCGGGAGCCCTCCGGCACCGCAGAATCGGCATCATATGGGACTTTTCTTTTTGATGAGCCTTGCCTAGGGTTCCGTTCGAATATTGCGTTCCAACCTGGGAGAAACCAAATGAAAAAACTGCTATTGGCCACAGCGTCAACCGCGCTCATTGCGGGCATGGCGCAGGCCGAAGATGTCAAACTGGGCGTTCTGCTTGGCTTTACCGGCCCTCTGGAATCGATTTCCCCCGATATGGCGGCGGCGGTCGATCTCGCGATTGCCGAGGTCAACGATTCGGGCCTGTTCCTTGACGGATCGTCGACCGTTTCCTCGGTCACGGCGGATACCGGCTGTGTCGATGCCAACCTCGCCGTGGCTTCTGCCGAGCGCCTGATCACGTCGGACAAGGTCAGCGGCATCGTCGGTGGCATGTGTTCGGGCGAAACGACTGCCTCGTTGCAGAACGTCGCCTTGCCCAATGGCGTCGTGATGATCAGCCCCTCGGCCACTTCACCCGGTCTGACGACGATTGAAGACAATGGCCTGTTTTTCCGCACATCGCCGTCGGACGCCCGTCAGGGTCAGGTGATGGCCGACATCCTGAATGATCGCGGAATCAAGGAAGTCGCCGTCACCTATACCAACAACGACTATGGCAAGGGCCTGGCAGACAGCTTCCAGTCGGCCTTCGAGAGTTCCGGCGGCAGCGTGACGATCAACACCGCGCACGAGGACGGCAAGGCGGATTACTCTGCCGAAGTCGGCGCACTGGCCTCGGCAGGTGGTGAGGTTCTCGTCGTCGCAGGATATGTGGACCAGGGCGGTGCCGGCATTGTCAACGGCGCACTGGACACCGGCGCGTTTGACACATTCATGTTCCCGGACGGCATGGTTTCGGACGCGCTGGAAGCGAATTTCGGCGACATGGTCGAAGGCTCTTTCGGACAGCACCCCGGCAATGACAGCGATGGCGGCGCCAAGTTCAACGAAGCCGGCGAAGCAGCGGGTTTTGCACCGACCAATGCCTTTGCGCCCGAGAGCTATGACGCTGCCGCGTTGATCCTGCTGGCCATGCAGGCTGCCGGGTCCACCGATCCGCAGGTCTACAAGGACAAGGTGATGGAGGTCGCAAACGCACCCGGCGAGCCGATCCTGCCGGGGGAACTGGGCAAGGCGCTGCAGATCCTCAAGGATGGCGGTGATGTCGATTTCGTCGGAGCCTCGGCGGTTGAACTGATCGGACCGGGCGAAAGCGCGGGCAACTATCGCGAGATCGAGTTCAAGGACGGCAAGATGACCACGGTCGGCTATCGCTGATCCGGTCTGACCATCATGAAGGACAGCCCGGGGGCCGGATGCGCCCGGGCTGCTTCACAATACCAAGAACCGCGCAAAGCGGTGTATACAAGCCGTGAAAACGCGGCACAGGGAGGTGCGATGATCGTCGTTGATGACGTGCACAAGCATTTTGGCGGATTTCACGCGGTGGACGGCGCTTCACTCGAGATCGCCGAGGGCTCGATCACCGGGCTTATTGGTCCGAACGGAGCCGGAAAAACCACTCTTTTCAACGTGATTGCGGGCGTTCTTGAACCCACTTCGGGCCGGGTCTCGATGGCGGGCGAGGATATTACCGGGCTGCCGCCGCATGACCTTTTCCACAAGGGTCTGCTGCGCACGTTTCAGATCGCGCACGAATTTTCGTCCATGAGTTGCCGCGAGAACCTGATGATGGTGCCCGGCGGGCAATCCGGCGAGACGCTCTGGAACACCTGGTTCGGACGCAAACGGATCGCCGACGAAGAGCGCGCGCTGCGCGCCAAGGCGGATGAGGTCCTGGAGTTCCTGACCATCGAACACCTGGCCGATCACAAGGCGGGAGAGGTGTCGGGAGGGCAGAAGAAGCTCCTGGAGCTGGGTCGAACCATGATGGTGGACGCGCGGATCGTGTTCCTCGACGAGGTGGGCGCGGGCGTCAACCGCACGCTGCTCAACACGATCGGCGATGCGATCATTCGTCTGAATGAAGAGCGCGGCTATACCTTCGTTGTCATCGAACATGACATGGATTTCATCGGGCGGCTGTGTGATCCGGTGATCTGCATGGCCGAGGGCAAGGTATTGGCCGAAGGCACGCTGGAGGAAATCAAGGCCAATGAACACGTGATCGAGGCCTATCTCGGAACCGGTCTCAAGAACAAGGTCGGCACATGACGCGCGGGATCACAGGCGGCACACGCCACGCATGTCCGAATCCGATTGGGGCTCTGCCCCAAACCCCGGAGTATTTCAGCAAAGATGAAGGGGGTTGGCATGTCGGCTGATCCGTATGGCGATCGCGGCAACAAGGACCGGTCGATCACGAACCCGCACGGCATCGGGACGTTGCGCGCCGCGCCGGGCACCGGACACGGTATGGAGACCGCGCGGGCGTTTCTCATCGGGGACAGCATGACCGGTGGATATGGCAAAGGACCGGACATCCTGCACGATTGTACCGTTGCCGTCGACAAGGGGGAGATCGCGGTGATCGTGGGCCCCAACGGGGCGGGAAAATCGACCGCGATGAAAGCGGTATTCGGCATGCTGGACGTGCGGCAGGGCTCTGTGCGGCTGGATGGCGAGGACATTACCGGGCTGACGCCGCAGGATCGCGTCGTGAAGGGCATGGGCTTCGTGCCGCAGACCAACAATATTTTCACGTCGATGACCGTGGAAGAGAACCTGGAGATGGGCGCGTTTATCCGCACCGATGATTTCTCCGATACCATGGCGCAGGTCTATGACCTGTTCCCCATCCTCAAGGAAAAGCGCGCGCAGGCGGCCGGCGAACTGTCGGGCGGGCAACGGCAGCAGGTCGCGGTGGGCCGGGCATTGATGACGCGCCCCAAGGTTCTGATGCTGGATGAACCGACCGCTGGGGTCAGCCCGATCGTCATGGACGAGCTGTTTGATCGCATCATCGAGGTGGCCCGGACGGGCATTCCGATCCTGATGGTGGAGCAGAACGCCCGGCAGGCGCTGGAGATCGCGGACAAGGGCTATGTCCTGGTGCAGGGCAGCAACGCCTATTCCGGCACGGGCAAGGATCTGCTTGCGGATCCGGATGTGCGCAAATCGTTCCTGGGGGGCTGACGCGATGGATTTTCTCAATGCCCTTATTGCGCTGGCCAACTATGTTGTGATCCCCGCCATGTCCTATGGCAGCCAGCTTGCGCTCGGCGCCCTGGGTGTCACGCTGATTTACGGGATCCTGCGGTTTTCCAATTTCGCACATGGCGACACGATGGCGTTCGGGGCCATGGTGACGATCCTTGTGACGTGGTGGCTGCAATCGATGGGGATCGGACTGGGACCGATGCCCACCGCGCTGCTTGCCCTGCCCGTCGGCATCCTGTGCTGTGCCCTGATGGTGCTGGCGACGGACAAGCTGGTCTATCAATTCTATCGCGAGCAGAAGGCCAAGCCGGTGATCCTTGTCATCGTCTCGATGGGCGTGATGTTCGTCATGAACGGGTTGGTTCGGTTCATCATCGGGCCGGACGACCAGAATTTCTCGGATGGGACGCGTTTCATCATCTCGGCGCGCGATTTCAAGCAGTTGACCGGGCTTGAAGAAGGGCTGGCGATCCGGACCAGCCAGGCGATCACCGTGATCACGGCGGTCGTCGTGGTGGCGCTGTTGTTCTGGTTCCTGAACCGCACGCGCACCGGGAAATCCATGCGGGCCTATTCCGATAACGAGGATCTGGCGCTGCTGTCGGGGATCAACCCGGAGCGCGTGGTGGTCTATACCTGGTGCATCGTCGCGGCGCTCGCCACGGTGGCGGGCGTGCTCTACGGGCTTGATAAATCCTTCAAGCCCTTTACCTATTTCCAGCTTTTGCTGCCGATCTTTGCCAGCGCCATCGTCGGCGGTCTGGGCAGCCCGCTCGGCGCCATTGCCGGTGGCTTCATCATTGCGTTTTCCGAGGTCACGATCACCTATGCGTGGAAGAAAATCCTGGTTTACCTGATGCCCGCGCCGCTTGAGCCGGACGGGCTCGTGCAGCTCATGAGCACGGATTACAAATTCGCGGTATCCTTCGTGATCCTGCTGATTGTTCTGCTGTTCCGACCGACCGGCCTGTTCAGGGGGAAAGCGCTATGAGCGAGACCGTGAGAAATATCGGGTTGTTTGCGATCGTGGGTGGGTTGATCCTGCTGACAGGTGTCATGCAAAGCTGGAATGCCGCGCTTCTGATCCTGAACATGGGGTTGATTTCGGCGATCATGGCCATCGGCGTGAACCTGCAATGGGGGTTTGCCGGGCTGTTCAATATCGGTGTCATGGGGTTTGTGGCACTTGGCGGGCTGGCGGTCGTGCTGGTGGCGATGCCACCGACTCCCGAGGCATGGGCGGCAGGTGGGGCCGGTATCATCGCCGCACTTGTCCTGGGCGCGTTGACGGTGACGGCGGCCGTGTTGTTGTTGCGGAAGATGCAGGCCGGAGCCACGCGCAACATTGTCCTGATCGTCCTGCTGGTGGGCGGATTTTTCCTCTATCGCGCGATTCTCGATCCGTCAGTGGAAGCGGTAGAAAATGTCGATCCTGCAATTACCGGATACCTCGGCGGGCTTGCATTGCCGGTGCTTCTGGCCTGGCCAATCGGCGGATTGCTGGCCGCCGGGGCGGCATGGCTGATCGGGAAAACCGCTCTGGGTCTGCGTTCGGATTACCTGGCGATTGCGACGCTCGGCATTGCCGAGATCATCATCGCCGTGCTCAAGAACGAGGACTGGCTGTCGCGCGGGGTCAAGAACGTGGTCGGCATTCCGCGCCCGGTGCCCTACGAGATCGACCTGCAGAATGATCCGGCCTTTGTGGAACGCGCAGCCGGGTTTGCGCTCGATCCCGTCACCGCATCGACGCTCTATGTCAAGCTCAGCTATGCGCTGCTCTTTACCGTTGTCCTGCTGGTGCTGCTCTGGATGGCGCAAAGGGCGCTCAACAGCCCGTGGGGGCGCATGATGCGGGCGATCCGCGACAACGAGGTCGCGGCGGAAGCCATGGGCAAGGACGTGACGCGCCGGCACCTGCAGGTCTTTGTGCTGGGCAGTGCGGTCTGCGGTATCGCCGGGGCGATGATGACGACCATGGACGGGCAGTTGACACCCGGCACCTACCAGCCGCTGCGCTTTACCTTCCTGATCTGGGTGATGGTGATCGTCGGCGGCTCGGGTAACAATTTCGGGGCGGTGCTCGGGGGGATGCTGATCTGGTTCCTCTGGGTTCAGGTCGAGCCGATCGGTGCTTTCCTGCTGGACGTGCTGACATCGGGCATGTCGGACGGGCCGTTGAAGTCGCATCTGCTGGACAGTGCGGCACATATGCGCCTGTTGACGATGGGGTTGGTCCTGATCCTTGTGCTGCGGTTCAGTCCGCGCGGACTGATCCCGGAGAAATAGCGAACCGAATGTGCCACCTTAACATTTTGTAGATCGAACCGCGACAAATTCCCCATGTCCGCTTGCTTTCTTTCGTGTTAGCAACGGGCACGAAACGCCGTTTTGTTCTGAATGAGTATGGAGATACGTATGAAAACGTCTTTTTTACCTGCCGCGCTGGTCCTGTCGGGGCTTGCCATTTCCGGTTGTGTTCCATCGCCGACCGACTACGAAACAACGCCGGTTCAGGTCGAAACGGCCAAGGGTGTCGTCACATGCCAGCTTTACACACGCGAACGTGTGGTTTGGGATCGGGCCATCAACAGACCGAACTCGATGTCCGTCGAGGAAGGTGACGCGGTATGCCGTGCCGAGGGCGAGCGTCGTAAAAACAGCTGAACAGAGAGGCGCGACCCGAGTGTTTCGCGCCTTTCAAATAAAACCCGGTTCGAAAAAACCTGATTTCAGGCAGTGCCGCGTGATACCGGTGTGTATGAGGGGCTATCAGCGCCCCTTGAAAAGCCCGCCCAGAATACCGCGAACGAGGCGACGTCCGGTCGTGCCCGAAAGCTCCTTCATGACATTCCGCGTCAGCGCCTCGGCAAATCCACCGCCGCTCTGCGCGGTTTTTCGCGAGGTTGACCGGCTGACCCGGCTGCCGGAATACCGGCGGCCGGCGTTGAACTCCTGAAACATCGGTTCCATCTCGTCGGCTTTTTCCTCGGAAACGGCCGCGTCCTTCGCCGCCTGTTCGGCCCGTTGCGCCAGCATTTCATAGGCCGAAGTACGGTCCAGCGGCGCATCATACTTGCCGGCCATGTCCGAAGCCGCCAGATGCGCCCTGCGTTCCTCGGCGGTGATCGGGCCGAGTTGCGACGATGGCGGGCGGATCAGGGTGCGTTCCACGATACCCGGCACCCCCTTGTCGAGCAGCATCGAGGTCACCGCCTCGCCCACACCGACTTCCCTGATGGCATCCTCGGTCGAAAAGCGCGGGTTCTCACGGTAGGTTTCCGCTGCAAGCCTGAGATTCTTGCGATCCTTTGCCGTGAACGCGCGCAGTGCATGCTGAATCCGGTTGCCCAATTGCCCGAGGATATCTTCGGGCACGTCGGCGGGATTCTGGGTGATGAAATAGACCCCGACCCCCTTGGATCGGATCAGGCGTGCCACCTGTTCCACCTTGTCCACCAGCGCCTTGGGCGCATTGTTAAACAGCAGATGCGCCTCGTCAAAGAAAAACACGAGCCTGGGCTTGTCCGGATCGCCAACTTCCGGGAGTTCCTCGAACAGTTCGCTGAGCAGCCATAACAGGAATGTCGCATAGAGCCCGGGCGATCCCATCAGCTTATCGGCGGCAAGGATGTTGACACGGCCCCGTCCGTCCGCATCCGTGCGCATCAGGTCGGCCAGTTCCAGCGCCGGCTCGCCAAAGAGTAGCGTGCCGCCCTGATTTTCCAGCACGAGCAGCCGTCGTTGAATCGCCCCGATCGACGCGGTGGATACATTCCCGTAGCGCAGGGACAGCGTATCGCGGTTCTCTCCGATCCAGACCAGCAGGGATTGCAGGTCCTTGAGATCAAGCAGCGGCAGCCCCTCTTCGTCAGACAGTCTGAACGCGATGTTGAGAATGCCTTCCTGCGCCTCGGTCAGGTCGAGCAGACGCGCCAGCAACAGCGGCCCCATCTCGGCCACCGTGGTGCGAACCGGGTGCCCCTGCTCTCCGAACAGATCCCAGAAGGTCACCGGATAGGCACGGTATCCATAGTCGGTAAAGCCGATCTTTGCGGCCCTCGCCGTAAAGGCATCATGCAGCTTGTGATCGACCCGCCCCGACCTGGCCAGACCGGACAGATCGCCTTTGACGTCGGATAGAAAAACCGGCACGCCCGCATCGCTGAATCCTTCTGCCATGATCTGCAACGTGACGGATTTGCCGGTCCCTGTGGCCCCCGCGACCAGACCATGTCGATTGGCGTATTTCAGCCTCAGACCCTGCGGATTTGCGTAATCCTCACCTCCGCCACCGATAAAAACCTTGTCATCCATTGTGATGCGTACCCTGATCCTGTCCTGCCTGTCGCACCGACCATACTAACTTAACCTTTGCCTGCCATAGTTAATTCGCTCGCCAATACGGGTCGGTTGAACCGGCGGGCACTTCCTCCCTGTCAGACTGGCCGTGCCTTCGGGTACGGCCCTTTTTCACCAAAAATCCGATTCGGAGCTTAATCCCTGTCAAAACGCTCCGATTTCGCGCCTTTTTCTTGTCATAACCGCGTTTTTATCGGCATAGCTGTTGACCGCTGGTCAGCCCTCTCGTAACGTTCGGCAATAACTAAGTCGGCCAGTCCGACGGGGAGACAACCTATACTTAAAGGGGGCTTGACGGCCCCCTTTTACTTTGGTGTGAAGCCTCACGAATTTCCCCGTTTTTGCGGGTGGAAACAGGGCGCTTCCGCGATCCGTTTTTGCAATATCGGCCTGACACCGTCCGAACGTCATGATAAAGCGTCGTCAATTGCAGATTGTGCGTCATGGATTCGCCGCTGCCGTGCAGTTTGCTTTGAGCAACCATAAACAAAACGAGACAGGCACATGTTGAAACAGCTTTCTCCGCTTGCCGCGCTGGCCCTGGTCGCGATGACCGTCCCGGCCCTTGCGCAACAGGCAGACACCCCCACGACGACCGAGGAACCCGCTGCAACAGAAGGCACCGCGACCGCGCCGCAACTGGATCTGGGGGAGCCGGTGGCCGATGGTCCAAAACTTGGCGAGCGGTACTCCAAGGAAAAGATCGGCGACTGGGATCTCGCCTGCATGCGCACCGAGGCGGAAAACGATCCCTGCTCCCTGCTTCAGATCATGCGCGATGACTCGGGCAATCCGGTGGCCGAAATGTCGCTGTTCCGCATCGAGAATGGTGGGCAGGCCGCCGCCGGCGCAACCATCCTCGTTCCACTGGAAACGCTGTTGCCGGCACAGCTGACCATTGCCGTCGACGATGCACCGGGCAAACGCTATAATTATACCTATTGCACCCCGATTGGCTGTGCTGCGCAGATCGGTCTGACACAGGAAGACATCGACGCTTTCAAGAAGGGTAGCAAGGCGACAGTGACCCTTGTCCCCGCCCCGGCCCCGGATCAGACCGTGTCGCTGACCCTGTCACTTTCCGGATTCACTGCCGGCTACGACGCGGTCGACGTCGTCAAGCAGTAGGTCGCAAGCATCCATATCACGATGAACGCCGGGCCGGTTGGTCCGGCGTTTTTTTGTCAGACCTTGCGCAGGACAAGCACCGCGTTCATGCCCCCAAAGGCAAAGGCGTTTGACACGGCCACTTCGACCCGGGCATTGCGCGCGATATTGGGAACCACGTCGAGCGCACATTCCGGATCGGGCTCTTCATAGCCGATGGTGGGCGCGATAACCCCGTCTCGCAACGCCATGATACAAGACAACAATTCCACTGCACCGGTCCCGCCGATCAGGTGACCGTGCATGGATTTGGTCGAGCTGATCATCAGGTTGTCGGCATGCGGCCCGAACACATCCGCAACAGCGGCGCATTCGGTCTTGTCATTGGCGGCAGTACCGGTGCCGTGGGCGTTGATATAGCCCACTTCCGACGGCGCCACCCGCGCATCGGCCAGGGCGCCAGACATCGCCCGGGCCGCACCCTGTTTTGATGGCATCACGATATCCGAGGCGTCCGAGGACATCGCAAACCCGGCAACCTCGGCCAGGATATCGGCGCCGCGGGACCGTGCGTGCTCATATTCCTCGAAAACGAAAATCCCGGCCCCTTCCCCCTGAACCATACCGTTGCGCCCAAGGCTGAACGGGCGGCAGGCATCGCGCGACATCACACGGAGTCCTTCCCAGGCCTTGACCCCACCAAAACACAGCATCGATTCCGAACCGCCGGTGATCATCGCGGGCGCCATGCCGCTGCGCACCATTGCAAAGGCCTGGGCCATGGCGTGGTTCGAACTGGCGCAGGCGGTGGACACGGTAAAGGACGGCCCCTTGAGATTGTACTGCATACTGACATGGCTGGCAGCCGCATTGTTCATCAGCTTGGGCACAACAAAGGGATGAACCCGGTTCTTGCCGTCTTCATAGACGCTGCGGTAATTGTCATCCCAGGTCGAGACACCGCCGCCCGCCGTGCCCAGAACCACGCCAGAGCGTGCCGAGATATCACCGTGAAATTCAAGGCCCGATTGAGTGATCGCTTCCTTTGCGGCGGTCAGCGTGAACTGTGTAAAACGATCATAGAGTGAAAGCTGCTGACGATTGAACCGCCCTTCGGCCTCGAACCCGCGCACCTGCCCGCCGATCCGGATCGAGAGCCGCTCGACGTCTCTGAACTCCAGTTCGCCGATCCCGCAGCGCCCTTCGCGCATCGCGGCAAGCGTTTCGGGAACCGAATGTCCGAGCGCGTTGATCGTACCGGCACCGGTGATGACGACCCTGTGCATTGTCAAGCCGCCCCGTCCTAGACCTTTTCCGCGACGAGCTTTTCAATCCCGGCGACGATGGCGGCGACGCTTGAAATGTCAAAGTCGCTCTGGGTCGGCTCATTTGCGTTGAAGGGAATGGAAATGTCGAACTCTTCCTCGATGGCAAAGATGCTCTCTACCAGACCGAGGCTGTCGATTCCGAGGCTCTCCAGGGTACTGTCCATCGTCACGTCCGAAGGATCGAGAACGGCCTGTTCCGCGATGATCGCTATGACCTTTTCACTGATGCTCATCACTGGTTCCCACGCTATGCTTGCCGAGTTGCTTTAATCTTTCGCTCCGGCCTTGAAAACAGCCTTTTGTAACGCTGCGACGTCACGTGCCAGACGGGGAAGCCTGCGCTGTGCCTTGTAGATCTCGGTATGGGTTTCCATCTTGACCGCCGGATAGCCCATGAGCACCCGACCTGCGGGTGCATTGGAGAGGATCTTGGTGCCTCCCGCGGCAATCACGTTGTCGCCGATGAATATGTTATCGACCACACCGACCTGTCCGCCGAGTATCACGTTGTTGCCGATCTCGACCGAGCCGGAAATCCCGACCTGACCGCAGAGCAGGCAATCATCGCCGACGCGCGTGTTGTGGCCGACATGAACCAGATTGTCGATTTTGGTGCCGTTACCAATCCGGGTGTTGCGGATGGTGCCGTTGTCGATCGTGCTGTTGGCGCCGCATTCGACGTCGTCACCGATTTCAACCGCGCCAAGCGAATGGATGCGTACCCAGCTCTGTGCCTTGGCATCGCCCTGATCGCCCAACGTCTTGCGCACGTTCTCGGCCCCGCTCACCTCGGGTGTGACAAAGGAAAATCCGTCTGAACCGACACGCGCACCGGGTTGCGCGATATAGCGGTCTCCGACGACAACCCGTGCGCCGATGCTGACCATTTCGCGCAGATACGCATGCTTGCCCAGTCGCGCATCGGCTCCGATGGTGCAATGCGGGCCAATGACCGATCCGGCACCGATCCGGGCCCCCGCCGCGACATAGCTGAACGGTCCCACAGAGACATCATCGGCAATCTCGGCACCGGGATCGATCACTGCGGTCGGATGAATGCCCGTGGGGAACCCCTGCCCGCGATCAAATGTTGCCGTCAGACCCGACATCGTCATGCGCGGACGATCGGTAAAGATCGCTGCCGCAAGCCCCAGGCCTTGCCAGTCGGCCCCATCCCAGAGGATCGCAGCCCGCGCCTGGCCTTTGCCAAGCGCCTCGCCGTATTTCGGGGACATGGCAAGCGCCAGATCGTCCGGCCCCGCGTCGGCCGGCTCTGCTGCGGCCTTGACGGAATAAGACAGGTCTCCGACCGCCTCGGCGCCAAGCGCGGCCGCAATCTCTTGGATGGTGAAAGTCATCATGGTCCCCGTTGCAAACAGCTCCGGGTCCGTGATTACCCCTGAACCGCGGCCAGTGTCACCCCCGCATTCTCGAGCGCTTTCCATATCTTGGCATCGCGCCCATAGACGTCACGGCGATACTCTGCCCGCCCCTTTTCGTCGACAAGCGCCGTTCGATAGATCAGATGCACCGGAACCGGCTGATCCAGCGTGACCTTGGTCTCGCGTCCCGAGTTCAACACGCGGTGAAACTCGCCCTTGGGATCGTCCGTTTGCAGGGAAAGCAGCGCATAGGCGAAATCGAACGGATCGGCCAGACGGATGCAACCGTGCGAAAAGGCCCGCACCTCGCGGTCAAAGAGGCTCTTTGACGGCGTGTCATGCAGGTAGATGTTGTATTTGTTCGGGAACATGAATTTCACCAGACCAAGCGCATTCTGCTTGCTCGGCGGCTGGCGCATCGAATAGGGAAAATTCCGCGCGGAATACTGGCTGAAATTCGCGTTTGCGCGGTTGACCCTGCGGCCACGGCTGTCGGTGATCTCGATATGACTGACCGCATTGGGATTGTTCCGCAGCATCGGAAGATATTCCTTGGTGACGATCGAGCGCGGCACATACCAGCTCGGATTGATCACCATGAATTCCATCACATCGGAAAATTCAGGGGTACGCCGGTCGCTGGTGTTCTTGCCGATGACCGAGCGGGTGCGGAACGTCACCCGGCCATTATCGACGATCTTGGCCGTGAAATCCGTCAGGTTTACCAGAATGTGCCGATCGCCAAGATCCATGTTCAGCCACCGCTCACGCTCCATCGCGACGATCACCGATTTCAGCCGTTGTTGTACCGAGACATTGATCTCGTTGATCGTGCCCTGACCGGCAACGCCATCCTCGGCGAGGCCGTTATCAAACTGGAACCGGCGAATGGCATCCTGCATGTCGGAATCATAGGTCCGCGAAGCGCTGCGCCGCATATATCCCATGTTGATCAGACGATTGCGCAGGGCAACGACCCCTGCTCCGGTCTCACCGGGCTTGACGCTGCTCAGCGCGACGGTGGGGCCCCAACCGCCCTGTTCGAGCAATCCTTCGAGCCGCAGTTTTTCCTTCATCAGGGCGCGATACTGTGCGGATGCCGGCGGAAGCGACTGAATGAATGCACGCGGTGTCTCTGTGTCTGCCAAATCGGTCAGGTACTGCGCGCGATCACGATAGGACACTTGCCGTACAATCCCGCCATCGATGCGCGACGGCACCAGCATCCCCGTCTGAACGTCGCGCGCATATTGCAGAAAAGCCTTGCTGAGTGCGACTTCGACCAACCCGAGATCGCGGGTGGTGCGTGCGGTTTCCATCTGCTGACGCAGCGCCGCCATGTTGTAGCGCGCGGGCGACAATCCATGCAAATCGACATCCGTCAAGGCCCGCATGAGCGCGACGCGGCGTTCCTCGTGCATCCGGTCATTGCCCGTCCACAGGGGATCATAGCCTCGGACCCGGTAGAAATCCGCAAGATCGGCATCCGACGACGCGGCTTCGGCAACCGCCTGCTTGAAGGCGGTGACCTGCGCAGAAGACGGGCCGGTCCAGAGCAGGCACAGGAACATTGCAACAGAAACCAGCCGCAAGAAGATGAAATCGCGAGACTGTTTCATTTCTGAGATCATGGGATGTTCCTCGAAACCGATACCATTACACGACATGTGCACGAAGCGCCGGAATTGCGACTTGCGGCACGCTGTTCATTCCAGTTTGTGATCAGGAAGCAACGCCAAGATATCCGGATCACGATTTTGTGCCACCTGCCCGACGGATAGATTCGCGGGCGCGCGGGTGCGCAATAATTTGCCGAAACTCCAGCATATACATAACTTGCACAATTCCCAGCTTGGAATATGGGCCGGAATGTGGCATGAAAACGACACATCAGGGGATGGATGTAACGATGACGTAAGAATGTGTGCGTAACATCGCACGCGGGCAGGAATAAAAGCGTACAGGACGGCGCAGAACATGAGACAGAACGACTCATCGGGTTTTTCCCGGCGTGCCCTATTGGGTGCATTCGCAGCAACCGCATTGACAGCGGCTCCAACTTACTCCAGCGCAGCAGGTTTTCTTCGGGGTGGCGGTGATATCCGCCGGATCCGGATGTATTCCGGACGCACTGGCGAACGGCTGGATATGATCTACTGGATCGACGGAAAATATATCAAGGACGCGGTCAAGGAGATCAATTATTTCATGCGCGACTGGCGGACCGACCAGGCCAAAAGCATCGACTTGCGCGCCATTGATATCATGGCCGCCGCACACAACCTGATGGATGTCAACGAACCCTACATGTTGCTGTCCGGTTATCGCAGCCCCCAGACCAACGCCATGTTGCGCAGCCGCTCACGCGGTGTTGCCAAGAATTCGCTGCACATGAAAGGTCAGGCCGCTGACCTGCGGCTGTCCTCGCGGTCTGTCAATCAGATGGCCCGTGCCGCGACAGCATGCAGCGCAGGTGGTGTCGGGCGGTATTCGCGCTCGAACTTTGTCCACATGGATTGCGGCGTGGTCCGCACATGGGGCGGCTGACCCCCGCCCAAAGAAAAACGAAACGCACCAGGGAAAGGCCGTTGCATCGCGCAGCGGCTTTTTTCTTGTTGCCGATCATGACGCGTTCGCGCGCTGCAACGGCAGACAAAAAAGGGCGGTCGCAACTTGCGCGACCGCCCGTTTGTTTTTGACCGGCTACTGACCCTCAGAAGCTGAGCGACAGGTCCCGGTGCACCGCGTTGCATTTGGCCAGGAACAGCGCCTGATCGCGACTGAACCGGTGCCGCTGGCGAGCGCCCAGATTCTCGGAAATCTCGGCGACATAGGCCTCGACGCCCGGGCGCACACCCTGCTCCGCAGCGGCGCGCCAACGCAGTTGCTCTTCGTACGCGGCCAGCGCCTTGGCGTATTCCGACGCGGCTTCGGCCCGATCTTCCTTGCCATCGCGCAAGGCCCGGCGTGCCTGCGACAGCGACGACGACACGTCGCGCGCACCCGCGATCCTGGCAAAGGTCTTGCCGAGCTCGTCAACCGCGGCTTCTGCCTCGGCACGCGCGCCATTGTCCACGAGATCGGACAAGGCTCTCAAATCGGCCTCCAGTGCGGCGAACTCGGCGTTGGCATCCATGATCGCGAGGAACTCTGCCGCCGGTTCCATGGCCTCGTCAGCCGCCCGGCGATACTGAACGCGGGCGGTTTCCTCGGCCTTGGTCAGAGCGGCAAAGGCATCATGCGTCGCATCCCAGTCTTCCGGTATGTCGGCAGCGATGATCGCCTTCTCTGCTTCGAGCTCCGCAATCCGCGCTTCGATATTCGCCCGGCGCTCGGCGTCGGCTTCATCATTCAGGAACCGGGCCGACTGACGCAGCTCCTCGATCTCGGTATCCAGCTTGCGCATGGCTTTCTGCAGGTTGCGCACAACACGCATGACCGGACGATAATCGCCCGCCGCCGCCTGTACCGCTTCCTCGGTCGCCGAGATGTTCTCGAGCAATTCGAGCGCCTTGCGCGCGCTGTCGAACCCGCCTTTCAGATCGGACGCCATATTGCCTGGCAACACGGACAGATCCAGCGCCTGCGCGCCGACAATCGCGCCGTTGATCGCATCACCATTGAGCTGCACCTGCTCGAACACGTATTCCTCAAGACATTGCTGCAACTTGGGATTGCGCGGGGGGGGCGATGTCTCCGACAGGAAGCTCATCCGGTTGGGCAGGTAATTGACCAGTTGCGGATAGTACCCGACGATGGCCAGCGCCACGAGCTGCAGCGCGATGAACGAAATCACGCCCTTGTAGATCTGGACGGTCTTGACGATCGCCGGAGCCACGCCCCTGAGGTAGAACAGCGCAAAACCGAACGGCGGCGTCAGGAACGAGGTCTGGATGTTCAGACCGATCATGACACCCAGCCACACGGCGGTGATGTTCGCTTCGGGGTCCGCAAGCAGGATCGGGGCGACAATCGGCACCACCACCACCGCGATCTCGATGAAATCGAGAAAGAACCCCAGGACGAAAATAACCGCCATCACGATCACGAACTGGGTCCAGAACCCACCCGGAAGCGAGTTGAGGAAATTGCGAACCAGCTCTTCGCCGCCAAAGGCACGGAACGCCGCCGTCAGCATCGCGGCACCAAGCAGGATGATGAACACCAGCGACGTCGTCTTGGCGGTTTCGATCATCACCTCGTGCAGCGTGTTCTCGATTCTGAGAACGCGGATACCGCTCCAGATCAGCGCGATGATCAGCAACACCACCGCGACAACGCCGAGCACGATTCCCGTCATGTCACCACCGACAACCAGGATCGCCTTGACATTCATGTTGTAGCGCGACAGCGCGAACACGATCAGGCCAAGCGCCGCAAAGGTCAGCAACGCCGGATAGTATGTAAACCTGTTCTTCTCGGTGATCCGATAACCCGCCATGATGATCGCACCGGCGGCACCGATGGCCCCCGCCTGGTTCACCGTGGCGATGCCGGCAATGATCGAGCCCAACACCAGGAAGATCAGCGCAAGCGGCGGAATCAGGGTCAGCGAAACATTCACCCAGAAACCGAAATCGCGCGCGCCTTCATAAGGCACGGCCGGAGCGGATTTCGGGCGCAGGATCGCGTAGACGAGAATGAAGATCATATAAACCAGCACCAGCACGATGCCCGGCACGAAGGCCCCCAGGAACATTTCGCCCGCACTGGTCGACGCGACATCAAAGACGCTTGGCATGCTGAGCTCGCCGGTCGCCTCTTTATAAAGCGCCTTGCGTGCGGTGCTCGCCTGGTCAGACGCGCTTGCCAGCTGGTCGGCAAGAATGATCAGGACGATGGACGGAGGAATGATCTGGCCCAGCGTACCGGACGCGGCAATCGTCCCGGTGGCCAGGGATTGGGAATAATTGTTGCGCAGCATTGCCGGCAAGGAGATCATGCCCATCGCAACCACGGTTGCACCGACAATGCCCGTCGTCGCCGCGAGCAATGCGCCCACAAAAACGACCGAAATGCCCAGCCCGCCGGGAACCGGCCCGAACAGCCGCGCCATTGTCACCAGAAGATCTTCGGCGATCTTGGAGCGCTGCAGCATGATGCCCATGAAGATGAACAACGGAATCGCGATCAGCGTATCCCGTTCAACCTCCCAATAGACACCGCGCAGGTTTGTCACCCCGGCGGTCAGCCATTCCGATGGCCCCCCAGAGTGGAAATAGGCGTCGGGGTTTCCGGCAAAGAGATAGCCGCTGCCGGCCGCAAGGGCGATCGTGATGATCGCCGATCCCGGCAGCGCAAAGGCAACCGGGAAACCCGATGCCAGCGCCGAGGCCATGATGACGATCAGGATGAAGAGAAATAGGAGTTCCATACGTGCGGCCTCAGTGTGAAATGGCGGCGAATTCGCGCTTGCCCGGCTCGCCGCGGGCATCGGCGACGGCTTCGAACAGATAGCTTACGAATTGAATGAGCATCGTCACCGCGAAGATCGCAAGGAACGCCGCCATCTGGTACTTGACGAACATCCCGGCAGTCCCGACTTGCGACACTTCGAAATTTCTGACCGGCGAATTGATGATCGCCTGCTTGGACCCCAGTCCGATGATGATGATCGTCCAGGTGGTCACCATGCCAAGGAAAATGCAGCCGATGGAATTCACCCGCCCTTTGACACGCGAAGAGAATCCCGCGTAAAGCACATCGACCCGAACGTGCCCCTCTTCCAGAAGCGTGTAGGCAGAGGCGAACAGGAACAGCGCGGCGTACCAGTAGCGCACGAGATCGCCCATCAGGGCCTGCTCGTAGGAGAACACGAAGCGCGACACCACGATCAGCAATTCGGCGATGACGATGAGCAGCGCCAGCCAGATAAAACCCAGCGAACGGGAAAAGAGCGCCGCGATGAACCCCAGAACGATCAGCGGAACATGGACATAGGGGCCGATAAAGCGTGACCGCGTCAGCTCCTTTGCCATGTCTTCCGAGACAACCGCGGTCAGCAGCCCCTCGACGCGCATGAATGCGATCGCGAAATCGGCAATGCCGACGAAAAGCACCGCGAAATAGCAACCCCGGATCAGATAGGCGTTGAAATCGCTTATGATCCTGCCATCGTAGCGCAGTGTGCGGTGTGGCGTTTGCATGACCAGAAGCCCGGCAAGGATCAGCGCGAGCGCGTAGGTCACGACGAGAATCCAGACACGACCGTCCGTTCCGGAAAACAGCGTCCCGAGCGTCGGATAGTCATACCAGACAATGAGCACATTGTTGATCAGAAAAGCAAAAAGGACCAACAACGTGGCCCATCCGAAATACCGTACATAGGGTGCGGGTGCACCGCGAGGCGACAGGATCTCTGCCTCAGTGGTAACGTTCATCACGATTTTCCCAGTCATGCGGCCCGGTTGTTCCGGGTCGGGCCAGTCTCACGCGGGTTCAGCGGAGCGTCTATAGAGGATCGCAGGGGGCAGCACGCAGGCTGTCCCCTGCCCGATTGGCAGCGCGTTGCGCTTAGCCGATATCGAGGATCCGGTTACGCTGCTTGGTGAACTCGATCTCGGCGATGGCGCGCCAGCCACCGATTTCGCGCAGTGCCGACTGATAGGCATCGTTGATCTTGGCGGCGAGCGGCGAGTGGTCGCGGGTCTCTTCGAACACTTCCTCCGCAGCGCTGCCGAACGCGTCCCAGACTTCTTCGTTGAAGGCCCGAACCTCAACGCCGTGTTCATTTACCAGCTTGCGCAGATACTCACCGTTCTTGGCCGAAGCCTCCTCGATCTGCGCCGCCATTTCCTCGTTGCAGCAGGCGGTGATCACGGCCTGCTCATATTCTGACAGGCTCTCCCACCAGGATTTGTTCATGCCAAAGCCCAGACCGCCGCCCGGCTCGTGCATACCGGCGGTATAGTAGTATTTGGCGGCTTCGTAGAACTTCATGAAATAGTCGTTATACGGACCAACCCATTCGGTCGCCTCGATCGCACCCGAAACGAGGTTCTCGTAAATCTGTCCGCCCGGCAGCGACACCGTGGAAACGCCCAGCTTGGTCATCACCGCACCGGCAAGACCCGGAATACGCATCTTCAGACCGTTCAGGTCATCCGGCGACAGAATCTCCTTGTTGAACCAGCCACCGGCCTGCGCACCGGTGCCGCCACAAGTGATGGTCTTGAGTCCGAACTCACCCGCCAGTTCGTCCCAAAGCTCCTGCCCGCCCGCGAACTTGATCCAGGCGTTCCATTCCGGCGTGGTCATGCCGAACGGAACCGACGTGAAGTAGTTGAAGCCCGGATGCTTGCCGCCAAAATAATATTCGGCGCCGATATAGGCCTGGCTGTTCCCGCTGGCCACTTCGTCGAACACGTCGAACGCCCCGACGCGTTCGCCGGCGGCGAAATACTCGGTCCGCAGCGCGCCGCCCGAGACAACATTGATTCGCTCGGCCAGACGCTGGGCCGACAGACCCAGACCGGGGAAGTCCCGTGGCCAGGTCGACACGATCGTGATCGTCTTGCCTCCTTGTGCGATGGCCGGTGCCGCCAATGTTGCACCCGTGCCTGCAATCGCAGCGCCCTTCAAAAACTTACGACGTTCCATATTTCTTATTTCCTCTGTTGGATCGGTACTGTTTTTTTTGATTGCGAGCGAACGGCCAACAGGCCGATCCGCCTTCAACGTCGCGTCAGCGTATTCGGAAGCCACCGAATTGCAATGGCGATTGATTCCGAAAGCGACACAGATGTCGATTTAACGTCATCGCGCTCTGGTGCCAATCGTCTTTGCGCTTTGTTGACCCTCCGGCAATTTCCCGGTGCGGCCTGCGGAGAGGCCAACACCGATTGGGCGTGTAAAAGAACAGGCAATTTTGGGAACGCGCAGGCGCGCCGCACAAGAACTGCGTAAATTGCTACGTGCAAATCATATCCGGTATCCGGTGATTGTTTCGGCATATGCGTCCAATTGCCGGCGACACGCGGATTGTTCAGGCAACCATCCTCTCGTTGCACTGTCGGAGCCGTGGATGAGGAGTGAAATTCGCTTGCAACTCAGACGGGCGCGGGCCCCGTCATATGTGTCGGATCGTTGCCGGGCAGTCGGACAACACGGCTTCCGTCCTGGAATTCCTTCAGTGACAAGGGCCAGACCGTCCCGGGCCAGCGGACCTCCATTTCGCGTTTGCGAGGCCTGTAAACTGCCGTGTAAAGCGTACCGAAACCCACGGAAAACGCTGTCGAATAGAGCGGCGGCTTGAGGAAGGCATTGATAAAGGTCTCTTGCGGGTCCCGATGCAAGCTCAGGCGGTGCAGCAGATAGCGTTCGCGCTCGACCGTTGCGGTGAAACGCGCGTGGCTGACCCATTCGACCGATTCCTGATGGTTCGTGGCGACGGCGGCATGGGTGATCACCGCCGGGCGATCCGGCGCCATCATCACGGTCAGATAATTGCGCTTCCGGTCCAGAACCGTGACGTTGTAGCTCATATGGGTCGGGATACGGGCCAGTGCCTCGCCCGCCTCTTCAGCGGTTTTGCAGGTCTGCAATACGTAACGCAGGATCAGCGGCACCCCGAACCCTTCTCCCACGATGCGCCGCCCGCCAAAGGTCAGCGACAGGGCGAGCCCCGCGTCATTCACCCCGTCCACGAGCCCCCATAGTCCGTCGCTCGTGCCCATGACCGACCGCCCCATCCAATCCGTTTTCAGGATCAGGCTGTCAAAGGCGTTCGGGTCGTAATCGTAGTTGCGGACAAGGACAGGTTCCTTGCCGGTCCATATGGCCTGTGAACATCCCGAAAGGTAGGGCGGCGGGCAATAGAAACTCAGAAAGCGCGACGCCTGATCGCCCCCGCCCGCAAGTTCGCACAGCTGGTCATACAGATCGACGATTTCGGGCATGTGCTGCTTGAGCGCCTGACGGCTTTCCAAATAGGGCGGGCGCACCGTATCGCCCTCCCGCGTCCACCATTTATGGTATTCGGGCCAGTATTCAGAAAACAACCCGGCCCATATGGGGCCGGGTGACGCTTCGCTTATTGCTCGCCAGAGCATGCGAACCCCTTACATGATCTTGAACGCTGGATCGCTCAGCGCCGGCTCGGCCTGCGCAACGGACAGAGGCTTGGCGGAGACGCTTTGCTTGATACCGTGGATCCAGCGCTTGGCGCGTTCGTTCAGGTGGAAACCCTTGGTCATCGAGCGCTCGCGCGTCACGAGGATCCCGATATCCGCGCCTTCATAACGATAATCGCCCGGTTGCAGAATACGCAGGAAGAAGGCCTCGTTCTCGCTCTCGACCGCACGGCGGTGATAGTCAAAGCGGTCAAACACCACCCGGCCGTCGGCAAGCATCTTGTAGATACCGGTCTCGGGCGCCTGGGTGCAGATGTCGACACTATCCTCGGTATGCTTGATGACCATCTGCGACCAGCTGTCGATCATGTCCGGATCGGCCCAGCGTGCATTCAGCTCGTCCACGTCGAGATCGAATTTCTTGCGCGAGAATTCCAGCAGGTGGAACAGGAAGAGCGGCGCATCCGCATGGGCAAAGGCGGCATGGTTGGTCATCGACGATGCCCCGGTGATCCGCGGGTTCAATTCGCCCAGCCAGAGTTCTCCGGATTTCTTGTCGATCAGGAAATCCAGTTCGAAATACCCCCGATACCCCTCCTTGCGCAGTTGCTCACCGAATTTGAAGGTCAGGTCGCGCGCCTGGTTGCGTACCTTGGGAGGAAAGGCGGTCGACAGGATTTCGTTGCCGCACCAGCCACCGCGATAGGGCGTCAGCTCCTTGAACCCGACAAGCTCGGTCATCAGCGGCCCGACAATCGTCCCTTCTTTGGTGGCGCAGGCCTCGATCGCCGATCCCCGGCAATCGATCCGTTTCATGATCTTGATCTCGCCCTCGCCGACGATCTCGTGTTCGTGGCGCCGGAAATCGGCCTCGTTCTTGATGAAAAAGGTGGTGTGACCGGAATCGCCGAAGGCGGATTGCAACACCAGGTCATTGCCGATCCCGGCCTTTTCACAGGTCTTTTTCAGATCCTCATAGGATTTCACCTCGGCCAGCACGTTCGGTACCGACGGCACGCCCGCCTTGTTGCCGATACGCACGGTCTCGATCTTGTTGTCCATCTTGGTGCGCAATTTCGCCTTGGGGAACCACACGTCGGCACCCAGTTCCTTGGACAGGCGCTCGGTTTCCTCATCGAACATCAGGAAGACGAATTTCGGCTTGCCCCCACGGCGCTTGACGAAATCGATAACTTCCTTGTGCTGCAACAGATAGTTGTTGATATCCTCGATCGACTGGAATTCGGCATGCGGCTGTTCCGAGGGAACAAACGTATTCGGGTGCTTGCCATCGTAACAATCGATATAGCAGATGTATTTGAAATTCTTCACCCACTCATCGATGCCCAGCAGATTGAAATTCGTCGCCGAGATGAAATAGATCGGATCATCGTTACGGTGAAAGAACCGGCGAATTTCCGAGATGTTCTTTAGTACTTTAGAGGCCATTTTTATCTCCCAGTTCTTATTCTGCCGCAGTTTTCAGATTTGTTTTGGCATGTTGTGCAAGCGCCTCGGGCGTGAATACGCGTAGCCCGAGATCGGCCCGATATCCGTGGATCTCGTTGACATCCAGCGCCCGCATGAAGGCGAGGATTTCACTGCTGACCACCTGCCCCGGCACCAGAATCGGGAAGCCCGGCGGGTAGGGAATGATGAAGCTGGCGGAAACCACTTCCTGCCCGGCATCAAGCGCCTCCTTGAGCGAGCCGCCCAGTTCCATGTAGTCGCAATTCTCCCCTTCGTAGCTGAGGAAAAAGGCCGAACGAATATCGCCTTCCGACGTGTCGTGATCGGTGCGGAACGCATCATGGAACCGGCTGAAATCCGGTAGTGGCGGCAAATCCTCCATCAGGTTGCGGACGCGGCGGTCAAAACCCAGACGTTCCATGCGGCTTGCATCGTCCAGCAGGTCATCCAGACCCTTGGCAATCTCGACCAGAACCTCGATCAGATAGGCCACGCTCGACCGCGTGGTGCCGATATTGGTCATGAACAACACGGTGTTCCGCGAGGTCTTGTTGATCTGGATGCCGTAGCGGTCCATCAGGATGTCGGTCTTGAACGTATCTCCGTCCCAGCCCGTGCCCCCCACCGCAAGGGTCACGCGCGTCGGGTCGAGCACGAACTCGTCCTGTTGCCAGCAATCCCACATGTCGGTCCAGCCCTGCTCGGCGTCGAAATAGCTGGTCACACCGCTTTCGCGATGGGTTTCGGGGATCATGTCGCCGGCCGCGAGCACCTTGAAATATTTCTGCAAGAGCGGATGTGTGGCAATCGAGCGGCGCATGGACATTGCCGCCTCGACCTGCCGCTGGACGAATTCGAACCCTTCCAGTTCGACCTGCCGTCGCCCCACATCGAGGCTCGCGATGATCTGGTAGTTCGGCGAGGTTGACGTGTGCGTCATGTAGGCTTCGTGGAACGACTGTTCGACCTCGCCCTTGAAATCCTGGTCATGCACATGGATCATCGAGCCTTGCCTGAGCGAGGTCAGCGTCTTGTGCGTGGATTGCGTCGCATAGACGCGCACCCGCGCATCCGGGGGCGGTATCAACCGCGTGTTCAGCAAGGTCTCGATATCTGCATCGGCAAGTTCGCCCTGCTGCCGTTCGTAGGCGGCACGATGCCTGTCGGTCTTGAACCGTGAGCGAAGCTCGGACGCCGCGTGCATCGCCGTGCGCGGGCGATAGGTCGGGTTGAACCGCGCAAAGGCGAACCAGGCTTCATCCCAGAGGAAGATCAGGTCAGGCTTGATCGCGAGACATTCTTCCATCACCCGTTCGACGTTGTACACGATCCCGTCGAAGGTGCAGTTGGTGAGGAGCAACATCCGCACGCGGTCAAGTTTGCCTGCGGCCTTGAGTTCAAGAAGCTGGTGCTTGATCTCGCGGAGCGGCACCGCGCCATACATCGAGTATTCGTTGAGCGGATAACTGTCGAGATACACGACCTGCGCACCGGCCAGGACCATGCCGTAATGGTGCGATTTGTGGCAATCCCGGTCCACCAGCACGATATCTCCGGGACTGACCAGCGCCTGCACCACGATCTTGTTGCAGGTCGATGTGCCGTTGGTCGCAAAGAATGTCTGCTTCGATCCGAACGCGCGGCTCGCGAGTTCTTGCGCCCGCTTGATCGGGCCGTGCGGTTCCAATAGCGAATCCAGCCCGCCCGATGTGGCCGATGTCTCGGCCAGAAAGATGTTCGGCCCGTAAAACGCGCCCATGTCCTGGATCCAGTGGCTGCGGCTGATGGATTTGCCGCGGCTGATCGGCATGGCGTGAAACACGCCGGTGGGCTGCTTGGAATATTCCACAAGCGCGGTAAAGAACGGCGTCTTGTAGCGCGACTGCACGCCCCGCAGGATATTCAGGTGCAGTTCCAGGAAATCTTCCTGATTATAGAATACCCGGCGGCAGATCCCCAGTTCGAGACCGGCAATATCCTCAACCGACCGCTCGGTGATCAGGTAGGCGTCCAACTCGGGACGTGCCCGCGCGATCAGCCGGCAGAGCTCGGGGCCGTAATCCTCGGGCTGCATCTCGTCGAACTGTTCCGCGCCCCCTGCACGGTCAAGGTATCTGTGCAGGATCGGTTGCTCGGTCTTGGAGCGCAGGGTCAGGCCCGGCCGCACCACGATGGCCTGAATGTTGTAGTTGAACAGGACAGCGATCAGCGCGTCCTCAAGGCTGGGCACCACGAGCGCCTGATAGGTGAACTGGTCCTCGGGACGGCGCATGCGGGCCATGTTCGAGCGCAGCCAGCGTTCCTGATCCTCGCCGACATTGTCGACGATCAGAACTTCGAAATAGGGTTTGCTGAGCGCGCGCGCCTCGGGCGAAAGCTGGGACTCGTCGTCGTGTTCCTCGCTGTCCAGGTTGTCGCGATCCAGCGGAATGGTGCGTCGCCGATACGCCCCTGTCGTCAATGCCCGGGTGACGCGCCCGACAGAAAACGCCAGATCTTCATAGTTTCCGTGGCCAAGCTGGCGGCGCATGTGCTCAAAGGCCGCCATGCCCGGAAACGCCCAGTATTGTTCGATGAGGGCAAGCGAACCCAGAAGATCTTCCGTCTTCTTTATGAGCCCGGCCATCCGTTTTTCGGCGTGCTCCTCGGTCAGCGCACTGGTGACATCGCGGAGCGCACTCCAGCGATCCGCCCGAAGCTGGATCGCTGAATAGTAGTCAGAAACAGAATGCATCAGAGTCCTCCTGGAGGACCAGCATCTGATCGTTGCAGCAAAATATCAACTGGTTAGTTTAACGAAACCGTCAGCCGTTGGATATTTTGTCCGCAAAGGGAAAGGTCACGGGCGCGGCCGCGTCGGTAATGGGCTCCGCATCGATCGACACCCCGGTCTGCAAGGGATCTGCCGGCACATCGACATGCAGACCGGCGCGGGTTCCCTGCCTCTGCATCTCCAGCGGACCCAGTGTCTTGAGGTAGGCGTCCGTACCGCTGTTGCGATCGTAAACCGGGAAATCGGTAGACCGGTCGCGGAAGCTCTTGAGCACCTGCCCGAGACCCTTCATGCCCGCCTCGCGCTGACGCCGGACCATGTCGAGGTCGATCTCGATGGGGAACATATCCTCTTGACCCGCGGATTGATGCAGCACCATCGAGGTCGGATCGACCACGCAGGATTTGCCTACCCCGCCGGCACCAAGACCGTTCACGTCAATGACGTAACACTGGAATTGCGCCGCCGTGGCCCGCGCAATCGCCAGTTCGGCATCGCGGTCGGTGGTCCCGGTCAGCACCGGATGCAACAGAACCTCGACACCCTGCGCCGTCAACTGGCGCGTCGTCTCGGGGAACCAGATATCATAGCAGATCGACAGGCCGAACCGCCCCACTTCGGGCACGTCGAACACGCAGAAATCCGTGCCGGCCTCGACATCCACCTCGTAGGGGCGGAACGGAAACATCTTGTCATAGCTTGTCACGATGTCGCCATCGGGGTTGATGACGAACGAGGTGTTGCGCACCAGACCGTCCTCGCCCTTGATGAACATCGAGCCCGGAATCAGCCAGACCTTGTGCCGCCGCGCGGCTTCGCAGAACTGGGACACCGCGTCATTCTGTCTCGGCTGCGCATAGCGGTGCAGCGGTCCATAAGGGGCGAGTTCGCTGAAAAGAACCATCTGCGTCCAGGGAAAACGCGCCATCAGGATGTCCAGACGCTGGATCATTCCTTCGACATTGGATTGAAGCGCGGCGACATGCATCTGCACGCCGGCGATAGCAAAGGGGGTCATAGAACATGTCTCCGTCTGTGCAGTGATCAGAGTGATCGGCACATGGTCCGCGTGTTTTGCCTATGTTTTCGCCATATGCAAGGGTATCGCCGCGACAATCCGCGCCAGAGACACCGACAGGTGCGCCGACAGACATGCTATCGGGCAATGCGACACGCCCGCATCACAACCCATGCGTGAAAACCGCCTAGAGATTGCCGAGATAGTCGGCCATGCGACCCACCGCGCGGCAAATGTTGTCCTGCGAATTGGCATAGCTGAGTCGGATGTAGCCCTCGCCAAGCACACCGAAATCCGGCCCCCCGATCGTTGCGACACCGGTTTTCTCCAGCAGGTCCGACGCCAGCGCCTTGGCCTTGAGACCCGTCGCCGAAATATTGGGAAACGCATAGAATGCGCCCTTTGGCGTTATGCAACTCACATCCGGCAGATCGTTCAGCAGTTCGACCACCAATCTGCGTCGCGCGTCGAATTCCTGCAACATCTCTCCCACCACATCCTGCGGTCCGGTCAGCGCCGCAAGCGCCGCATATTGCGCCGGGGCATTCACGCAGGACCAGGCATTGACCGCCAGCTTGCGCGCCTTTTCGTAAAGTTCGTCCGGCCACACCGAATATCCCAGTCGCCAGCCTGTCATCGCATAGGTCTTGGACCATCCGTTCAACAGGATCAGCCGATCGCGGATTTCCGGATAGCGCAGCAGGCTGACATGTTCCTCGCCGTCATAGAGCATCTGGTCATAGATTTCGTCGGACATGATCGCGATTTCCGGGCGATCCGCCAAGCCCGCCACCATTGCATCCACCTCGGCCCTGGGCGTCACGCCGCCACAGGGGTTGGCGGGCGAATTGACGATGATCAACCGGGTGTCCGGCGTCACCAGCGACAACAGTTCGTCGGCGGAAAAACCGAATCCGTTCTCTTCGCGGATCGGCACCGGAATCGGGCGGGCACCGGTAAATTCGATCATCGAGCGATAGATCGGGAACCCCGGATCGGGATAAAGAATGTCGGCCCCAGGTTCACCGAACATCATGATTGCCGTGAACATCGTGACCTTGCCGCCGGGCACGATCAGAACGTTGTCCGGATTGACCTCGGTCGCGAAACGGCGATGCAGATCGGCCGAGACCGCCGCACGCAGTTCCGGAATGCCCGTTGCGGGCGTGTAGCCGTGATGACCGTCGCGCAACGCCCTGATCGCGGCTTCGACGATATGATCCGGCGTGCGGAAATCGGGCTGGCCGATCCCGAGGTTGATCACGTCCATACCCTGCTCCGCCAGCGCCCCGGCGCGCGCCAGAACCGCGAATGCGTTCTCTTCGCCGATGCGATCGAACCCGGCTATGGTTTTCATGGTGATGTCCTTTGCTGAAATAGACGGTCAATAGGTGGCACGGCCGCCGGACAGGTCAAAAACCGCCCCGGTCGAGAACGAGTTCTCGCTGCTGGCCAGCCAGACGATCATCGCCGCCGCCTCGTCCACTTCGAGGAACCGGTTTCGGGGAATCTTCGACAGCATGTAATCGATATGTTCCTGGCTCATCTGGTCAAAGAGCGGCGTTCGCGCCGCCGCTGGCGTGACGCAATTCACCGCGATGTCGGATCCTGCGAGTTCTTTGCCCAGCGACTTGGTAAAGCCGATGACACCGGCCTTGGACGCGGAATAGGCACAGGCGTTGGGATTGCCTTCCTTGCCCGCGATCGATGCGATATTGACGATACGCCCGTAATCGCGCTCTTTCATGCCGGCGATCACCGACTTGTTGGTAAAGTAGGTGCCCGTCAGGTTGATCTGAACGATCTGATGCCATGCGTCGTTGTCATAGGCCTCGACCGTGGCGTTGGGCCCGGCAATTCCCGCGCTGTTGACGAGAATATCGATGCGCCCGAATTCCTGCTCGGTGGCGCGGGTCGCGGCCTGAACGCTGTCCCAGTCGGAAACATCGCAACCGACGACTTGCACGGTTTCACCGTCAAGCGCCGCCCGCGCGGCATCCGGGTTCACGTCCCAGACCGAGACCTGTGCGCCCCTCGCGAGCAAGGCTCTGACGACCGCAAGCCCGATGCCCTGTGCTCCGCCGGTGACCACCGCGACGCGTTCGGAAAAACCCGGTTTCTTCGACAAGTCCCACATCCTCCCGGTTTTGCCGCGCTTCCCTGCACCACGTCGCATTCCCGGGAACAGCTATGTCAGGATGTGCCGGATGGGCAAGCGTGTTATGCGCCGCCCGTCAACCCGCCGAGCAGGCGGTCGCGCTCATCCACCAGCCGGATACGGTAACGGCGCATGGTCTTGCAGGCAAACTTGTTGTGACGCGCCGCGTTGCTCTTGGGATCGCGCCGGGCGTCCGCTTCCAGATCCGCGATGCAGGTATCGACTTCTTCGATTTCCCGGATGATCTCTGCCAGTTCCTTTGCCGTGTCGCTCATGCCTTGTCTCCTTCTGATGCCTGATCCGGGAGCGCGCGGATGTCGCCCCTTGCCGATAATAAACAGGCGCGCCCGCCGGGGCACGCTGCCACGCGGCTCAATCTATTCGGGGGATTTCCAGCGCCGCAAGTCTGCTATCCCCTACCATTCCCGCCATCGGTTGTCCCACCAGCCGACAGAGATGCCACGCGAACACCAGATTGCTCGACAGGATCGGCAGCCCGGTTTCGTATTCCAGCGGGGCGATCACATCCAGCGTATTCAGGTTGGTACAGGACAGGAATATCGCATCAATGTCATCCTGTTGCGCCAGGGCGCGGGTTGCGGTCACCAGCGAGCGCCCCGAGATGCGGGCAACCCGCTGTTCCTCGGCCTCGGCAAAGGTTCCGAAAACCGGGGACGCCACACCCTGGCCGAGCAATACCTGCCGCAAACGGCCTGATACATCGGCAATGTAGGGCGACAGAAATCCCAGTCGCCGCACCCCAAGCGCATTGCACGCCGCGATCAGTGCGGTCAGCGGATCACTGACCGTGCGTGTCTCGACCCCCTGGCGCAGCAATTCACCGATCCGCCCTTGTCCGATCTGCGCCGTTCCGGACGTGCACCCGTACCCCACCGCATCAAAGGACACCGGTCGCGGCAACAGGCGCGCGGAATCCGGGATATGCGCCTCCATCAACCGAAGCGTCTGCGGGGTGACGTCCGGGCTGCTCTGAACGCGCGAGACATAGAGGTTGACCGACAGCGGCAGCAATCTGCGAAAATCCTGTTCGATCCGTTCGTCCGACTGCAGGACGATCAGCCCGATATTCGGGTTCGGATCGGCCTGCATTTCATAGTCGAAGGTCGCCACGGACTATCCCCCGAGCACGACGATGTCACCTGAGGCAGGTGGCGACAGATACTCGGCCCCGCCTTCGCGGATCACGATATCCTCTTCATGAACCAGGATGCGGCCATTTGCGAGGGTGATCCCCGGTTCCAGCGTGATGATCATCCCCGCCTGCAACATCGTGTTATCCCTGGCGATCAACGACAATCCTTCGGTCAGTTGCAGACCGAGCCCATGTCCCAACCGACCGGCATCGGTACTGCGCTCGCCATCGCCCAGAACGCGATCCATGGCGTGAAACAGGTCGGACGCCATCGCACCGGGACGCGCCATGTCCATCCCGGCACGGACGGCCTCGATCAGGCGCGCATGCGCGGACGTGACCTGCTCAAGCGGCTTGCCGACCGCGAAATTCCGGTCGAAGTCGCAAAAATACCCGTCCCAGATCAGCCCGGTATCCAGCATCAGCACATCGCCGTTTGCCAGTGGCCTGTCATCCGCCGGAGAGATGACGTCATGATACCCCGCCCGGTCGGCCGCCCCCGCCAGATAAGGCACCCAATCCGCGCCTTCATCAAGGCACAGCGATTGGAACTGGCGAAACACCCGGTCGAGCGGCACACCCGCCCGTGCGATTTCGGGAACGCGGTCAAAAGCCCGCCCGGCAATGGCGCAGGCGTGGCGCACCTTGGCGATCTCGGCCTCTGACTTCACCATCCGGATCCGGCGCATCGTATCGGCATCATCGGTAAAATCGACCGACGGCACCATGGTCTGGAGCCTGTGCCAATCGGACAGCGGCATGCGCAAATGGCTTTCCATCATCATCGGCACACCCAGGCGCGCCGAGGACCCGACAACGGACCGGATGGTGTCCGCCAACAGTGACACGCCGTCGTCCTCGGGGTCCGGCGCGTTCCAGGTGCGGATGTCAGAGACCCATGTCCGCTCCATCAACGCCGCGCCGATCGCGGGGATAACCGCAACCGGCGACCCTGCTGCGGGCAGCAGCACATACCACGGACGCGTCGGGCTCTCCCAGAAGCGGGTCAGAAACCCGGTGACATATCGGATATCCGCTTCGGTGGTGAGCAGAACCGCATCCAGCCCTGCGCTGACCATCCCCTGCTGCGCGCGGGCCACGCGGGCCTCGTATTCGGACCGTGGGAAACCGCGCGCCGGGGCCGTCACAGGATCAGGCCCTGCGGCGGCGTCCGCCGGCACGCCCACCGCGCCCGCGCCCTTCCTCACCGGCCTTGGCCGGTTGCTTGTTGGTGCGAATCCATTCGCCGCCATGCGGATCGTTGTTGGTCAGGAAATTCGCGGCGCGGATGGCTTCCATCTCCTTGCCCGCCATCGCCTTGGTCGATCCCATGCCGAACAGGGTGACAAAGGTTTCATCGTCCATGTCGTCGGGCAGGATCACGCCCGCGGCCGCGACCTCTGCGCGCTTTTCGGCGATCTTGGAGGGCGGCACCGGGAGCGCCACCGGGTTCATGATCGCACTGGTCATGCCGGCCCCCATCGCCATCGGCAGGAAGGCATTGTTGATCCCGTGCCGGTTGGGCAGGCCGAAGCTGATATTCGACGCGCCGCAGGTCGTGTTCACACCCAGTTCCTCGCGCAGGCGGCGCACGAGGGTAAACACCTGCACCCCGGCAGTTGCCATCGCACCGATCGGCATCACCAGCGGATCGACCACGATGTCATGTGCCGGAATCCCGAAATCCGCAGCGCGTTCCACGATCTTCTTGGCCACGGCAAAGCGCACGTCGGGGTCTTCGGAAATGCCGGTATCGTCGTTTGAAATCGCCACGACCGGGACGTTGTATTTCTTGACCAGCGGCAGCACCAGTTCGAGCCGGTCTTCTTCGCCGGTGACCGAATTGAGCAACGGCCGCCCCTCGGCGACCGCCAGCCCCGCTTCCAGCGCGCCGGGAACCGAGCTGTCGATGCACAGCGGCACATCGACAAGCCCCTGAACCAGCTCGATCATCTTGGTCATCAGCGGCGGTTCGGTCTCGTTGGGATTGGGGTTCGAATTATAGACCACGCCCGCGTTCACATCGAGCACGGTCGCACCCGCAGCGACCTGCGCCAGCGCGTCCTTTTCGACGGTCGAGAAATCACCCGCTTCCAGTTCGGCGGCAAGCTTCTTGCGCCCGGTCGGGTTGATCCGTTCGCCGATCACGCAGAAGGGCTGGTCAAATCCGATGATGGCAGTCGTGGTTTTGCTTTCGACGATGGTCCGGGTCATTGTTGGCCTTTCAGGACTGGTTTGCGGGACGGCCCGAAGCGCCGCCATGAGAGATCGCCCAGCTTGCATTGGTCTTGATCCCGCCCAGCGGGAAGAAATGCACGTTGGTGACGTTGAAATCGGGGTTCGCCGCCTTGTGCGCCGCCAGATCGGTCAGAACGTCGGTCGGCTCATAGGGCAGAAGCAGCTTGCTCACGTCCATCGCCCGCTTTTGCAGCACCTTGAGCGATGGACCGACCCCACAGGCGATTGCGAACTTGATCAGGGTCTGCAGTTTGGCCGGGCCGGCAATCCCGATATGGATGGGCAGCGTGATGCCCGCCGCGCGCAGGCCATCGGCCCAGGCGATGATCGGTGCGGCGTCAAAGGCGAATTGCGTGGCCAGCGCCATCTCTGCATCGGTGCGTTCGGAAAATTTCTGTTTCCATGCAATCGCTTCCTCGACGTTCTTCGTGCCGCCATCCGGGTCGATATCCCGATTGCCTTCTGGGTGGCCGGCCACATGCAGGCGTTTGAAACCGGCTTTGTCGAACAATCCGCTTTCCATCAGTTGCATGGAACTGTGAAATTCCCCGACCGGCTTGGTCACGCCGCCCGCCAGCAGCAATGCCTGTTCGACACCCGCCTCGCCCTGATAGCGCGCGATCCAGTCGGCCAGCGTCGCCTTGTCCCGGATAATGCGCGCGGGAAAATGCGGCATGACCGGATATCCGTCACGTGCCAGACGCGCGGCGGTGGCGACCATGTCCTCGATCGGCGTGCCCTCGATATGGGCGATATAGACCCGCGTGCCCTCGGGCAGCAATGCGCGAAAATCGTCGACCTTTTCGGCGGTACGAGGCATGACCTCGATCGAATAGCCCCCAAGAAAGGCTTCGACCTGCGCGTTCACCGGCGCCGAAACCGGGGTGTCACGTTTCTTGAAATTCAACAAAGCCATGGCGGCCTCCCAGAATGATGTCAGGCTCATGCCCACCCATCGTTGTCTATCAGGGCCTTGATCCGGTCCCGGTCGTATTCGGTTTCCAGCCGTATAGCCTCGGCCTCCGCCACCTCGCCCGGCTCGCCTTCGACCACATATGGGTCGGCCTTGCGCCACTCGGCAAGATAGGCGTCGGTATCCCTGGCGTTGACCTTCATCGCCGCCCGGTCGATCGCCTGTTCAAAGCGTTCGGCCAGTTGCCGCTTGGCTCCGCGCCGCCCCTTGCCCACGATGACCTGGGCCGGGATGTCGCGCCAATAGACTACGGTGACGTCGGGCATGACTGATTCCTTCCTCTTCCTGCGCTCTGTCTAATGCACCGTCCAGAGCGGGCGGCGCCTGTTTTCGACAATATCGGCATGCGCAGCGACCTGTCTTTCACTCCCTAAAGCAGTGGCGTGGTTTAGGCCACCTCGTGCTGCCCCCAAAATCTTCATGACAATATTGAATGCCGGTTCAGTCGCCGCATCTTGCGAAGTTCGACATGCGTGCCTATCGTTAACGTAACTTGAAATCGGAGGGCGTGAACAATGACGCCCAAGCGTCCCAATGGTGCGGGCGCGTTCCCGAAAGCGGTCGAAAGCCCCGCGCCGAAGCCGCCCGATCCAGCCGAGCTTTATGCCGCGCTGGATCTGGGTACGAACAGTTGCCGCATGCTGGTTGCCCAACCCAAGGGCAGCGGGTTTCATGTGGTGGACAGCTTTTCCAAATCCGTGCAGCTTGGCTCCGGGTTGGAACGGACCGGACGGCTGTCGCGGTCCTCGATGGCGCGCACCGTTCAGGCGCTGCGGATCTGCCAGCAGAAGCTCAAGCGCAACAAGGTGCTGCGTATGCGCCTCGTGACCACCGAAGCGTGCCGGCGGGCCAAGAATTCGCGCGAATTCATCCGTCAGGTGCGCCGGGAAACCGGGCTCTCGCTCGAAGTCATCCAGCCCGAGGAAGAGGCCCGGCTCGCGGTGATCTCCTGTGCACCGCTGGTCAGTACCAAGACCGAGCAACTTCTGGTGGTTGATATCGGCGGCGGCTCGACCGAGCTGGTCTGGATCGACATAAGTTCGGTGCCGCGCCGCGACCGGCCCAACGCGATCATGCGCCTGCATGCGGGGTTTCATCCCCCCGAGAGCCCGTTTCCGGCCGCAAAGGTGGTTGACTGGATCAGTGTCCCGCTGGGCGTGGCAACGCTGCGCGATCAGTTCCAGGATGTCGAGGACGATTCCGCGCGGTTTGCACTGATGAGCTGGTTTTTCGAAGAGAACCTCTCGGAATTCGCGCCCTACAAGGACATACCCGCGCGCGAGGGGTTCCAGATCATCGGCACCTCGGGCACCGTCACGACGGTTGCAGCCAGCCATCTCGGATTGAAGCGGTATGACCGTACCAAGGTGGACGGCCTGCGCATGACCAGCGACCAGATCGACAAGGTGATCCACAATTACCTGCGTCTGGGGCCGGCCGGACGGCGCAAGGATCCGCGTATCGGCGAGGACAGGCAGGCCCTGATCATGTCGGGCGCCGCCATTCTGCAGGCGTTGCTGCGCTGCTGGCCCACCGATCGGCTGTCGGTTGCGGATCGCGGTCTGCGCGAGGGGCTGCTCTATGCGCAGATGAGTGCCGACGGGGTGCTCGAAGACGGTCCGTTCTAGCCCGTCGTCGCTGCCTTGCGGCCATCCGGCGGGGGCAGTAGAGACCGAAGCAACACGAATTGGGTGAGCATCATGGCCAAGACGCCGACTGGCAAGAACACATCCGGACGCGGACAGCGGGACCTCAAGGTCAAGGTCAAGTCGGCGCGGGGGCGCAAGCTGAGTTCGACCCTATGGTTGCAGCGGCAATTGAATGATCCCTATGTCAAACGTGCCCAGGCCGAGGGCTATCGCGGTCGGGCGGCGTTCAAGATCATGGAACTGGATGACAAGTACCGGTTCCTGGTGCCGGGTGCGCGGGTGGTCGATCTGGGATGTGCGCCCGGCGGATGGCTTCAGGTGGCGGTCAAGCGCATCAACGCACTGGGCGAGAAAAAGGGCAAATCGGTCGGCCGCATCATCGGTGTCGATCTGCAAGAGGTCGAACCGGTGGCCGGGGCCGAGATTCATCAGCTCGACTTCATGGAGGACGATGCGGACACCCGCGTCAAGGACTGGCTCGGCAGCAAGGCCGACGTGGTGATGTCGGACATGGCCGCCGCGTCGTCCGGACACAAGCAGACCGACCATTTGCGGATCATGGCGCTCTGCGAGGCCGCGGCGTGGTTTGCCTTTGACGTGCTAGAAGAGGACGGCACCTTTGTCGCCAAGGTTCTGGCCGGCGGGGCGGAAGGCGAATTGCAGAAGCTGCTCAAGCAGAAATTCACCAGGGTCGCTCACGTCAAACCGCCGTCCTCACGCTCGGACAGTTCCGAGAAATTCGTCGTGGCGATGGGGTTCCGGGGCTGATCGGCGTCCTGTCCTGACCTCGCACGCTTCTCCAACGCGCCGTTGAACTCGGCTCCGAGGATCAGCAGGGCCGACATCAGATACAGAAAGATCAACGCCACCATCACCCCGGCGAGACCGGCATAAGTGGCGCTGTAGCTGGCGAACCGGGAGAGATAGTAGGAAAACCCGGTCCCGGCCAACGCCCAGAGAAAGATCGTCAGAACCACGCCGGGCAATACCTGCGAGAGCCGGCGACGACGACCCGGCAACCAGATATGGCAGGCGGCAACGCCAGCCCCGAGAAACATCGCGGCGAGCAGGGTCGCAAACGTGTCGCTGGCCAGCCAGCCCATAACGCCGGATGGCACGACATCGGCCACGAAGCGCAGGTAGAGCGGCACCGCCAGCCCGATCGTGGCGATCACCATCAACAGCGCACCGCCCACCAGCACAAAGGTCAGACAGACCAGCCGCGCCTTCCAGTAGGGTCGCAATTCGGTATCGCGATAGGCCTGGATCATCGCCTTGCGCACGGCGTCGATCCCGTTCGAGGCAAAATAGACCGCCAGAACCCCGCCGACCGTCAGCAGGCTGGAATTGGCAGAGGCGAGAACCGCCCGCACTTCGGAGGTGATCGGTTGGGCGATCTCGTCGGGCCATGATCCGAAAACCAGTTCGATCAGATTGTCCACATCGATGTCCTGCGACAGCGTCGCCGCCAGTGCCACGATGAACAGGACAAAGGGAAACAAGGCCATCATCATCGACATGGCGACGTGACTGCTCATCACCCAGCCGCCCTTGTCATTGAATCGCGTCGCCGCATCGAGGAGCGCGCGGGCCATCACTGTGATCCTGGAGAATGTCGTGTTCAAGGCGTGTATGTCCTGATCCGGGTACCGTTGACGAAACTGAGTGGTCCGCCCGGACGCCTGAGCGCAGGGGCAAACGCGGAAAGGTTGCACAACCCCGGCGGGGGATGCAACATCTCCGGGTGACTTTCATCGTCACGACCAAACAATGGGCAAACCGCGGGAATGGGCCGGATCGACCCGGTGCGACCGCCCTGCCCCCGGAGCGGATGGACAGGTGGCAAGATGAATTCCCAGAACCAATTCGGCACGACCGCGCGACCCGCAGGCAAATCCATGCTGGCGTTCTGGCGCGACGTTTTTCTGATCGCGACGCTGGTGATCAGCGGTCTCTATGCAGGTGCCGGATTTCTGATGCCGCTGGCACTGGCGGCGCTGATCTTCGTGCTGATCACCGCGCTCAGCGACCGCATCACCGGCCTTCGGATCGGCGGCTGGCACCCCCCGCGCTGGCTGGGTTACCTGCTGGGGACGACGGCCGCGCTTCTGGGGTTGTTCGCGGTGACCTCGGTCCTCGCCGACCAGGCGTCGCAATTCGCCCGTGCCCTGCCCCAGTACGAGGCGCAGATGGACACGGCGCTTGGCCGCATCGCCGGCCTGCTCGGAGACGAGATCGTGTCGTTCATCCGCAAGAACTTCATCCAGATCGACATGTCGCGCCTCGCGGTCAGCGCCATTGGCGGCGCCGGTTCCTTTCTCAGCACCTTCTTTCTCATCTGCCTCTATGTCATGTTCATGATTGGTGAGCGGTCGGTTTTCGGGCTCAAGATCGAACGCGCCGCACGCGATCAGAAATTGCGCGACGAGATTCATGCGATCACCAACGCCATCAGCCTCAGCCTGCAGCGCTATGTCAGCGTCAAGTCCTTTGTCAGCGCGCTGACCGCGCTGCTCAGCTATGCGGTCTTCCGCTGGCTGGGGCTTGAATTTGCCGAGACCTGGGCGGTGCTGACATTTGCACTCAACTTCATTCCGTCGATCGGCTCTGTGCTGGCGGTGATCCTGCCCGCGCTCGTCGCGCTGGTTCAATTCGATACCGCCTCGCCGTTTCTCATCATCGCCCTTGGCTGCGGCACCCTGCAATTTCTGATCGGCAATTTCCTCGACCCCGCGCTCACCGGGCGTTCGCTGAACCTGTCGACCTTCATGGTGATCCTTGCGCTGACCTTCTGGACCGCGATCTGGGGGCTGCTGGGCGCGTTCATGAGCGTGCCCCTGACGGTCTGTCTGCTGATCGTGTTCGCACAGATTCCCGCGATGCGCCCGGTTGCGATCCTGATGTCCAAGGACGGGCAGCTGGCGAACGCCGCCGACACGCAGGACAAGGCCGCGCATGGGCATGGTCCCGAATGAGCGATCTGCCGGTTTCCGCGGCTGAACCGATCTTTGTCGGCGCACAGATCTACCGCGCATCCAGCTACGGGTCCAAACATCCGCTTGCCATCCCGCGCGTTCCTTCGGTTACGGAGCTCGGCAGGGCTCTGGGCTGGCTGCCACCGTCACGCTACCGCTCCAGTCCCCGGGCCAAGCCAGCGGCCCTGCGCCCCTTTCATACCGCCGAATACATCGCGGCCCTGCAAGCCGCCGAGCATAGCCAGCAGGTCAGCGACACCGTGCGCGCCCGCCACGGTCTGGGCACGCTTTCGAATCCCATCCACCCACACATGTTCCGGCGCCCCGCAACCTCGGTCGGAGGCGTGCTCTTTGGCGCCGCGCAGATCGCCAATGGCGGCGTCGCATATGTTCCGGGGGGCGGCACGCACCACGGAATGCCCGATCGCGCCAATGGATTCTGCTATCTCAACGACCCGGTTCTGGCGATCAAGGCATTGCAACGTCAGGGCCTGAACCGCATCGCCTATGTGGATATCGACGCGCATCATTGCGACGGAGTCGAAGCCGCATTTCACGGGGAAGAAACCGTCCGGCTGATTTCGGTCCATGAAGAGAAACGCTGGCCCTTCACCGGCGCGCTGGCGGATACGGCCGGCGGATCGGCCTTCAACCTGCCGGTGCCTCGCAATCTGAACGACACGGAATTCGAGCTGATCCTCGAACGATTCCTGTTGCCCGCCGTCGATCACTTTCGGCCCGATGCGGTGGTGTTGCAATGTGGCGCGGACGCGCTGCTTGAGGATCCGCTCGCGCGTCTTGCGCTGTCAAACACGAGCCATTGGAAAACCGTTGCCGCGCTGCGGGAACTTTCCCGCCGGTTTCTTGTGCTGGGTGGCGGTGGGTACAACCCCTGGTCGGTCGCCCGGTGCTGGACCGGGGTCTGGGCCACGCTTTGCGGCATCGAGATACCAGACGAGTTGCCTGGCGCCGCCCGCCGGATCCTCGAGAACCTGACATGGAACCGCCGCGCCGGATTTCTCCCGCCCACGCACTGGTACACGAGCCTGCGCGACGACCCCCGACATGGCGAAATACGCGACGACGTGCGCGACAGGGTGCAACATCTCAGAAACCGCCTGAGCGCAGAAGCAGCGGCCCCGACCCTGTCGGCATGATCCGGCACCCCGCCAAGGCTGCCGCCATTACCGACCGTGATCCAGGTGTTCGATGGCCAGCAAACGGTTGGTCACAGCGATGAGAAATGCCGTGCTCAACCCGAAACTCAGAAGTCCGGTCACCGCGGCGAAACTCCCCAGGATGCGCGCCTCGGGCCCAAGAACGACATCGCCATACCCAACGGTGGTGAACGTCACCAGCGAGAAATATACCGCCTCGTTCCAGCTCGGAAAAATCTCGAAAACAATCCAGATCGTCGACCAGATCCAGACCTCGATGGTGAGCGCGAAGATCAATACGCAGAGCGCAAACACCAGCATCACGGTGATTCGCATCGAAGGGGTGCGACGGCGGATGCGCCGTGATATCGTCTCGAGCGCCTGCTCACACAACGCGAGACAGCCCACATGGATGAGCAGGCAAAAGCCGAGTATCGCGCTTCCCCAAAAGATCTGCTGTAGGATCGTCATATCTGCGGGGTCCGTTTCTGCGTTGCGGGGCGCCCATGTCTCAGGTCGAACAGGGCTTGTGTCAATGGCTGACCTTCGTTTCGTTCCGGAACGCGACATCTTGGCCGCGTTCGCGTTCGGTGGTGGACACCGACGAAATCCGCACCATCATCACTGCGGAAATGAGGAAAACGACGCGTGCTGCTGACGGCCAGAGACATCATCAAACGATACCCGGGCGCAGATCCGGACCGTCCGGTTCTGAACGGGGTCTCACTCGAACTGGCGGCCGGAGAAACGCTGGCCCTGACCGGCGAGAGCGGGTGTGGCAAGAGCACGCTCCTGCATCTCGTGGGGGCCCTCGACGGGTTCGACGCGGGCGAAATCCATCTCGATGGCAAGGCATTGTCGGGCATGGACGACGCGGCGCGCGCAGAATTGCGCCGCGGGACCGTCGCGCTCGTGTTTCAGCAGTTCAACCTTATTCCATCGCTGACTGTCGCGCAGAACCTTGCGTTTCATGCCCGGCTTGCCGGTCGCGAGGACCCGGATCATGTCGCGTTCCTTGCCGGGCGGCTCGGGTTGAGCGATCACCTGAATCGTTATCCCGAGCAGCTGTCCGGCGGTCAGATGCAGCGTGTCGCGATCGGGCGCGCGCTCGCCTTGCGCCCCAAGCTGTTGCTGGCCGATGAACCAACCGGCAATCTCGACGAGCGCACCGGCGATCTGGTCTTCGAAATGATGGTGGACCTTGTACGGCAATCCGGCGCGGCCCTGTTTCTCGTGACCCATTCCAGCCGTATTGCCGACCGGCTCGACCGGCATCTGTCGCTGAGCCGCGGGCGTATTTCATGAAACGGACCGGCCTTTCCGCGCTGCTGTCGCATTGGCGCAGGCAGCCGCTGCAATTGCTGACACTGGTCTTCGGCCTCGCGCTTGCGACCGGGCTGTGGTCTGCGGTGCAGGCCATCAACGGACAGGCGCGGCTGAGTTATGCAGAAGCGGCGGAACAGCTTGGCGCGGGTCGCCTTGCCCATCTCAGCGCACCCACCGGTTTCATACCGCTCGCGCGGTATGTGGAATTGCGTCGCGCCGGCTGGCAGCTCAGCCCGGTGCTCGAAGGCAAGCTGCAACTGGGCGATACCGTGTTCCGGCTGCTCGGTGTCGACTCGCTCAGCTATCCCGTGCCACCGCGCCCGGTCTCAGACTCGGTCACTGTCCGGCCCGGCGATATCCTGACCGGCCCCGGTCGCCTGTTCCTCAATCCTGACAGTGCCGCCGGGCTCGATGGCGCAACGGCCCCCGCGCCGGTGATCGCGACACGGGATCTGCCAGTCGGGGTCGCGCTGACCGATATTTCCGTGGCGGAGCGGCTGCTGGAACGAACCGGAGAACTCAGTCGCCTGCTCGTCCTGCCCGATCAGCCTGTCGGCATCGCGCCCCTTGCGCAACTCGCGCCCGACCTCGTTCTGACGCAGCCGGACGGAGAAGCCGAGATCAGCCGCCTGACCGACAGCTTTCACCTCAACCTGACCGCTTTTGGACTGCTGTCTTTCGCGGTGGGCCTCTTCATCGTGCATGGAACCGTTGGTCTGGCATTCCAGCAACGGCGCGCGATGTTCCGGTCGCTGCGTGCACTCGGGATGCCGCTGGCGGTTCTGACGCAACTCCTTCTGATCGAACTCGTCCTGCTGGCTCTGTTCGCCGGGAGCCTTGGCCTGATCATCGGCTATACCATCGCCGCCGCGCTGCTTCCGGATGTGGCGGCCAGCCTGCGCGGCCTGTATGGCGCATCCGTCGCAGGCAGCCTGACCCTGCGCCCCGCGTGGGTCGCCAGCGGTCTCGCGATTGCCTTGCTCGGTGCGTTGATCGCCGGTGCTCAGGGGTTGTGGCACCTGCATCGTCTCCCCATCCTGCAGGCACCGGGTTTGCAAAGCTGGCGGCTAGGCTCCGCCACGCGCGACCGGGTGCAAGCCATGATGGGGATCGGCCTGATTGCCGCCGGCATCCTGACGCAATGGCTCGCACAGGGGCTGCTCGCCGGGTTCGCTCTGCTGGCCGGCCTGATGCTCGGTGCGGCGCTGCTGCTGCCCCCGATCCTTGGTCAGTTGCTTGGAAGGGTGGGAACCAGAGTACGGGACCCGGTCGCGCAATGGGTCTGGGCGGATTTGCGCAGCCACATGCCCGGCCTGTCGCTCGCTCTGATGGCGCTGCTTCTGGCGCTGGCGACCAATCTTGGCGTCGGGACGATGGTATCCAGCTTTCGCCTGACCTTTACCGGATGGCTCGATCAGCGTCTGGCCTCCGAACTCTATGTCACCGCCCGCTCGGACACCGAGGGCGAGGCGATTTCACGGTGGCTCATGCGCCGCAGCGAGGCCGTTCTGCCGCTTCGGAATGCCGATATTCGCCTCGCCGGTCTGCCGGGCCGGCTCTATGGCGTTGCCGATCATGCCACCTATCGCGATCACTGGCCGCTGATCCGGTCAGTACCCGATGTCTGGGACCGTCTGCACAACGAGCGCAGCGTGTTGATCAACGAGCAGCTTGCACGCCGCGAAAAGCTCTGGCCAGGCGACGACATCACCCTGTGCGAGGGCTGGAACGCGAAAATCGTCGGCGTCTATTCGGATTTCGGCAATCCAAATCCGCAGGCCATCGTGTCATTGCCCGCGCTGCTCGATCTGTTCCCTTCCATACCCAACCGGCAATTCGGCGTCCGGGTCGCGCCCGAGCGTGTGGCCGGTCTTGCCGAAGAGTTGCGCATGGCCTTCGATCTCCCAGCCTCGGCGATCATCGATCAATCGACCATCAAGGCCCGCTCGCTCGCGGTGTTTGAAAAGACGTTCGTGGTGACCGGCGCGCTCAATATCCTGACCCTTGGTGTTGCCAGCTTTGCCATCCTGACATCGTTGCTGACCCTGTGGACCCTGCGCCTGCCGCAGCTTGCGCCGGTCTGGGCGCTTGGCCTGACCCGCAGGCGGCTCGCCCGGCTCGAAATTCTGCGCAGTGTCGCCCTCACCGCGATGACCGCCTGTCTGGCGTTGCCGCTCGGGCTGGTGCTGGCCTGGGTTCTGCTCGCAATCATCAACGTCGAAGCCTTTGGCTGGCGCCTGCCGATGTACCTGTTCCCGCTCGACTGGGCGCGCCTGGCGTTGCTTGCGCTGCTCGCCGGCGCCGTCGCGGCGATCATCCCCGCGCGGCGTCTGCGCAGCACGCCGCCCGCCGATTTGCTCAGGGTTTTCAGTAATGAACGTTAGGATCTGCATCCTGCTGCTGCTGATGCTGCTTGGCCGTGCGGCATGCGCGCAGGGCTTTGCCGGGCTTGGCACCGACGCCGAAGACTTCGCCGCGCCGCAACGCGGCGTAGCGCTTGAATTTCCCGCCGATCACGGCCCCCATCCCGCGTTTCGGATCGAATGGTGGTATCTGACCTCGACACTGAGCGGTGACGATGGCCGCGAATACGGCATCCAATGGACGCTGTTCCGTTCGGCCCTGGCACCACGAGAGGAGGAAGGCTGGCAATCACCACAATTGTGGATGGGCCATTCCGCCGTCACCAGTGAAACCAGCCACCTGTTCGATGAACGCATTGCCCGTGGCGGGATCGGTCAGGCCGGTGTTATCGCCGCACCCTTCTCGGCATGGATCGACGATTGGGAAATGACCGGTCAGCCGGACTCCGGGCTGTCCGAACTGCGGCTTGTCGCCCGTGGCAAGGATTTTCGCTACGATCTGCAACTGCGCGCGGATGGCCCGCTGGTACTGCATGGCGAGGGCGGATTTTCAACCAAGAGCGAAGACGGGCGGGCCAGCTATTATTATTCCCAACCGGCCTACGCAGTGAGCGGAATGCTGCATTTGCCGCAGGGGCCTGTGCGTGTCACGGGTCAGGGCTGGCTGGATCGCGAATGGTCCTCGCAACCGCTGGCAGAGGATCAGAGCGGCTGGGACTGGTTCTCGCTCTCCTTTGACAGTGGCGCGCGGATGATGGGATTCCGGTTGCGCGATGGCGGGCCGGGATACACCTCGGCGACATGGATCGCTCCGGACGGATCAAGTCGCACATTGCCGAACGGCGCGCTTGGCGTCGAACCGGCAGAGACCAGCGCCGTTGAAGGCCGGACCGTGCCGACGACATGGCGGGTGACCCTGCCCGATCAGCAGCTCGATGTGACGGTCACCGCGCTGAACCCGCAAAGCTGGATGGGCACATCGTTCCCCTATTGGGAAGGCCCGGTCAGCGTGACCGGCAGCCACACCGGTCGCGGATACCTTGAAATGACGGGCTATGACTGAAGATCGGCGAGGCGGCGCTCGAGCCTTGTCATAAGGAAGTCGAGATCGCGGATCGTGCCAGCGGACAGGGGTTTGCCCGGACGTCGCACCGTGTCATGGGCGATCGCCCCACGCTTTGCCAGGATATACTTGCGGACGGCCAGACCCAGCCCCGGCTGGCTTTCATATCGAATGACCGGCAAGTAGGCATCAAAGATATCCTGCGCCCGCTCGGCGTCGCCGGCATCCTGCGCGGCAACAACACCGGCCATCATTTCCGGATAGGCAAAGCCGGTCATCGCCCCATCGGCACCCCGCCGCATCTCTTCGGGCAGAAACTGACCGCCATTGCCGCACAGGATCGAAATGCGCCGAGCACCGGCGTCAGAGGCCGCGCGCAGAGCGCCGATCTTGTCGAGCCCCGGCCAGTCTTCGTGCTTGAGCATCACGCAGTTGGGACAGTCTTCGACAATCTTCAGGACGGTCTCTGCGGAAATGACAACATTCGTGACCAGCGGGAAATCCTGAAGGACAAACGGGATGTCGCCCAGGGTGTCGGCAACGTCACGATAATAGCCGAGGATTTGCGCATCGGTTCTGAGTGTCCAGGGCGGTGCCACCATCACCCCGACAGCGCCGATCTCCATCGATCGTTCTGCCAGATACCTGATCGCGGCCAGTCCGGGTGCCGAGACTCCGACGATCACTGGCAGGCGGGTGCGCGCCACCACATGCCGGATCACGGCTTCGGACTCCGCCGCCGACAGCTTGCCGGCCTCGCCCATGATCCCGAGGATCGTCAGCCCGGTTGCACCTTTTTCGACATAGAAATCCACCATCCGGTCAATGCTGGCGAGATCAAGCGTGCCATCCGGCAGAAAGGGGGTCACGGCGATCGTAAAGACGCCTCTTGCGGTTTCGTCCAGCCGGTTCATCTCATATCCCGTAATTTGCGGTTGCCGATCTGCCGGAACGCTAGTGTCGGGAAACCGGAATTGGAACCGGAAAACGCAAACCATCCGCCCTGTCGTATTGATTTGCCCGCTTGTCCGACGATGGGGTTGCTCTCGCGAAAGGCAGCGTTGTTGGTGGTGCGGTCGTGTCGTGTTAACCATTTCGTAAACACTGAACGCATAATAATCACGTATTGTTGCACATTGTTTCCAGTTTTGCGATTGGATGAGAGCATGAAAGCACCCCCGGCCAATCAGACCCGCGCCAGCCCCACCGGGGCGCAACACTGCTATGACAGCAACGATATTGCCGAGGCCTTTGCGCGGGCCGGCGCACCGGCGCCACATGTGATATGGCAGCCCCACGCGGGCATCGTCCTGTGCCGTTCCACGACCACGTTCCACCTCGCCTGCGATCAGATTGCCCAAAACAGCGGTTCGATCGCAATGGAGGATCTTGATCTTGCCTATTTCGGTTCGATGAAAGACTGGCTGGCGGTGCTCGAGCCGATCGCCGATGATCGCGGTTTTCGGTATACGCATTTCGGCCGGGAAATCGCCCGGACCTATGGTCAGGATATGACCGGCAAGACAACCAATGATTTTCCCGATCACATCAGGCAGTTTTACAATGCCATCTTCAAGGATGTCAGTGAACGCAAAGAGCGTGTGCTGACTGTTCACCAGCCGCCGGATCAGGTGTTTGCAACGGTGTGGCGCAGGTTGATCGTTCCGCTCATCGACCGTTCCGGCAAGGCCGCGCAAATCCTGGCCTTCAACTATCCCGATAACGAATTACGCGCCGGGCTCGAGATTCTACCGGCACCGGTGCTGATCGTGGATGCGCAGCACATCGTTCGCCATGCCAACAAGTCTGCGCGCCAGAATTTCGACGCTGGCCATTACGGTCCCTGGACGCGGTCGGTCTTCGACTATGCCGGTCTCGATCTCGAGATCCGCGAGCGCCCGGAAGACATCCTTGCAGGTGGCATCACGCAGACCAGCATCTGCCGCCATCTCCGCCATCTCCGGATCGGCCAGTACCACGCCACGATCAGCGCCGCGCCTTACAAGGGCACGGTGTTCTACGTCGTTCTGCTACAGCCCGTACATTAGCCGCGTTCGCACCGGATCATCGCACCACGTAGACCGAGCATTGCGAGTGGTTCACGATCCGCGAGGCATTTGGTCCAAGCAAAAAGTCCTTCACGTCGGGCTTGCTCGCGCCGATGACGATCAGGTCGGTGCCCGCCTTTTCCGCGACCGACAGGATTTCCTTGTAGGCCGAGCCGGTTGCAACGACATGACGCACCGAGCGGTTGCGCTCTTCCCCGAGTGTCGCGACACACAGCTCGCGCAGATGTTTGTCGGCTTCCTCTTCGGCCTTCTCGTGAAACCCCGGATCGAAATAACCCGACACCAGGCTGGTACCGAAATCCGGCACAACGGTGATCACGTCAAGCTGGGCATCGTGCAGTCCGGCAATCAGTGCCGCCTCTTGCAATACCGCGCGATCGGTGTCGCCGTCGCTGACATCGACGGCGCAAAGAACGGATTTCGTCATGCGGGAACTCCTTGTTTGGACGCGCGTGCCCGCTGAGCGAAGGCGAGCAAGCCAAGCAGGATGAGCGCCGGGATAAAGATCAACTCCTTGGGCATCTGGTCCGCGGGCACCTGCACCTTGGACAGTTGCACCGGCGCGTCGGCATAGAAATCGAAGCTGCTCAGATCCGAAGACACAGGCGTGCCGAACATGGGTTCCTCAAGCCGGGCGATACCGTCTTCTTCCAACACGATCAGCCCCATCGCATCCAGCCGCTCCTGACCGCTGGCTTCCGGCCCGACCACCAGCAACAGCGTGGTGTCCTTCATCTCACCGGTATCGAAATCCGGCCCGCTGACAACCACGCGCAGCTCACGCCCTTCGGCGGCGGTATCGAGCCGTTCGACCAGCGCGGTGGGTTCGATCTGCTGATACGGCGGTTGCAGGCGGTTCATGAAGAAGTCGGGACGGAACAGCGCAAAGGCAATGAGAACCAACGCGACGCTTTCATAGATGCGGTTCTTGGTCACGAACCAGCCCATGGTGCCGGCGGTGAACACGAGGATCGCGATCGTTGCCGTCACCGCGACCATTATCCCCTGGACCCATCCGACATCGATCAGCAGCAGATCGGTATTGAAGATGAACACGAAAGGCAGCGCGACGGTACGCAGGCTGTAGAAGAAGGCAATAAAGCCTGTCTTGATCGCGTCGCCACCGGACACCGCCGCCGCGGCAAAGCTGGCAAGGCCCACGGGCGGCGTCACATCTGCCATGATTCCGAAATAGAACACGAACAGGTGCACCGCGATCAACGGCACGATCAGGCCCGATTGCGCGCCCAGTTCGACCACAACCCCGGCCATCAGCGAGCTGACGACGATATAGTTTGCGGTCGTCGGAAGCCCCATGCCCAGGATCAGCGACAGCAATCCCACCATGATCAGCATCAGGATCAGATTGCCCCCCGACAGGAACTCGACCAGGTCGGCCATCACCTGCCCCACCCCGGTCAGCGTGACGGTGCCGACAATCACGCCAGCGGTCGCGGTTGCAAGTGCGATGCCGATCATGTTGCGCGCGCCGTCGATCAGACCCTGCCAGAGGTCGCCAACGCCGCTCATGAAGGTTTGGGCCATATCGCTCTGGCCGCGGAAAATCGCCTTGAGCGGTTTCTGCGTCAGCAGGATCACGAACAGCAGCGCGGTCGCCCAGAAGGCCGAAAGCCCCGGCGATTTCTGTTCGATCATCAGGAAGTAGACAAGCACGATGATCGGCAGCAGGTAATAGAGCCCCGCGCGGTAGATCTCGGCCACCACCGGCAGTTCGACATCCTCGGCGTTCGGATCGTCCGGCACCAGATCGTCAGTGCCAGCCGCCAACCACAACAGCGCGACATAGGCGGCGAAAACCAGAAGCGACAGGGTCAGCCCCGACGCATTCGGCATCAGGGCGATGATGGCCTTGACCGGGTATTGAACCCCGTAGCACAGCAGCGCAAAGCCGACAAAGAACAGCGCCATGCCGCCAATGGTCTTGCCCATCGACACCGTCCGGTTGCCCAGCGTCGGCATGTTTCGCTTCACCGCTTCGAGATGCACGATGTAAACCAGAGCAATGTAGGAAATCGCCGCAGGCAGAAACGCGTGGGTGATCACCTCGACATAGGAAATGCCGACATATTCCACCATCAGAAACGCGGCTGCGCCCATGACGGGCGGCATGATCTGGCCGTTGACCGAGCTTGCGACCTCGACCGACCCGGCCTGTTCGCTGCTGAACCCGACGCGCTTCATCAGCGGAATGGTGAAGGTTCCGGTCGTCACCACGTTTGCGATGGACGAGCCCGAAATCAGGCCGGTCGCCGCCGAACCGACAACCGCGGCCTTGGCCGGACCACCGCGCAGGTGTCCAAGCGCGCCGAATGCCATCTTGATGAAATAATTGCCCGCCCCGGCCTTGTCGAGCAGCGCCCCGAAGAGCACGAAAAGGAACACGAATTTGGTTGATACCCCGAGCGCAATGCCGAACACCCCCTCGGAGGTGATCCACATGTGGCTCATCGCCTTTTGCAGGCTTGCGCCCTTCCAGCGGATGACATCGGGTACCCATTCGGACGATCCGAAGAAGACGTAGAGCAGAAAGATCGAGGCGATGATGGCCATGGCCGGGCCAAGCGCGCGGCGCGCGCCTTCGAACAGGAGCAGCAGACCGATCAGCGAGACCCACTTGTCCGTATCATCCGCGAGGCCGCCGGACCTGACGATCTTATCGTAAAAGAAATATCCGTACATGGCGATGAATGCGCCAAGCACGCCCATGATCCAGTCCTGAATCGGGATATAGTTCCGGGGCGAAGATTTCAGTGCAGGATAGGCCATGAAAGCCAGGAAAAGACCAAAGGCCAGGTGGATCGAGCGATCATTGTTGATGATCGCGCCGGGCAGCACCAGGTTGGACACCGGAGAGGCCAGCACGACCTGAAACAGCGACCAGATCACCGCGACGATCGCAAGGAAGGTGCCGACGGAACCGGCGGGGTTGCGTGCGCCCGAATCGCTGGACGATACCAGATCCTGCAACTCTTCTTCGCTCAGAGGGCCTTTGCCCGGCGTGTCTTGGGCCATCAATCACTCTCCCTGATCATCGCATTCCTGCGTTCTTATTCTTCGGAAAATAGGAAAACCGGGGGCGGTCTGCCGCCCCCGATATTCAGGCGGGATTATTCGATCCAGCCCTGTTCCCTGTAATACTTGGCCGCGCCGTCATGCAGCGGAGCCGACAGGCCGGCAGTCGCCATTTCCTCGGGCTTGAGGTTGGCAAAGGCCGGGTGCAGTTTCTTGAAGTCGTCGAAATTCTCGAAGACCGAGGACACGACCGCATAAACCGCGTCATCGGACACATCCGCCGAGCTCACGAGGGTTGCACCGACACCAAAGGTGGTCACATCCTCATCCGTGCCGCGATACATGCCACCCGGAATCGTCGCCGTCCGGTAATAGCTGTTTTCAGAGATCAGCTTGTCGATGGCTTCGCCGGTCACGTTGACCACGACGCTGTCACAGGCGGTGGTTGCCTCCTGGATCGTGCCCGAGGGGTGGCCCACGGTAAAGACGATCGCATCGACCTGGTTGTCACAGAGCGCGGCGGATTGCTCGGCCGGTTTCAGTTCGGCGGCAAGCGCGAAATCATCCGTTGTCCAGCCCTTCTCGGCCATCACGATCTCGAACGTGCCGCGGGCGCCGGAACCGGGGTTGCCCAGGTTGACGCGCTTGCCCTTGAGGTCATCGAAGGTCTTGATGCCGCTGTCGCTGCGCGCGACGACGGTGAACGGCTCGGGGTGGATCGAGAACACCGCCCGCAGGTTTTCAAACGGTCCATCCGCTTCGAAATTGTCCGACGTGCCGTTATATGCATGGAATTGCCAGTCGGACTGGGCGACACCGAATTCAAGCTCGCCAGCGCGAATGGTTTTGATGTTGTAAACCGAACCGCCGGTCGATTCGACCGAGCAGCGAATGCCATGCTCTTTGCGGTCCTTGTTGACAAGACGGCAGATCGCGCCGCCCGTCGGATAGTAAACCCCGGTCACGCCGCCCGTGCCGATGGTGATGAATTCCTCGGCCATGGCCGCCGGGGCCATGAATGCCGCAGTGACCAACGCGCCCAGCGTCAGCTTTGATTGATATTTCATCCAGTTTCTCCCGTCTCACAATTCTTGGTCAGATGAAGGTAAAGGCGTAGGTGGTTCGTGTAACGGCGACAATAAACTTGCCTGATTTTCTCAATCTATCAGCTATTTAAACGTCACCCTGTCACCTCCCCCGAAGTCTTGGAGCGTTCCACCGGTCTTCCCAGTTGTCAAGTGCGCCTCTCGTCGGCAGAGGCGAAGTTTTCTCTGCCGGATCGCTTGTGCAGGCGATTTCATTGCTCGCAAGTGCATCTATCGCCCCGCTATTTTTCGGATTTGGACAGTTCGGCGAGAATCTCCTGTCCATGTTCACCGCGCGCCGGAACCGGCGGCGCAGACCAGTCCGTGCGCCCGGAGAATCGCGGTGCCGGCGCGGCCTGCAACCCGCCTTCGCAATCGACCCATGTGCGGCGGGCCGTGTTCATCGGATGACGCGATGCCTGTTCGGGCGTCAGCACCGGCGCTACGCAAGCATCGGAGCCATCGAACACCGCCTGCCACTCTGCCTGGGAGCGCCCAGCGAACAGTGTCTCCAACCGTTGCGACAAATGTGGCCACGTTGCCGGGTCGAACTGGGCTGCAAATTCCACATCGTCCGCGAGCCCCAGACGATCCAGAAATATCGCATAGAATTTCGGTTCCAGGCACTGAACACTCATGAACCGGCCATCCGCCGTCTTGTAGGTGCGGCTCCAATGCGGGCCATCGAGCAGGCTTTGTCCCCTCTCCGAGCGGAACCCGCCGGATTGCGCCAGCGTCATCAAGAGGTTCATCATGTTGGCCGCCCCGTCATAGATCGCGGCGTCCACGACCGTGCCGCGACCGCTCGTGCGCGCGCTCAGGATGCCCGCGAGAATACCGACTACGAGGTAGAGCGCCCCGCCGCCGATATCCCCGACCAGCGTGGGTGGCGCGATGGGCGGTTGCCCCGCCGGTGACGCATGCCACAGCGCCCCGGCCAGACCGATATAATTCATGTCGTGCCCGGCCCGATCGGACAGAGGCCCGTCCTGCCCCCAACCTGTCATGCGCCCGTAGACCAGCGCCGGATTTCTGGCGTGACAGATTTCCGGTCCCAGCCCCAGCCGTTCCATCACGCCGGGGCGAAACCCCTCGATCAGAGCATCGGCCGTGGCGATCAGCGCAAGCGCCGTGTCCCGGTCTTGCGGCGATTTGAGGTCAAGCGCGATGGACCGCTTTCCGCGATCGAGGATCGGACGGTCGGGCATGCCGGGTGCCTGCGCCCCCAAGGCGCGGTGCACGACGATGACATCCGCGCCCAGATCCGCCAGCATCATCCCGGCGAAAGGTCCGGGCCCAAGCCCCTCGATCTCGATGATGCGAATTCCGTTCAACATGGTGTCACGCCCCGCCTGCCGCACTTTTATTGACCCTGCCAGATCAACCGCCTGCATGCACCGGTCAATTTCGCGAAAGCTCCACATAACCGGAACAGATCGGCACACAGGTTGCAAAAGGTAAGGAAAACACTACATTGCGCCGCCCTGTTCACTTCGCTAACGTTCAAGTGCCAAATGTGATTTTTTTCCGCACATGGTTGCGAGTGTTTTGACAAGCAATTGAAATTCAGTGTTTTTGGTCAGGCCGCGACCGGTTGCCGAGGTAATTGGACATGTTCACGCGCATTCTACGGAAAGTCTCGTGCGCTTCTGCGTCCCGAACCCCTTGCAGCATGCTCGTCATCATCCTTTCGCTGACCGCTCTGCCCCAGGCCGCGTCATCGGCCGGGGATTACCCCTATGATGCGACCGCCGACACGGTTTTCGACATCATTCGCGACAGTGACCCGAGCACGTTTCTCTGCCTGGCCTATGAAGGCCGTACAATCCGCCAGATGTGGGACAAGCGGCTGGACGACGAATCCGATCTGGAGGTGTTTCATTTCACTGCCCATTTCAGCGACATGCCGGCAATCGACATCATCCTGAACCCCGAGTTCGAGACCCCCGAAGCCGCCCGCCGCGAAGCGCAGAAATATACGCGCAGGCTGGGTCAGGTGCCGCTCGTGTTCCGCCACGGCATTCGCCAGTTGGGAATTCACGCGGGCGATCGCGGATTTCACGCCGGAACCGGCAAGGTGTTCGTCTATGCGCAGATGGCCGAGCGTCGCATTGCGGAAAATCATCTGCAAGAATCGCTGCTGCACGAAGGGGTTCATGCCACGCTCGATGCAGAATACCGACTGTCACCCGAGTGGATCGCGGCACAGCAGAGCGATGGACGTTTCCTGACCCGATACGCCGCGCACCGGCCGGACCGCGAGGATCTCGCGGAAACCGCCTTGTTCGCATATTCGTTGCTGCGTCATCCCGGCCGCATCCCACCTGCCGACAGCGCCGTCATCGCCCGGACAACTCCGGCTCGCATCGCCGTGATCGAGAGAATTCTGGAAATACCGCTCGATATTCCACCACCGACACCGCCGCCGGAAGGATGCGAATAGAGAATACCAGTTTCGATATCTATTTTACCCGACCATACAGTCAGAAAACCGATTTTTCGCCAATTTCAATTTACCAGGAGATTATCATGACGCGTACAATTTCACAGATAGACACCCCGGGCGGGCAGGATGAACTGCGCCGCGACGACTATTTCCCGACGCTGGTCTATTCGACCAAGCTTCATGACGCGGAGTCGATGAACAAGGAAATCCTTGCCGCGATACTGGCCGAGCGCGACAAGGACTCAAAAGGTATCGAGCGGTCGAACTATCGCTCGCTCGGGGGCTGGCACAGCCATAACAATCTGCACAAGGATCCCAAGTTCGGCCGCCTGACCAAGCGCGTCAATACCATGCTGGCCGGCATCAGCGAAAACCTCGGATACGATACCAAGCGCGAACTCAAGGTCTCGACCATGTGGTCGATCACCAACCCGCCGCTGAGCTCGAACCGCGCCCATATTCACCCCGGCGCATTGTGGAGCGGAGTCTATTATGTGCAGGCGCCCGAAGGCGCGGGCGCAATCGATTTCGTCGATCCCCGCGTGGTGACGATCATGAACAGCCCCGTCTACATTCCCAAGAAACGCCGCAAGACCGAGTGCTGGACCAAGGTCAAGGTCAAGCCGGTCGCCGGCAAGATGCTGTTCTTTCCAAGCTGGCTCTATCACGCGGTTGAGCCGAACCTGGCACAGGGTGATGGCCCGGAAGCCGAGCGGATCATCATCAGCTTCAACGTCAACCAGGTCAAGATACCCGGCAAGTAATATCCGTTCTCCATAGACGGCAAACGGCCCCGGAACCGTCCGGGGCCGTTTTGTTGTTGCGATGCAAACAGTTCAGGAAACACCATCACGGCGCATCGCAATACCCGCTGCTATCTGGTCAACGCCATCAATCGCCGGTTGGCAATCTGTGAGAGCGCCACGGTGGATTTCGCGATGCTCAGCAGCACCACAACCGGCGCCACCGAGAACAACGAGGTCGAGACCAGCGAATCCGACAGGGTGATCGACATCTTCTGAAAACCCGCTGCGATCGGAAATGCGTATGAGGCAAAGATGATCAGGAACGCGATTCCCATGCCAAGGTCCTGGGTCATCCGAAATCGCGCATGGGTCTCGCGTACCTTGCCCTGCATGTCGCCATAACGGCGCAGCCGGTCGCGCAGGACTTCTTTTTTCGCCTGTCGCAAAGCCACCGGAGCGAGATGATCGTTCGATGCGCGAAACGAAAGAAAGGTCTTTTCAAGGCGTGTTTCGGCACGGTCATACGCCACGCCAAGCGCCCGCAGAATACCTCTGTCACCGATGGTCAACGTCACGATGATCAGCGCGACAATCACCCCGATAACAACCAGCGGCGAGATGAAATAGACAAAACACAGCAACAGCAGAAAGCCGAAAATCACGGCTTCTTCTTCGCGTTTGCGATCGTTCTCGCGCAGGATGGATGTGACGTTGTTGACCGTGAGCGGGGCGTGCTCGGCAGGACGATACTCGAACTGGAACTGCTCGCGCACGCGAATGAGCCCCTCTTCGCTCAGTGTCTTGCAGCGCGCCCGCAACCCCACCGCAATCAATCCGATCCCCGCCGCCAGGGCAAAGATCAGCAGGAAGGGCTCGATGGCACGAATTTCGACCCCGCGACGCACCGCGTAGAACAGAACGATGATCGACATCACCGACAGGATCTTCGAGATCAGCCGGTAGGCTTTCATCTCGCGCTGCTCGCTGTGCAACAGCGCATTCAGCCGTTTGGTCAGCCCCGGAATGTCGGTGACGTTGCCCAGCACGACTCCGCGCAACTCGATGATGGAACAGGTCGTTTCGCGATCCGGCACGGGAAACCGGTGCACCGTTCGCCAGGTCCCGGACGCCGGGTGCCAGCGTGCCAGTTCGCCCTGCCCGTCCCGACGCAGCAGCCTGAGCGCATAGCCGGCGCGTGGTGCCTCCGCCGGATCGTCAGTGACGGTCCACTGCGCCGCCGTGATGCTGCTGCCCCTCGGGTCCGAAAAGAACACATCGACCGGCAAGGGTGCCAGTTCGGGCGGCACGGTCGCCTCGCGATAGGGCCAGATGTCACCGAGAATGGGATAGGGTATGCTCATCTCTCATGCCGCCTCGACAAGTGTCAGCCGCCGCATCGTCAGATGCCCGGCACAATCAATGCCGGACTCGCGCAGGCGGGCTTGCAAATCCTTGAGCGCGAGTCGCTCGCGGAAATCCCAGAACACCGGGAAATCACCGGGCGCACAGCTGTGCAGATCGCGCAGCAGCGTGTCCTCCAGACCCCGGTCAAGGATCGCGCGGGTATCCCCGGGCACCGGCATCGTATTGCCCGGACGGGCTTCGCGCGCGATCATCAGGTGTTCGAAATCGGCCAGCGTCGCATCCTGTCCCGGCCCGAAGATGCGCACCGCCCCGATCCGCGCCGGGCGCTCGTGATCCGCAAGCTCCTGCAGGGTCTGGCTCACGATGTCGGCCATGATCAACCGTTGTTCCCGCACCGTCAGATCCGGTTGCTGAAGGCTGCGCGTCAGCGGTGTGATGCCGTCGATCCGGGTCAGACCGTCGGCATGACCGACCTTCAGGTCAACCGCCCCCATCACCCTTTGCCGACGCAGCGGCACCTCGCTCGCGGTGAGTTCGGACACTGGCTTGCGCGCCGCCAGCCCCGGTGCGATCGTCATCACCCGCCTGAAATCAAGCGGCACGATTTGCATCGCGGCCAGGATCCAGAACATCAGCGCAACGGGCGGCAAGGCGCCGACGAGAACCGCCAAGCCCGCAACCCCGATGACCGTCCATTTCGCAATCTCGCCAAAGAGATCGGGGGCAGAAAGCGCGTTGAACATGTCCACGCCCAGACCCAGCTTGCTGTAGCGGCCGATCCCCTTGCGCACCGACCGGCGGCAGACCTTGACGTCGTCAAGCTGCACCACCACCAGCAACGACCCGAACAGCAACAGATGCGCCAGCGCGATATAGGGGCTGAGGAAACACAGCAGCGCGGGCACCGCGACAAACGCCCCAAGCGCCGCCGGGACCTGTGAACGCTGTGGGATCGACACGCTGAGCCCGCGGCGCAACGCGCCCGAAACCTCTTGTTCGGGGCGCCCGCGAAACCCGCTCAGATCGCGCCCTCTCGCCGCCGTCCGCAGCACGCCGCGCCAGAGCCGGTTCTGGTTGCGCCGGATCCATCCATCCTCGCCCTCGAACTTGACCTGATGCGCCACCAGCAACAACGCTCCGCAGACCCCGATCAGGCCAAAGGCCATCAACAGCGAAGGAAAGCTCGCCTGATTGAGAACGAGATACAGCACCGCCACGAGGCAGAGCAAAATCGCGCATTCCAGCAGCCGGGTTGCAAAGCCGACGATGAACAGTGCAACGGGCTCGATGCTGCGCCGTTTCTGCCCGCCCACGGTCGCCCGATGCGTCGGCCTGGAGGGCAAGGAGGCAGATGCGCCAGATGGTTTGCAGACCTCGAGCAGGCTGCCCGAATAGAGGCTTGCGAAATCGGCGGCCGGATAGAATACCGGGCCGACCGCCGGATCGAAAACCAGTACGCCACCCGCCCCGGCGCGCAGCAAAACGACATAGTGCTGCTGCTGCATATGCAGGATCGCCCTGCCCCTGATCTTGTGCAGGCTGCCGGCGGGCACCTTGAGCGCCTTGGCGGAAAAACCCAGCCGGTCCTGAAAATAGAGCCGCAGCGCATCGAGGCTGGTGCCGGAACGATCGGGGTCAAGATCCTCGACCGCCTGCACAGCATCCGCCGGACGCCCCAGCAGATTGGCCAGGGTCAAGGCACAGGCCACCCCGCAATCGGTGCGCGCGGTCTGCATCACGAACGCCCGGCGTCGGGTCAGGAGCGTGCAGACGGATGCGATCCAGAAGAGGCTAGATTGAAGCATTTCGGGCCAACAGGAAGCTGAACAGGGACTGCCGCGCCAAGGGGAAGCTGAGATGCACGACAGCGCCGGGAAGATGGTCGATCTGCTGGGCGGAACTGTCGCTCACGCCCACCACGACCTGCGAAAGCACACCGCGCTTGATGATCTTGGAGGCCAGCGAGGCATTGCCCAGCCGAATTCCAAGCTCCTTGGTGTCCACGGTGGAAAAATCACGATCCAGCAGAACCGCGTCAAACAGGATGTCCGACCCCGTGCGCGTGTCGCTGATCGAACCGCGCACGGGTTGGCCGGGGCGCAGAACGACGGCATGCCGGTTTTCAAGGAACCCCACGATTTCATGGGCGTCCTGCTCATCGGCCGCGTCGCGCGGTTTGGGAAGGTTGATCGCCGTCGTGACCAGAATCGGCAGGTCATTCTCTGCGCGCGCAGATGTCGAGGCCACCGTCACGCGCGCCGCAGGCGGCGCGTCAAACTCGGCAAAGATCGAGATCAGGTCAAACGACCCGGCCACCTGCCGATCGATCCGCACGTCACCTATCGAAAGACCTGCGCCGGACAGCATTTCCCGCATTGTCGATTCATCTGTCGGAAGCGGCAGCGTGAGCCGACGTCCATCCAGCGCAAGCTCGATGGCGCCGCTATCCGGCATGCCGTAAATGAGCGCGAACAGGCCCGACACGTTCTTGCCCGCCGCCAGCAGGCGCAGCGCATCGCTTTTGTCCACATCCGCGCGACTGGCCTGTAGCGTCCGCATGTCCAGCGAAATGCTGTCCGATATCGCCACCTGGGGCACCATCGCCTTGGCCAGATAGCGCGCCTCGGCCTCGGAGCGGGTGGTTTCACGCAGCACTTCCAGTTCGCGCATCTGCATTCTCAGATTGTCCAGCCGTTCCGTCAGGATCTCGACCTCTGCCGCATCAATCGAATTGTCGTATTTCAGGTCATTCAGCGTCTTGACCATGTCCAGGACCATCTTGTCCGATGAAAACTTGGTCCCCTTGCTGGTGATCACGGCAAGCCGGTCGCCCTGGATATCATCGAGCATCGAGGCCAGCTTCTGCGCCGGGAGCGCCGACACTTCGCCTGACCGCCTGACCAGTTCCTCAAGCCGCGCGATCTGTTCCAGCCGGCTCTCATTCAACTCGTCGATGTCGGATTCGCTGTTCTCGTTAAAGGATTGCAGCGCCGCGAGCACGGCGGCGGTATTCTCGCTCAGGTCCATCCGCGCCGCTAGACGTTCGGTTGTCGCCGCCAGCTTTGCGCGATCACGCCCCAGATCGACCTCGAGTTTCGACACCCGCTCAAGATGATCGCTTTCGATCTTTGCCAGTTCGCGCCGCATCGTGCCTTCCAGCAGCGTGTTGTTTGCAACCGCCGTCCGATCAATCACCGCCGTGACGATCTGTCCGGGCTGGAAACGCCCGTCCTGTGACGGGTAATGCACCACGATCCCCGGCTCGGTCGCCCGGATCGTGCGCACGCCACCGGGATTTACCACCAACCCGAACCCATCGACCGAAAACGACACCGGAACGTAGAATACACCAAGCGCCGCAAGCAACAGACCAACCGATACAGATAACAATTTCATGACGTTACCCCGCATGGTCTTGGCTTTACGCGAGGTTCATTTGGTAAGTATCTGTTTTCAATTTTAAAAACACGATCCATATCACAGAGCCTCCGGATTCAGCTTCTTCATGTGGTAATCCGCAATCACCGAGCGCAGGATGGCCATCAACGTCATGATATCGGTTTCGATCTCGACCGCCGGAGGAATTGGCGGCTTTTCAACCGCACGCACGCCCTCTGCGTCGATCAGCAGCGAGCGACGAACCCGCCCGTCTATCAGGAACGCCACATGCCATGTGTCGCGCCCGCTCTTCGCCAGATTTTCCGCATGGAAGAACCGCGGCAGCAGTTCGGCGATCATCAGGTCAAGCTTTTCCGGCGTGCTCAACGCATTGAACCTGAGCCGATCATTGATATCGCGGTCAAAGGCGGTCGCGGCATCGAGCGCGGGGCGAAAGCAGGCGGCAATCCTGGCGCCATCCGGCTCGGCCTGGATCGTTGCGCGCCCTGCGGCAATCGCCTTGTTCAGCGACATGGATTTTACCGCGTATCCCGAAGCCTGGTCGATGAACTGCATGGTGAAGCCTTTGTCTCGCTGCTTGTAAACCCTGTCTTCCGCGCCTTTCGTGGCGGATGTCATCCGATATAGAGCGCAGGGCCGGTGCCGATCCTGCCCACGGGCCGGGAGTGTCACGTCTTACCGGCCCGGCGAATCTGTAACCGGGCACAGACCCGCCATTCCTTGATCCTGAGCGCCCTAGGCGTCCGCCTGGAGCGCGTGATGAACGGCGCCCACGGAATCCAGCGTGTGCCGGTTGCCCGTGAGCAATCCATCATCTGTGACCGTCGGACTGTTTTTCCGATCCCAGTCCTCATCCGTGACAAAGCCCCGCGCCTTTGCACGAAGAAACAGTTGTTCGGCCATGTTGAATTTCAAACTCGGGCAAGGCAGCTTGCCTGCCTCTCCCGACGCATAATCATTGTGGACGAATTTGAAGGCACAGGCCCCGCCGCAGGACGGCAGCAGCTTGCAGCTTGCGCAAACATCGTTTTCGAATGGCGACCAGTTGTTCCACATCGCCTCGGTTCCCGCGTCCTTCTTGCGGGTGTTGCCCATCACGCTGCCGACCCGCAGCGTGGAATCCATCACCGTGTCCCAGCATTTGTGCAGGTCGCCATTCGGCACGACGACATAGCTGTTGGGTTTCACCGCCGTGCACATCCCGAGAAAACGCGGCATGCGTGGCATCGCCATCAGCCCCTTTTCGAACGCCAGCGCCTGAAGCCGGTTTTCGACATCCGCGTAATCCGTCTTGGACAGGCAGCTGTCACAGCCACCGGCATTTTCCGCCACGCTTTCCACCGGCGCAAAATAGACAGACACGCCCGATTTGATGTTCAGGCCATGCTGGCTCAACACGTCGAGCACCGCGCGGGCGTCGCGTTCGTTCTGCCCGTCGATATTCACCCGGACAGACACCGTCAGCAGCTTGCGGGCGGTCACTGCCTTGATGTTGTCGATGATCTTCTGGAACGTGCCGCGCCCGCTGGTCAGGTGGCGGCGGCTGTCATGCGCCGCTTCGTCACCGTCGATGGTGATCTGCACCCGTGACACGCGGGCCTTTTGCAGTTTCTCTGCCACCGGCACGGTCATCTTGTAGCCGTTGGAGATCATCATCGAGCTGTATTTGATGCCATGCGCGTCACAATAGCTGATCGCCTCGGCCGAAATGTCCCAGATTGCGTCCTGGTCCATCAACGGTTCGCCACCATACCAGGTCATATGAAAGCTCTTCTTGCCCGCCAGCCGGTCGAGGACAAAAGCCTTGGTCGCCGTGCGGACCTTGGGGGTCATCCTGGTAAGCGGCTTGTCGAGACCCTGGAAGCAGTAATGGCAGCCGAAATTGCAGGACAGCGTCGGCGCGATGGTGAGCATCATATGCCCATCGTTCTGGCGCACCCGGTTATAGCGGTCACGCACGATTTCAAGCTCGTCCGCATCGGCGTTGAGCACGTACCCGCCCTGCACAAAGCCCCGAAAGACCGGCGAAAACGGCATCGAGCCGGCACGGCCCAGATCGGTCCACAGTGCCATGTCCTCTGAATCCCAGATCGAAAACGATTGCGACACGGTGTTATAGGCCAGATGCCGGTCATGCCTGAGCGGCACCAGTATCGTGTAACGGGACGGTTTGAGGCGCGTCGTCTTCGCTTGCGGCGTGTCGTTCTGAAATTGACCATCAGGCATAGCGCGCCTCCCTTGGGGACGGGGCAAAGAGCATGAAAACCAGCAACGACAGGGCCGCCGATGCAATCATAAAATATATCGAGTACGGCCAGAATTGTTCTTGGGACAGGCCGAGCGACAGGACCTTGCCGAACAGGATCAATGTTACCCCGTGCAACGCTGCCACGACCCATATGTTAGTCCCGATCAGGCGCAGCGTCAGGTAATATATTCCTGACCCTGTGGCGATCATCGCCATCGGCAGGCCGGATGGCAGGTAGAATATGAAAAGCGCCAGCGTCGAGATGAGATAGACCGGCAGGATCTCGCGCCCAAATACCTTGACAACAGCTTCGCGAAAAAACAATCCCTCGGCAACCGCAACGAGAAGCACCTGGGTCAGCAGAGTCTCCAATACCGTTGTGGAAGCGATCGGATGAATGTCGAGTTGCACCAGCGCAAAGCCATAGGCAACCGGCACGATCCAGAGGAGCGGCATCAGAAATACGCCCAGCATCGAACGCCGCCAGGACCAGTTGAGCCGGTCGCTTCCATAGAGCGGTTCGACGGGGCGGTGAATTGTCGTGATCAGATCACTTTTCAGCAGCAGCAGGGCACAAATCGCGAGCGCACCGTAAATGATGGTGGTCGTATCCGCCGGGTTCAGCCCGAACACGCCATGTCTGAGGGTCTCCGAAACCCCGACGAGGATGAAAAACATGATGGCATACGCGACTTGCATCGCTGCCTCCACAGGAAAATGAATTTATACAAAACACCGCAAGTCTGCGAGGCGCCTCGGGATTCGTAAAGTCTTTTCTGGATTTTGCAGCGTGATGTCCGGCGTTGTTCAATGTTTCTCGCGACTTCGCCGATCTCACGCCGATATGTTCAGGTGATGAGTTTCGTCACGGAGTGCACGATCCGGACAGCATGAACCGGCGACGACAGATCATCGCGGGGCGGAATCCGCCGGTTCATGTAGCAATTCACGCCCCGCAGAACCGGCGCGTCGGCGCTCCTGCACGCTATAGCGCCCCCCGCATCGGCACGAAAAAGGGCCGCGCAAACCGCGCGACCCTTGCAAGATAAAATATGGCGTGTGCCGATCAGCGTTTGGAGAACTGGAAGCTCTTGCGCGCCTTGGCCTTGCCGTATTTCTTGCGCTCGACGACGCGGCTGTCGCGGGTCAGGAACCCGGCCGCCTTGAGCGCGCCGCGCAGGCTGGGATCGTAGAGTTGCAGCGCCTTGGAGATGCCATGCTTGACCGCACCGGCCTGACCGGACAGACCGCCGCCCTTGACCGTCGCGTTGACATCAAACTGGTCTTCGACACCGGCAACCGTGAACGGCTGGCGCAGGATCATCTGCAGCACCGGGCGTGCAAAGTAGGTCTTCATTTCCTTGCCATTCACGACAACCTTGCCGGAACCGGGCTTGATCCAGACGCGGGCGACCGCATCCTTGCGCTTGCCGGTGGCATAAGCACGGCCCAGATCGTCACGGACAGGCTCGCGCGAAATGGTTTCGACTTCCGGAGCCGCTTCGAGTCCGGCGACCTGGTTCAGGTCTTCGAGTGTGTTGATTTCTTCAGCCATGGCTCAATCAGCTCCGGGTGTTTTTCTTATTCATGGATTTGACATCCAGAATTTCGGGGCTCTGCGCCTCGTGAGGGTGTTCAGTGCCCGCATAGACACGCAGGTTGGTCATCTGCTTGCGGCTCAGGCGGTTACCGGGCAGCATGCGCTTGACAGCCTGCATGACGACACGCTCGGGATGCGCGCCTTCGAGGATCTGCTGTTTGGTGCGGCTCTTGATGCCACCGGGATGACCCGTGTGCCAGTAGAAGTGCTCTTCGCGCTTCTTGCCGGTGATCTGTACCTTGTCGGCGTTGATGATGATGACGTTGTCGCCCATGTCCATATGCGGAGTAAAGGACGCTTTGTGCTTGCCACGCAGGCGCATGGCGACGATCGAGGCAAGACGACCCAGAACAACGCCCTCGGCGTCGATCAGGACCCACTTCTTGTCGATATCTGCTGGTGTGGCAGAAAAGGTGTTCATGGCAGGAGTTTCCTGTTTGACGTGAAAGGCGGGTGCAACGCGCACCCGCCCGAATTCGATGGACGGGGTTTACGGATATGGAAGGCCACAGTCAAGCGCCCGAAATCATGATTTGCATAATGATTTCAGCGTATTATAAATTAGGTATTTATATACCCCAAATTTCCGCGGCAAATCAGACGATTTCGTGGTTTGGCACCCGCCATTCGACGCAACGCGCTTCACGCGCGGCAGGAAATCACGAATCTAACGCGCTGGCGGGATCGAATAGGTCAGCGTGGCCCTTGCAACCGGTTTCTCGACACCATCCGAATAGATCAGCACATCCGTGACCGACAGCGCCTTGCCCAGTTTGAGCAGCGTTCCCTTGGCGATCAGATCACGCCCTCCCTCGGGCTTGCGCATGAAATCCATCGAAATGTTGGTGGTCACCGCCAGCGCCTCCGGACCGATCGGAGCCATGGTCGCCACATAGGCGGTCACATCCGCCAGCGCGAACATCGACGGACCGGATACCGTGCCGCCCGGACGCAGATGACGCTCGTCGATTTTCATCCGCATCGTCACGGTTTCCCCATCCAGATGATCGATGGCAAAATCGTTCCTGACCTGCGGAAAAACCTGATCCAGGAATTCCATCATCTCTGACGCGGTAAATTTCGGCTCCATGCTTTCCTCCGGCTCGATTGGCGCTTAACGTCGCCGCAAAAGTCAGCGAGGGCAAGATGACAATACTGGAACGTAACGACACCGGGGCCGTGGCGCATCTGACGATGAACGCACCGGACCGGCTCAACGCGCTGTCAGACGAAATGATCGCCGCCTTGCAGGCCGAATTCGATGCGTTGCGAGACGATTCAGATGTGCGTGCTGTCGTCATCTCGGGCGCAGGCAAGGCGTTTTGTGCCGGCCATGATCTCAAGCAGATGACCGCCGGACGTCAGAGTGAAGACGGCGGTCGCGCCTATTTCGCCGACCTGTTCAACCGATGCACCGCGATGATGCTGAGCATCCGCTCCCTCCCGCAGCCCGTGATCGCACAAGTGCACGGAATCGCCACGGCGGCGGGCTGCCAGCTGGTCGCGACATGCGATCTGGCTGTGGCTGCCGATGATACCCGGTTCGGGGTAAACGGGGTCAATATCGGCCTGTTCTGCTCGACGCCGATGGTTGCGCTCTCGCGCAACATCCCGCGCAAGCAGGCCTTCGAGATGCTGACGACCGGCCAGTTCATCGAGGCCCCGCGCGCCGAAGAACTTGGTCTGATCAACCGGTCCGTCCCTGCGGATCGACTGGCGCATGAGACAACGGAACTTGCAAATCTTCTGGCGACCAAGCTTGGCAGCGCGGTCACGATCGGAAAACGCGCCTTCTACGAACAACTCGAACAACCGCTGGAACAGGCCTATGCGTATTGCGGCGACGTGATGGTTCAGAACATGATGATTCGAGACACCGAAGAGGGAATTGCCGCCTTCATCGACAAACGCAAACCGGACTGGGCGCAGTAAGGCGCCGGAAAACGCGTGAACAGGGGTAGTTTACCTTTTGTTGACCCGGCGCTTTCAATCACAACGAGATTATGTCAAATTTTATTCAAGGCTCTGGTTTCTCGGGAATCCGGCGCCTGTGAAAAGTGGTCGCCGCTGCACGCATGTTCCTCCAGACCGGCTCTCACCGGTTAAACGAATGTCAGCGGCGACCTACACGTTCACAAGCTCTTTGAACAACCACCCTTCCGTCGTTGCGCCGCTGGCGCCGCTGCCCTAAATGGCCTGTCATGACAGAGACAATTCATATCGTCGGCGGCGGAATGGCCGGTTCCGAAGCAGCCTGGCAAGCGGCCGAAATGGGCGTGGACGTGGTGATCCACGAAATGCGACCCAAGGTTGCGACCTTTGCCCACAAAACCGGAAATCTCGGGGAAATGGTCTGTTCCAATTCCTTCAGGTCCGATGATTCCGAACAGAATGCGGTGGGATTGCTGCACTGGGAAATGCGCGCCGCAAACGGTTTGATCATGTCCGCCGCGGATGCGCACAGGCTGCCCGCCGGCGGCGCGCTCGCCGTGGATCGCGACCCGTTCGCGGAAACCGTGACCGCCCGGCTGCGTGCCCATCCGCGCATCTCGGTATGTTCCGAAGAGATCACCGCCCTGCCTGACAGCGGCACCTGGATACTGGCCACAGGCCCGCTGACATCGGCGGGACTTGGCGCGGCCATACAGGCCGAAACCGGGCGCGAAGCCCTGGCGTTTTTCGACGCGATCGCGCCCATCGTCTATTTCGACAGCATCGACATGTCCAAGGCATGGATGCAATCGCGCTATGACAAGGGTGAAACCGAGGAAGAGCGCACCGCCTATCTCAACTGTCCGATGACGAAGGATCAGTACGAGGCCTTCATCGACGCGCTGCTCGCCGCCGACAAGACCGAGTTTCACGAGGGCGAAACCGCTGGTTATTTCGATGGCTGTCTGCCCATCGAGGTCATGGCCGAACGCGGCCGCGAAACCCTCCGCCACGGTCCGATGAAGCCGGTTGGCCTGACAAACCCGCACCAGCCCGACATCAAGGCCCATGCCGTCGTGCAGTTGCGCCGCGACAACGCCCTGGGAACGCTGTTTAATATCGTCGGCTTTCAGACCAAGATGAAATACGGCGCACAGGCCGATGTGCTGCGCATGATTCCCGGCCTGCAGAACGCGCGCTTTGCCCGGCTTGGCGGCATTCACCGCAACACCTTCCTGAATTCACCACGCCTGCTGGATGACCGCATGCGGCTGAAATCTCGGCCCAACATCCGATTTGCCGGTCAGATCACCGGGGTCGAGGGCTATGTGGAAAGTGCCGCGATGGGGCTTCTTGCCGGTCGCATGGCCGCCGCCGAATGTCTCGGGCAAGATATCGCGCCACCGCCCCCGACAACCGCAACCGGGGCGCTGATAACCCACATCACCGGCGGGGCCGATGCCAGAACCTTTCAGCCGATGAACGTCAATTTCGGCCTGTTCCCGCCCGTGGACGGCCTGAGAGGGGGCCGCCGTGGCCGCAAGGACCGTTACAAGGCCTATACCGACCGCGCCAAGGCGGACTGGCAAGGCTGGCTGCGCCATTCTGCTCTGGACGCCGCCTGATATTGCCGCCTAAGCTGGCGACATGAGCAACGGATTTCTCGACAAGGCCTATGGCGCGCGTGATGCCGCCGGCACGCGCAACCTTTATGATGACTGGGCCAGCAGCTACGAGGCCGAAGTGGCCGAAAACGGTTACGCCACGCCGGGACGCTGCGCCGCCGCTCTCAGGACATATATCCGCGACCCGAACCTGCCGGTCCTGGACTTTGGCTGCGGCACCGGCCTGTCGGGTCTGGCGCTCAAGCTACAGGGTTTCACCTGCATCGACGGTGTCGACCTCTCCGCCGAGATGCTCGATCAGGCCCGTGCCAAAACCCTGTATCGCAAGCTCGACCAGATCGGCCCGGATAGCCCCCTCGCACACACCCCCGGCGACTATGCTGCCATCGCCGCGATTGGCGTCATCGGCGCCGGAGCGGCCCCGATCTCGGTATTCGACACCCTGATGAACGGTCTGGACGCGGGCGGCTTGCTGGTGTTTTCCTTCAACGACCACGCGCTCGACGATCCGTCCAACGAAGGCCGCCTGAACGAATATCTCGATTGCGGCGCGGCGCGATTGCTGTTCAGGGAACATGGCGATCACCTGCCGGGCATAAACCTGAAAAGCAATGTATACGTCATTGAAAAAACGTGACATTCAGAACCCGATTTGCGCCATCGCCGACCGGACCGCTGCATCTGGGCCATGCCTATTCCGCCCTTCTGGCGCATGACATGGCCATGTCGCGGAATGGTCGGTTCCTGCTCCGCATCGAAGACATCGACCAAAGCCGCGCCCGGCCCGAGTGGTATTCTGCCATCGAGGACGACCTGCACTGGCTGGGAATCACCTGGTCCGGAAAGGTATTGCGTCAATCGGACCGGACTGCGACCTATTCTGCCGCCCTCCAGACGCTCTGGTCCCGGGGGCTGCTCTATCCCTGCACCTGTTCGCGGCGCGATATCGAGGCGGCGGCCTCCGCACCGCAGGAAGGTGCACCGCATCATGGGCCTGACGGGCTGATCTATCCCGGCACCTGCCGTCCGAACACCCCCGGCGGCGCGCTGCGCTGCCCCGAAGACACGCCGCTGCGCCTGGATGTCCGCCGCGCCCTGGCCGCCATCGAGGACGAGCCGCTGTCATTCCGTGAAACCGGGTCGGGGCCAGATGGCGAAACCGGCCTGATCACCATATCCGGCGCAAGCTTGCGCGACGACGTCGGCGACGTGGTCCTGCGCCGGCGCAACATGGGCACCTCCTATCACCTGTCCGTCGTGCTCGACGACGCGGCGCAGGGCATCAGCCATGTCGTGCGCGGCCGGGATCTGTTCGAAGCCACCCGGATCCACGTGCTGTTGCAGCGACTCCTGAACCTGCCGACTCCAACCTATCACCACCACCGGCTGATCCGCGACGAGACCGGGAAACGCCTCGCGAAACGCGACGATGCGCGCGCAATCGCCAGATATCGCGCTGAGGGTGCGACGCCCCAGGACATCCGGTCCATGGTGGACCTATGACCCCTTCATCTTTGTCCAAATACTCCGGGGAGTTTGAGGGGCAGCGCCCCTCATCCCGTCAATCCTGTTGCGGCGCCATCAACTCCACCTCGGCGCCGTCACGCACCGCGGTGTAAAAACAACTGCGCCGGTTGGTATGGCAGGCCGGCCCCGTCTGCCGCACGATCACGAGCACACAATCCCTGTCGCAATCGATCCGGAACTCGACCAGCTCCTGTACATGGCCCGAACTTTCCCCCTTGACCCAGAACGCCTGCCGCGATCGGGACCAATAGGTCACGCGCCCTGACTCAAGCGTTCTGCGCACCGATTCCGCATTCATCCACGCCATCATCAGCACGTCGCCGCTCACCGAATCCTGCGCAATGGCCGGGATCAGCCCGGCGTCATTATAGACCAAGGTATCGGGTTCGAAGGACATCGCGTAAAACCTTTTGCATCACAGTCTTGCGGCCTTATGTATGAGGAAGTCAGCAAGAGGGAAAGACATGTCCGGCGATACCGATCTGATCAAGCTCTATTCGGCCCGCATTCTCGCGCTGGCCGCGGATATTCCGCATCTTGAACGGCTCGATGCTCCGGACGCCACGATCAAGAAGCGCTCGCCGCTGTGCGGCTCCACAATCACCGTCGACGTGCAGGTCGAGGATGGCCGGATCACCGGATTTGGCCAGGACGTCAAGGCCTGCGCCCTGGGTCAGGCATCCGCCTCGGTTGTCGGCGGCGCGGTCATCGGCACCACGCGCTCACAGGTCGAAACCGCCCGCGACCAGCTCAAGGCCATGCTGAAGCAGGACGGGCCGGTGCCCGATGCCCCGTTTGATGGGCTCGAAGTGCTGATCCCCGCCCGTGGTTACAAGAACCGCCACGCCTCGATCCTGCTCGCCCTCGATGCCACTGCCGAAGCGATGAAGCAGGCCGAACAGGCCAATTGCGCCTGATCATGAAAAAAAACCGCCGCGCATCCCGGGCGGATGGCGGCGGCAGTCAAAGCTCTCTCACGCGGGATCCGGAACGACCGGTTGGGCCAAGAGGCAAGGCCCCGGAGAGGCAGGACACCCCCCGATATACTGCATCGAAACAGGACGGGATGCAGGTCGTCCGGCATGAGATCGCAGGCAGAAACAGGAAAACGCGTATCAATAACCCCCGGGCAGGTGCAGCGCGACCACCAGCATCACAACCAGCGCCCCCGCCCCGATCGCATCCTGCAAAAGGGTATCCTGAGTGCGGCGAAGGGCGGTTCTGATCTGGTTCATCATGTCGTCGGCTCTCCCGGTCGGCAATTAAGCATTTGTTGACCTTTTGTTCTCATTTTTGCCGCCACCGGTCAAGAACTTTTTGAGAACATTTGCGAACCTATCGGAACAAAATCGCTAACCGACTGAAATCAAACGGATCGCACGATCCTGCCGCATCAACCAGAGCAAGACGCGCGCCGCCCGGCCCCGCGTGGAGCTCAGATCGGGGTCCCTGGCCAGAAGCGTGCGTGCATCACTCTGCGCAACCGCCATCAACCCGGCCTGCCGCTCAAGATCGGCAATCTGGAAACGCGGCAGGCCCGACTGCGCCGTGCCGATCACATCGCCCGCTCCCCGCATGTTGAGGTCGGTTTCCGAGATCACGAATCCATCCTCGGTCTCGCGCAGCACTTCCAGACGTTTGCGCCCTCCCTCCGACAGCGGTGGCCGATACATCAGCAGACAGGTGGATTGCGCCGACCCGCGGCCGACCCTGCCCCGCAACTGATGCAGCTGCGCCAGGCCAAAGGTCTCGGCGCGCTCGATCACCATGATCGTCGCATTCGGCACGTTCACACCCACTTCGATCACCGTGGTTGCAACCAGAACCTTGGTGACACCCGATTGAAATGCGGCCATCGCCGCATCCTTTTCGCCGGGTGGCATCTGCCCGTGGACCAGGCCGACCACGTCGTCCCCCAGAACCGCGCGCAGCCGTTTGAACCGATCATCCGCCGCCGTCAGATCGACCAGTTCCGATTCTTCGACCAGCGGACAGACCCAATAACATTGACGCCCATCCGCGATCGCGCGGCGCAGATGGCCGATGACCTCATCCATGCGGTCGGTGCTGACGACGGCCGTCTTGATCGGCTTTCTTCCCGGTGGCTTTTCATCCAGCACCGACACATCCATGTCGCCATACTGCGCCAGTGCCAGGCTGCGGGGAATCGGCGTGGCGGTCATCACCAGAACATCGGCCGCGACCCCCTTTTCGGCCAGTTCCATCCGTTGCCGCACGCCAAAACGATGCTGCTCGTCAATGATCGCAAGCCTGAGATCGTGAAACACCACATCCGGCTGAAAGACCGCGTGTGTCCCGACGAGCACCTGTATCTCGCCCCCGGCAAGCGCGGCGAGCTTGGCCTTGCGTTCGCCGCCCTTGTCGCGCCCGGTCAGGATCTCCAGAACAACGCCGGCCTCTTGCGCAAGCGGAGCAAGTGCCTCGAGATGTTGCCGGGCAAGAATCTCGGTCGGGGCCATCATCACCCCCTGGCCGCCGGCCTCGACTGCGACCAGCAAGGCGATGAACGCAACCAGCGTCTTGCCCGCCCCCACGTCACCTTGCAGCAGCCGGTTCATCCGTTGCGGTGCCGCCATGTCGGCCGCAATCTCCTCGAACGCGCGCGACTGTGCCGACGTAGGACGATATGGAAGCGATTTCAGAACCTTGCCCTGCAATCTTCCAGTGCCCCGGCTGGCGATTCCCCGCGCTTTCCGTTCCTTCTGACGCGCGAGGGCCAGCGTCAACTGGTGCGCCATCAACTCGTCATAGGCGAGACGTTCGCGCGGCGGCGTGCTCGCCATGACATCATCAAGCCCGCCCGGCGCATGTGCCATGCGCATCGCGCCGGCCCAGTCCGGCCATCCCCGAAGTTGCAATTGTCCTGCGTCGATCCACTCCTCAAGCTCCGGAACCCTCGCCAGCGCCCCCTGGACTGCCTTGTACATGGTCTTTTGCGTGACGCCCTGGGTCAGATGATAGACCGGTTCAAATTCGGGAATGGCGTCGGCGTCTTCGGGCGACAGGATATGATCGGGATGCACCATCTGTGCCATGCCGTCGAACAGTTCGAGTTTGCCCGACACCACCCGCCGCGCGCCTTCGGGCAGTTGTTTTCTGAGAAAATCCCCCCGCGCGTGGAAAAACACCAGTTGAAAACCGGTCTGGGAATCTTCGACATGCACCCGATAGGCCCCGCCGCGCCCCGAAGACGGACGATGGGCCCCCACCGTAACTTCAACGGTCAGGGTCGACGGCAGTTCGGCCCCCTTGATCGTGTCACGCCGACGCCGGTCAACCACCGCATATGGCAATGAAAACAACAGGTCGCGCGGCGTTTCGATCCCCAGTTGTGCGAAATTCCGAGCCGTCTTTTGTCCCACGCCGGGCAGGGTTTCGAGCCCCGAGAACAACGGGAAAAGCGGCTCTGGACGGCCGCTCATGCCGCGCCGATCAGGGCCAGCCAGCCATCTTCGTCCAGCGTCTCGATCCCGAGTTCTGCCGCTTTCCTGGCCTTTGAACCGGCACCCGGTCCGGCCACGAGCAGATCGGTCCTGGCACTCACCGACCCCGACACCTTGGCGCCCAGAGCCTCTGCGCGGGCCTTGGCCTCGGCCCGGGTCATCTTTTCCAGCGTCCCGGTAAAGACCACGGTTTTTCCGGCGACCGGGCTGTCCGCGGTGTCCGGACGCGTGGCGGCGCCGACACTCAAATGCGCCACCAAACGGTCGATCGACTCGCGTTCGCTCTCTTGTGCAAACGCCGTTACCAGCGACGTCGCCATGACCTCGCCCACGCCATCGATCGACAAAAGATCGTCCCAATCCGGCCCCTGCCTGTCGGCGGCACCGGTGATCGCCGTTTCAAACGCCTCCCAGGTGCCGTAATGCGTCGCCAGAAGGTTGGATGCCGCCTCTCCCACATGGCGCAACCCAAGCGCAAAAATCAGCCGGCCAAGCGGGATATTGCGCTTGTCGTCGATTGCCGCAAAAAGGTTCGTTGCCGATTTTTCGCCCCATCCTTCGCGATTGCGGAGCTGTTGCATACCGCTGCCATAGCGTTCGCGCAGCATGAAAATATCCGCCGGTTCCTTTATCCAGCCGTCCCGATAGAATTGTTCGACCTGCTTGGCGCCCAGCCCCTCGATGTCGAACGCGGCGCGGGAGACGAAATGTTTCATTCGTTCAACAGCTTGCGCCGGGCATATCATCCCGCCCGAACAGCGCCGCACCGCATCCCCCTCTTCCCGAATTGCGTCGCTGTGACATTCCGGGCAAAGCGTCGGAAAGGTATAGGGCTGACTGTCGTGGGGCCGTTTGCCCAGATCCACATCCGCGACCTTGGGGATCACGTCGCCCGCGCGATAGACCTGCACCCAATCGCCAACGCGAATATCCTTGCCGCCCCTGATCTGCTGACCGCGCGCATCCCGTCCGGCGATGTAATCCTCGTTGTGCAGGGTCGCGTTCGAGACCACGACGCCGCCCACCGTTACCGGCGTCAGCCGCGCGACCGGGCTGAGCGCGCCGGTGCGCCCTACCTGGATGTCGATCGCCTCCAGCCGTGTCCAGGCAAGCTCGGCCGGAAACTTGTGGGCGATCGCCCAACGCGGCGTGGTCGAGCGAAATCCGAGACGGGCTTGCAGGGCGAGATCGTTGACCTTGTAGACAACCCCGTCAATGTCATAGCCGAGGGTCGCGCGCTGTTCCTCGATCACCGCGTAATGGGCGATCATTTCATCGGGTCCGGCGCAAAGTCTGGTCAGCGGGTTGGTGGAAAAGCCCATATCCGAGAGGCGCGCCAGCGCGTCCATCTGCGTTTCGCCCAGCGGTTCGGACAGATCCCCCCAGCTATAGGCAAAGAACCTCAGCGGGCGGGTTTTCGTGATGGTGGCGTCCAGTTGACGCAGCGATCCCGCCGCCGCGTTTCGCGGGTTGGCAAATCGTTTGCCGCCACTTTGCTCTTGTCGTTCGTTGAGGGCGGCGAAATCCGGGTGGGACATGTAAACCTCACCACGCACTTCCAGAATGTCGGGCGCGCCCCGTATGGTCTCGGGCACGTCATCGATCGTGCGGGCATTTGCAGTCACGTTTTCACCGACCGTCCCGTCGCCGCGCGTCGCCGCCTCGACCAGCGCGCCGTTTTCGTAGCGCAGGGAAAGCGACAGCCCGTCGATCTTAGGCTCTGCGGTATAGGCCAGCGGTGCCTCGTCCGACAGCCCGAGGTATTTGCGAATGCTCGTGTCGAAAGCCGCGACATCATCCCTGTCGAAGGCGTTGCCGAGAGACAGCATTCGAACCCGGTGCTCAACCTTGGCAAAACCGTCCCCGACCCGCGCACCGATCTGTTCGGATGGGCTGTCCTTGCGTTTGAGCTCGGGAAACCGCGCTTCGATCTCGGCGTTTCTGCGGCGCAGGGCATCGTATTCCGCATCCGGGATTTCCGGCGCGTCCGAGACATAGTAGGCTGTGTTCGCCTTGTTCAAGAGCGCGGCGAGCCGGCCAAGTTCGGTCCTGGCGTTCTCTGACGTCATCTCTGCAATATTCAAGTTGTCTGTCAAAGCTCCGCCCCACACCGGCTTTCAGACCAGTGATAGGGCGCAGCAGCGGTCAGGTCCAGATCGCAATCTCTGTGAGTGGTGGTCTCACCCCCTGCCCGACCGGTCCGGAGGTGCAATGCGGTGTTCCCATGCCTGCTTAGGTCATGTTGACAAATGGCGGAGCCATAGGCGGATAGATGTGATGTCGATGAAGCCAAGGAAGCTCTCGGCGGTCTTGTCGTAGCGGGTGGCGACGCGCCGGGCGTTTTTGAGCTTGTTGAAGCAGCGCTCGACCAGATTGCGCAGCCGGTAGATGGTGCGATCGACGGCCACGCGCAGTTTGCGGGTCTTTCGCATGGGGATGACAGGCACGACGTTGCGCGCCTCCATGGTTTTGCGAACGTTGTCAGAGTCATAGCCGCGATCTGCGAGCAGGACGGACGGCTCGGGCAGGTTATCGGCCATGACCAGATCGAAGCCCAGGTAGTCCGATGTCTGCCCCGGCGTGATCTCCGACCTCATGGGCAGGCCGACGCCGTTAACGCGGAGGTGGATCTTGGTCGTGAAGCCACCCCTTGAACGGCCGAAACCCTGTCGCGGAGTCCCCCTTTAGCGCCCGCTGCCTGATGATGGGCGCGAACTACGGTGCTGTCTATCATTTGCAGGGCATCGGGAACCAGCCGACTTTCGTTCAGTGCGTCCATGATCTGCTCCCAGAGCCCGGCCAGCGTCCAGCGCCGGAACTGGCGATAGACCGACGACCACTTGCCGAACTCTTCAGGCAGATCGCGCCACGGTGATCCGGTGCGCGCAATCCAGAAAATCCCATCCAGAACAAGACGATGGTTCGTGGGTTTGCGTCCGTTCGGGGCGCGGGCGGCCAGGATGAAGCGTTCATGAAACGCCCACTCTTCGTCCGACATCAGGTCTCGTGCCAAGCTGGTCTCCATTGCAGATACCAGTTTGAATCACGTTCAGCCCGCCCTGTTAACACCTTTTGTCAACACGGCCTAG